>CAZDLD010000001.1:0-14563 GCA_964506355.1 uncultured Hydromonas sp.
GTGGTGCACTATGGCGCGGATGACGTACTGGTCGGTGACGCGGCAAAAGCGCAGCAAACGAACGATCCCAAAAACACCATCGCCTCGGTCAAGCGCCTGATGGGTCGCGGTTACAGCGATGCGCGGCAGTTGCCCGATGTGGGTTATGCATTGGTCGACACCCCCGGCATGGTCAGTGTACAGACCGCGCAGGGGGTCAAATCCCCCGTGCAGGTGTCGGCGGATATTTTGAGCGTGTTGCACGAGCGTGCAAAACTGGCTTTGGGCGATGAATTGGTCGGTGCGGTGATTACTGTACCAGCGTATTTTGATGACGCGCAACGCCAAGCGACCAAGGACGCGGCGCAAATTGCGGGCTTGAATGTCTTGCGCTTGCTCAACGAGCCAACTGCTGCGGCGATTGCCTATGGTTTGGACGACCCTGAGAAGAATAAAGAAGGTATTTTTGCGGTGTATGACTTGGGCGGCGGTACGTTTGACGTGTCGATTTTGAAATTGACCAAGGGTGTGTTTGAAGTGCTGGCCACGCATGGCGACACTGCGCTTGGCGGTGATGATTTTGACCATCGGGTGTATTGCTGGATACTTGAGCAGGCACATTTGTCAGCGATAGACGCGGATTTATCCGCGCAGGATGTGAAGGTCTTGCAGGGCAAATCCCGTGCGGCCAAAGAAGCCCTGACCACCAAAGGCGTGGCGCCAATTCGCGCCAGCGTCTCCGATGGTCATTCGGTAAATTTAATGCTCTCGCAAGCGCAGTTCTTTGAGATGAGCAAACATTTGGTTGAAAAAACCTTGCGCGTCTTGGACGATGCCCTCGCGCAAGCGAAGTTGAGCAGTAGCGATTTGAACGGTGTGGTCATGGTTGGCGGCGCGACGCGGATGCTCAATGTGCAACGCGCTGTGGCGGCGCACGTTGCTTGCCCTGTATTGAATGATTTAGACCCCGATCAAGTGGTCGCGCTCGGCGCGGCGATGCAGGCGAATCTGCTTGCGGGCAACCGCACGGCGGATGATGACTGGCTGCTGCTCGATGTGATTCCGTTGTCCTTGGGTGTTGAGACCATGGGCGGATTGACTGAGAAACTGATTCCACGCAACAGCACGCTGCCCGTGGCGCGTGCGCAAGAATTCACCACCTTTAAAGATGGTCAAACCGCCATGGCGATACACGTGGTGCAGGGCGAGCGCGAGCTGGTGAGCGAGTGCCGTTCACTGGCAAAATTCGAATTGCGCGGCATTCCACCGATGGTGGCGGGCGCGGCGCGTGTGCGCGTGACCTATCAGGTCGATGCCGATGGCTTGCTCACTGTTTCGGCACGCGAAATGAACAGCGGTGTGGTCGCTGAGATTACGGTCAAACCATCCTATGGTCTGTCCGATGAAGCGATTGCGCAGATGCTCACCGATGGCAACGCCCATGCGGGCGCAGACATGCAGGCGCGCGCATGGCGCGAAGTGGTGGTCGAAGCGCAGCGCATGAACGAAGCTCTGCTCAACGCGATGAATGAAGATGGCGAATTGCTGATTGAAGCCGAGCGTGCGAGTTTGCACACGCACATGGACGCGGTGGCGCAATTGAGCGCGCAATCTGAGACCATGCCGATAGGCGAGTTGCGTGCGGCGTTTGACGCGCTGGCCAATGCCTCAGAGGATTTTGCAGCACGCCGCATGAACAAAGCAATCGGCAAAGCCTTGGCAGGGCAGTCGATCGCATCGCTGTGAAGGTTGCACTGTGTAACACATGGCTCACCCAAATAAATGAGTAAATAATGACCAAAATCACCGTATTGCCCCACGAAGACATCTGCCCCGCAGGCACTGAATTTACCGCTGAAACTGGGGTGTCGATTTGTGACAACCTGCTGCGCCACGGCGTGCACATCGAGCATGCCTGCGAGAAGGTCTGCGCCTGCACCACCTGCCACGTCATTATTCGAGAGGGATATGCGTCGCTCAACGAGATTGAGGATGCTGAAGAAGATTTGCTCGACATGGCGTGGGGCTTGACCTCGCAGTCACGCCTGTCCTGTCAGGCGGTGGTCGCAGACAAAGACCTCGTGATTGAGCTGCCGAAATACACGCGCAACCACGCGAGTGAAGGTTAAATCAAAGTCATTGAATCGGAGGCGTGATGATCTCTCATGTGTTCGTAGGGGTAGTCGATTTTGAGCGGGCTTTGGCTTTTTACCGTCCCTTGATGGCTGAACTGGACTTGCTGGAGCGATTTTGCGAGCCTGAGCGTCCTTGGGCGGCATGGCAGTCCGCACCCGATGTGCGTCCCTTATTCATCATCGGCCGTCCCTTTAACGATGAACCCCATCAAGCGGGCAATGGTCAATTATTTGCCCTATCTGCCAAGAGCCGCGCGCAAGTCGATGCGGCTTATCAAACCGCGCTGGCGCATGGCGGCACTGACGAAGGTGCTCCAGGTCTGCGCCCACACTACCACGCACATTACTACGGCGCTTATGTGCGCGATCCTGATGGCAATAAACTCTGCGTGGTCTGTCACAGCGCAGAGTCAATCAATCCGCTTTAGAACCCACTCGGCACCCGCCATTTGAGCTTGATGCTCGCCATGCGCAGGGCAAATACCAGCGCGCAGCCCAGCGCCAAGCTGATCAAGGCTTGCACCCCCAAATACATCAACACCAGATACAACCACGCGCCTGCGAACGAGCAGGTGGCATAGGGTTCTGAGTCGATCAGCAGCAGGGGTTTTTCATTGCACAGCACATCGCGTATCACGCCGCCAAAGGTCGCGCCGATGACACCGTACATCGAGGCGACGAAATAGGGCATCCCTGCATCGAGCGCCACGGCGGTGCTGGTGATGGTGAATAAGCTCAAGCCGAGCGCATCGGCGACCAACATGCTTTTGAGCGTGAACACGCGCCGCATAAAGTCCAAGGTCTTGCCCGCAACCAAAGAAAACGCAAACAAGCCGATGATGTACGCCTCGTGCTCAACCCAAAAAAACGGACGACGCTCGAGCATCAAATCGCGCAAAGTCCCACCGCCAAACGCGGTGACAAAGCCAATGATGAACACGCCGATGGGGTCGAATTTATGCTGCTGCGCGCGGATGAACCCCGAGATGCAAAAGGCAATGATGCCGATGGCTTCTATCAGTGGAATCAATTTAATCAGTGTGGTGGGGAACATGGCGGCTCTACTCTAACTCGGTAAACTAATAAATGGGTTGATGCACAGTGACACTGTCGCACACTGACACCGTCGCACGGTGACAAAGCGGCATGAGGCTGGCATCGTGATGCAGTTGCGCATCACAGCGCGGTGCGCTTTATTGTGCAGCGGGTTTGATTTTATCTTGATGCAGCAACACCATCACTGCACCATGTCCACCATCGTTGCGCGGCGCAGGGCAAAACGCGAGCACGGCGGCGTTTTGCACCAGCCAGTTTTTCACATGGGTTTTGAGTGTGGCCTCGCCACTGGCTGAACCAAATCCCTGCCCGTGGATGATGCTGATCACGCGGTGAGATAGACTGATGGATTGGTAGAGAAACGCACTGGTGGCAATGCGCGCTTCTTCCACGGTTTTACCGTGCAGGTCTATGCGCGCTGCGACTTCCCAGCCGCCTTTTTGCAATTTTTTGAGCAGGGTATCGGGGATGCCTTTGCGCAGGTAAGTGCCGAGTTCTTCATCGCGCAGATGGTGGGCATCGAATTGATCCGAGGCCTTGTTGTGTGTGCGTTTGTGCTCGGTTTGTTTGACTTGTTTCTCGCTCAAGCCTTCGGCTTGCAGGCGTTTTTTGAGCACTTGCTCATTTTTGGCGAACAGCTGCGCGGCGATGTCCGCGCCGCTCGGGATATAGCGCTCTTTTTGTTTGATGGGGGTCACGCCCTTGACCTCGTTGAGGAACTCATTACTCATGCGCGATTGTTGCGCGCGTTGCGCCGCTTGCTCTTTCTCAAGCTGTGCGCGTGCCTTCGCCTCTTGTTCAAGGGCTTTTTGAAGTTGTCCTAAATCGGCAAGGGAGAGGGATTTGGGTTTCATCGGTTTATTTCAATTTGGGGTGGGTTTGAAACCCACCCCTACGTCATTGATGGGTTGTGTACTTGCTTACATTGCCCCGTGTACATTAGCCGTGTAAGGCTTCTAAGTAACGCTGCGCATCCAGTGCCGCCATACAGCCGGTGGCCGCGCTGGTGATGGCTTGACGATAGATGTGGTCTTGCACGTCACCTGCGGCAAATACGCCCTCAATGTTGGTCGCGGTGGCGTTGCCTTGTGTGCCTGTGCGGGTCTTGATGTAGCCGTTTTCCATGTCCAGTTGACCTGCGAATATGTCGGTGTTGGGCTTGTGACCGATGGCGATGAACACGCCGTCGATTTTGATTTCGTGGGTCGCATCGCCTTCAAACTGTTTCAAACGCAAGCCAGTCACGCCCGATTGGTCGCCCAAAACCTCGTCCAACACTTGATTGGTTTCCAGAACGATTTTGCCCTCAGCGACCATCTTCATCATGCGGTCAATCAAGATGGGCTCAGCGCGGAAAGTTTCACGGCGGTGAATCAAGGTCACTTGGCTGGCGATGTTGGCCAAATACAGCGCTTCTTCGACTGCGGTGTTGCCGCCGCCGACCACGGCCACGGGCTTGCCACGGTAGAAGAACCCATCACAGGTGGCGCATGCCGACACGCCGCGGCCGGCGAAGGCTTCTTCAGACGGCAGGCCGAGGTACTGCGCCGATGCGCCTGTCGCGATAATCAAGGCATCACAGGTGTACTCGCCAGAGTCGCCGACCAAGCGCAAAGGCTTTTCAGTCAAATGCGTGGTGTGGATGGTGTCAAAAATCATTTGCGTGTTGAATTTCTCCGCGTGCGCTTGAAAACGCGCCATCAGCTCAGGACCCTGTACACCCTCGGCATCCGCAGGCCAGTTCTCAACATCAGTGGTGGTCATCAGTTGACCGCCTTGCTCCATGCCTGTGATTAAGGTTGGGTTCAGGTTGGCGCGCGCCGCATACACCGCCGCCGTGTAGCCCGCAGGGCCAGAACCTAAAATGAGTAAAGAGTGATGTTGTGCCATAGCGTCCTCGTAAAAAGGTAAAGAAATGTAAGAGTGGTCGAAAAAGGAATCAATAGCGCGTATTATACGTGGTTTAAGCGCAAAATTCCCAAGCATCCCCTCTATGAAAAACAATAAGCCCACCACTGCAAACACGAGCAAGCAAACCAGCAAGCAAACCAGCAAGCAAACCAGTAAGCGCGAAAAAAGCGTGTACCAAAAAGAACCCGTGACCTTCTCCGAAATTGGCGATGTGCGCTATTTGCACTTCGGCACACCATGGGTGCAGGGCGCGATGAACATTCGCCGCCCGTTTAAATTGGAACTTGAATACGCGCGCATGATGATGGCTTATCTGCTGTTTATGGATGCACCGCCGCAAGTGGCACAGCTCGGCATGGGTTGCGCTTCCTTGACCAAATTCACTTACAAATACTTAGCCAAGACCCACTCCACCGTGGTTGAACTCAATCCCGACGTGATAGCTGCCTGCTACGGTATGTTTCGCCTGCCGCTGGACGAGCGCATCGACGTGGTGCAGGCGGATGCTGCTGCGTGGGTGGCGCAGCAGCACGAGGCTTATGATGTATTGCAGATTGATCTGTACGACGCCAGTGCGCGTGGGCCAGTGTGTGACTCGGTGGAATTTTATACCGATTGTTTCAACGCGCTGAAAGCGGACGGCATGGCGACCATCAATTTATTTGGCGACCACCCAAGCTTTGAGAAAAATATGCTGCATCTGAACCAAGTGTTTGACCACCGCGTGGTCGCGCTGCCCGAGATACACGACGGCAACCGCATCGCACTGGCATTCAAAGGCGCGCCGATTGCACTGGACTGGGCGGCACTTTATGAGCGTGCAGATGCGGTGAAAAGTGAGTACGCGCTGCCTGCGAAACGTTGGGTTAGCGCGCTTAAATCGGTCAGCCCTGGTGAGCAGTTTGATATTTAGGGAGGCTGTTTTGCGATTGAACCGGATGAAGAAAAATCAATGGGCGTGAATTTCACGCCCATTTTTTTGGATTGCCGACTGTTGGCAGCATTTGGAATAAATATTAACGGTACTCGCGCACCTTCACGCCATCGGCAGTGGCAATCAATGCCACATGAGCGGGCTGCATCGCAAATATCCCCACGGTCAACACGCCGGGAATCAGAGTCAGCTCTTGCTCCAGCGCCAATGGGTCGGTGATGCGCAGGCGTTGCACATCAAGGATGTGGCAGCCATTGTCGGTGACCACGGGTGCATCGTCCTTCACGCGCCAAATCGGCAGACCGCCGAGCGCGGTGATGCGGCGCGCGACCGCTTCGCGTGCCAGTGGCACGATTTCGATGGGCAGGGGGAACTGTCCGAGCACGTCGACTTCTTTACTTGCGTCAGCGATGCAGATGAAGCGCTCAGCAATCGACGCGCAGATTTTTTCGCGCGTGTGTGCTGCGCCGCCGCCCTTGATCATATAGCCGCGTGGGTCGATTTCGTCCGCGCCATCGATGTAGACGGGTACGGAGCGCACTTCATTGACGTCAAATACTTTGATGCCGTGTGCGGTCAATCGTTCTGCGGTGCGGTTCGAGCTGGCGATCGCGCCGACAATGCGCTCTTTAATCAGTGCCAATTCATCGATGAATAAATCAGCGGTCGAGCCTGTACCCACACCGATGATGGCGTTGTCAGGGACGTATTCGATGGCTTTTTTTGCAACCAGTGCTTTGAGTTCGTTTTGAGTGAGTATGGTCATAGTGGTGTCAAGTTTGAATGGTCGGATTATTTCGATGGATGTGGGCAAATAAATCTTGGATAAGGGCGCATTTTAACACGCACCCCATGGCGGACGAATTAGATTATTTGGGTGTGATATTACCTAAAATACGTTCGCCCGCAGCGCCCGTGGCGGCAGGCAAATTGCCCGACAGACCGTGTAAGGTGCGGTAGGCCAACCATGCAAACGCTGCGCCTTCAACCGCAATGGGGTGAATCTCGTAGTCGTTTGAGCTGCTCATGCGGCAGCGTGGCAGCAGCGCGCCGCTGTGCTCACGCAGCGCAATGCACAGATTCGCGTTGAACGCGCCGCCACCAGCCACGATGAGCTCGTCACAGTCGGGTGAGGCTTGCGCAATGGCTTGAGTCGCGGTGATGGCGGTCAGTTGTAGCAAGCTCGCTTGTACATCCGCGGCTTTTAACTCTGGGAATTGCGCCAGTCGCGCATCCAACCACGCGAGGTTAAAGTGGTCGCGTCCTGTGCTTTTCGGGTACGCTTGTGCGAAATAAGGGTCGCTCAGTAGGTGATTGAGCAGTGCAGGATTGACCTCGCCCGAAGCCGCCCACATGCCATGCGCATCGTAGTCCATGCCTTGATGACGGGCAATCCAGCCGTCCATGAGTACATTCCCCGGTCCCGTGTCAAAGCCGAAGGTCGCTTGAGCTTGATTGAGCACGCTGATGTTGGCAAAGCCGCCGATGTTCAGCACCACGCGGTTTTTGTCTGCCACGCGCCACAGCGCATCATGAAACGCAGGCACCAGTGGCGCACCTTGACCGCCAGCGGCAATGTCGCGCGAGCGAAAATCCGACACCACCGTGATGCCCGTGAGCTCGGCAATCAGGGCAGGTTGGTTCACTTGAACAGAGAAGCCCAGCTCGGGGCGGTGGCGTATGGTCTGACCGTGAACGCCCACCGCATGAACCGCCTCTGCGGATAGATTGAGCTGCTCAAGCAGGCCGTTGATGGCCTGCGCATACACCTGCGCGAGTCGAATTGAGAGCAATTGCGCCTCGTGCAACTCGTCGGCGCTGCTGCTTTGCAAGCGCATACACGCCTCGCGCAATGCCGCATCAAAGCCCACGCTGTACATGCCCATGACGCTGAAATTATCACCGCCAGCATTGCGCCCAATGCGCAGAGCCACCGCATCTGCGCCGTCCAAGCTGGTGCCCGACATCACGCCGATGTATATGAGCTGAGGTTGTTGAGGGGATTCGTGGGTCATGGTTGTGCCTTTTTAGATGCGACATTGTACCAAGAGCGCCTGACAAATTGGTACAATAGCGCATTCATTTGGCGCTGCGAGACGCCTTTTTTCGCCCTCAGCGCCGCATTTACCCACACCATCAATTGAGTTAAACCATGACCGAGCCCGTGATTCCACAGACGCAAAACACCTCAAACCCAGCCCCCACCACAGCCCCCCAATACCCCATCACCGACGCGGTCAAACACGCCCTCGCGGTGAGCAAGCGCGGTTGCGATGAGCTGCTGGTCGAAACCGAATGGGTGCAAAAACTCGCGCGCAGCGCGGCGACAGGCGTACCACTGCGCATCAAATTGGGCTTGGATCCGACCGCACCCGACATCCATTTGGGTCACACCGTGGTGCTGAATAAATTGCGTCAGTTGCAGGACTTGGGGCACACGGTGATATTTTTGATTGGCGATTTTACTTCGATGATTGGCGATCCTTCAGGGCGCAACGCCACACGCCCACCGCTGACCCGTGAGCAAATCGAAGCCAATGCCAAAACCTATTACGAACAAGCCAGCCTGATACTGGACAAGGACAAAACCGAAATTCGCTACAACTCCGAATGGTGCGACCCACTCGGCGCACGCGGCATGATACAGCTGGCTTCGCGCTACACGGTGGCGCGCATGATAGAGCGCGAGGACTTTACCAAGCGATTCAAAGGCGGTATTCCAATCTCCATCCATGAGTTTTTATACCCACTGATGCAAGGCTACGACTCGGTCGCGCTCAAATCCGACATCGAGCTGGGCGGCACCGACCAGAAATTCAACCTGCTGGTCGGACGCGAATTGCAAAAAGAATATGGCCAAGAACCCCAGTGCATCCTCACCATGCCGCTGCTGGTGGGGCTGGATGGCGTGGACAAAATGTCCAAATCCAAACACAACTACGTCGGCATCACGGAACCTGCGAACGAAATGTTTGGCAAAATCATGAGCATCTCGGACGAGATGATGTGGGACTGGTACGAGCTGCTCTCCTTCGTATCGATGGAACAAATTGCCACGTTCAAAACCGAGATACAAAACGGGCGCAATCCACGCGAAATCAAAGTCCTGCTCGCGCAAGAAATCGTCGCACGCTTTCACTCACAAACTGCCGCCGAAGAAGCGCTCAATGCGTTTAACCACCGTGCCAGTGGCGGCATCCCTGACGACATCGAGTCGGTCACAGTCAGCATCCCTGCGGACGGCTTGCCGCTGGGCGCGCTGCTCAAGGCCGCGAATATGGTCAACACCTCATCGGACGGCGTGCGCACCATCGAGCAGGGCGGCTGCAAAATCGACGGCGAAGTGGTCAAGGACAAACAAACCCGATTGCCTGAGGGTGAGTATGTGATACAGGTGGGTAAGCGTAAGTTTGCTAAGGTCAGTGTTGTTTACGCATAGTTTCGGAATTGATTTAGATGGATTTGAGCTGATTCTATCTGAGCCATTACCACTGTTATATTGCTTCTGATGCAAGGGTGGGTTTGAAACCCACCCCTACTGACGAAGCCGACGGGCGACATATTGAGTAGGGGCGGGTTTTAAACCCGCCTTGTTCGAGTGATGTTGTAACCAATAAAAAGTATTGATACCTCCTCCCAAAAAATTAATTCAATCGTGTATGAGTGACGATTCATCAACCTCCCACCACCGAAAATCCATACGTCTGCCGCATTATGATTACGCACAGGCAGGGATGTACTTCGTTACCATTTGCACCCACAACAGGCAGGCATTGTTTGGTCAAATTGTCGATGGGGTGATGATAGAAAACGCATATTCGCAGATGGTGCGGCAGGTTTGGCAAGGATTACCGCAGCATTATCCGCACGTCCGATTGGACGCGTTTGTGATGATGCCCAACCATCTGCATGGGATTGTTGTCTTGGATGATGTGGGGATTTGTGCCGACAGGGTGGGTTTGAAACCCACCCCTACGTGCAGCGTCAATATTAGTGAGAACGAAGTTTACGATGCATCATTGTGTTCGAATCATGCCCAAATAGACAAAATTGACGAAACAGTTAATCCCGTAGGGGCGGGTTTCAAACCCGCCCGACCTCGCCACGGATTGCCGGAAATCGTCCGCGCCCTAAAACCTTTTCAGCACGAGCGATTAACCAAGCGCGTGGCACGCCCAACACCCCTGTCTGGCAACGAAACTATTATGAACACATCATTCGCTCAGATGAATCATATCTGACCATCGCTGAATATGTGCACACCAATCCACAGCGTTGGTTAGACGACACTTACTTTGTAGCATAGGAATCAATATGATCGCCCTAATCCAACGCGTCCGCCGCGCATCCGTCACTGTGAACGAGCGCATCACGGGGCAAATCGAACAAGGTTTGCTGGTGTTGTTGTGCGCGGAAAAAGGCGACACCCCAGCCATCGGCGAGAAGTTGCTCAATAAAGTCTTGGCCTATCGGGTGTTCTCAGACGAGGCGGGCAAGATGAACCGCTCGGTGCAAAATCTCGACGGCAACGGCGCACACGGCGGGCTGCTCATCGTGTCGCAATTCACCCTTGCGGCGGATACCAACAGCGGCACGCGCGCGAGTTTCACCCCTGCGGCGGCGCCTGACTTGGCGCGTGAGTTGTACGATGATTGGTTGATTCGCGCGCGGGGCAAGCACAGCGTGGTGCAGACAGGCGAATTTGCGGCGGACATGCAGGTTGCACTGGTAAACGATGGTCCTGTGACTTTTTGGTTGCAGGTCAATGCCTGACCAAACACTTAATTGAGATAGCAAGTAAACCAATTATTTTTGCCGCGCACTCGAGCCGTGGCTGTGCAGACTGCCTTTGAGTATCACGCGGCGAATGGCGCGCTCAGGCTCGGCGATGCGGGCGAACAGCAGTTCAACCGCTGAATGACCGATTTCTTCGGTGGGCTGGGCGATGATGGTAATCGCAGGCTCGACCAACTCCCCCCACGTGGTTTCATCAAACCCGACCAAGCCAATTTGCTTGGGGATGGCGACGCCTTGCGCGCGCAGCGCCTGAAACGCGCCAGCGGTGAGCAGGCTGTTGCTGGTGAAAATCGCATCGGGCTGCTCGCTGCGCGCCAATAGGCTTTGCGTCGCGGCGTAGCCCTGCTCGATGCGCGGAGCGATGAGCTCGGTGTGCAGCGCTTCGAGCTGGTGCGCGGCCAGTGCCGCTAAAAATCCTTTTTTACGTTCGACACCCGTCGCACTGTCACCAAATAGACCGGCGAGCTTGCGATAGCCTTGCGCCAGTAGGTGCTCGGTCAGCTCGTAGGCGGCGCCATGGTTGTCCAATTGCACCAAATCATATTCGCCACGCGTGACCGCACGGTCAATCACCACAAAGGGAATGTGGGTGCGCGCTCGCCCTGCTTTTTGACTGCTGAACTGCTGCGTGGGCGAGAAAATCACCCCTGCGACGTTCTCATCGTGCATCAAATCCAAATACAGAGCTTCTTTTTCGGGGTTCTCGTCGGTGTTACAAATGAGCACCGAGTAGCCGCGCTCGTACGCGGCATCCTCAACAGCTCGGGCAATCGCGGTGAAAAACGGGTTGCGGATGTCCGAGACCACCAAGCCGATTTTCGCACTGGTCTGCGCACGCAGGCTGCGTGCGATAAGGTTGGGGCGGTAGTTGAGCTTTGCGATGGCGGCGAGGATTTTGTCGCGCGTTTCAATCTTGAACGGGCCTTTATTGGCAAGTACGCGCGAAACGGTCGCAGTCGATACGCCTGCTTCGGTGGCAACATCTTTGATACTGGTCATAATAATCCGATGGAATGACGGGCAATGATGGACGGGTGGGTGATTCAAGAGCTTGATTCAAGTGCGTGATTTTAAAGGACTTGCATACTGCGTGGGGGCAAATGGCCTGAAAAATGTAACGTTTATGAAATCGATTGCATCAATTTAAGCGTTGGGTGATTATACTCAAAATATCCGTGCGAATAAAAGCATTATTTAAGCAAAATGAACATGGACGGTGCAGTGTTTAATGCAACTTTGAGGGCGATTGAAACGGGTTTTTGATGTTGGGTGTGCATTTGAGTTTATTCTTTTGCCGTGTTAATTTCGCATAAAATACAATAAAATCAAATAGATAATTCGATTTTTGAGCGGTTGAGATGTTGTGGCTCGTGTCATCCATTCAAACAGAATTGTTTTTTGTGATGAATAGACGTCATTTGTCCTTGCAAAAATTATTGACAGATGAAATGTAATCGATTACATTGCCAATCATTCACTATGCATTCAATAGAATTTAAACACCGCACCGATAATTATTAAGTGAGATGACTATGTTGGCACTCAAACCCGAACACATCATTCTAAACGCTGCGCCAGCAAGCAAGCAGGAGGCCATGCTGTTGATGATTGATGCGCTGGTACGCAACGGCATGATCGATCCTCGCTATGGCGAGAGCATGTTTGCGCGTGAAGCGGTGGCGAACACCTATTTGGCCAACGGCATAGTGATTCCACACGGCATGCCCGAGCACCGCGATTGGGTGTTGCACACGGGCATCGTGGTGGTACAGATACCTCAGGGCGTGGCGTGGAACGATGAGGATGTGGCGCATATATTGGTCGGGATAGCCGCCAAGTCGGACGAGCATCTGGGCATCCTGCGTAAACTCACCCGTGTGGTTGGCGACGAGGAAGAGGCGCTGCGTTTGGCGCACACCACCGACAAAGATGATTTAATCGCCGCGCTCACGGGCGAGCGGCCTGCGCCTGTTGTCGTTGGTTTGAGCGATTTTAGTGAGGCGTTCGAGACAGTGATTTTAAACCCAACTGGGCTGCACGCACGTCCTGCGACTGAGTTGGTGGGCGTGGCCAAGCAATTTAGCGCACAGGTGCGTTTGCGCTATGGCGAAGCGGTGGCGGATGCCAAAAGCCTTGTGAGCCTGTTGCAGCTGGGGGTCACGCATGGCGCACAGATTAAAGTATCGGCTGAGGGCGCAGATGCTGCAGCCGCACTGAGCGCATTGCGCGCCGCCATCGACAGTGGTTTGGGTGAGGGCGAGGATGCGCACGGCGAGGCACAGCAGGACAGCGTCGCAGGGCTGGACCGTGAGTTCGTCAAATGGGCGCCACGCGCCACCGCCGCATTCACCGAGGGCGTGGCGGCATCGGACGGGATTGTGTATGGTGAGCTGGTGCAGCACACCGCGAAAAAAATAATCGTCACCGATAGCGGCAGCAATCCAGCAGTCGAGCACGCACGATTCGAGCAGGCCATCGACAATGCCCTGAAAGCCTTGCACCACAATTACGAAGAGGTCAAAACCCGATTGGGCTCTAAGCAAGCTGGGATATTCTTGGCGCACGCGGAATTTGTACAGGACGATGAGTTGCTGCATGAAACCCGTGCCTTGATTGATCGGCAGCACAACGCCGCATGGGCGTGGCAAAGCGTCATCGATGCGAAAATTGAAGGCCTGAATAAACTGGACGACCCCGTACTCGCAGGGCGCGCAATGGATTTGTCCGATGTGGGGCAACGGGTGCTGCGCCTGATGATGGGCGTGGCGGACGCGCCCTTGTCAAAGGCGCAGCAAGCCTGCATCCTGATTGCAGATGATTTGACGCCGTCCGACACCGCGAATTTAGACCCCGACATGATACTGGGCTTTATCACCGCCAAGGGTGGCCCAACCTCGCATACCGCGATTATTGCACGTGCCATGGGCATCCCTGCCATCGTTGCCGCTGGTGATGAGATTCTCGATATTGCCAACCACACGCCATGCATATTGGACGGGTTCAATGGTGCGCTCTACCTCAACCCGCAAGAAGATGAAATCAGCAGTGCACAAGCGCTGAGCGAAGAAGTCGCGCGTCAGTTGAGCGTGGATTTTGCCGAACGCTTGAGCGCCGCGACCACACTCGATGGTTGTCACATCGAGGTCTGCGCCAACATCAATCGCGTGTCCGAAGCCGCACAGGCGGTCGAATACGGCGCCGAGGGCGTGGGCTTGATGCGCACCGAATTTTTGTTCTTAGAGTCAGGCGAAACTCCGAGCGAAGACGCGCAGTACGAAGTCTATCGCGACATGGCGCTTGCTTTGCAAGGCCGCCCTTTGACCATACGCACGCTGGACATTGGCGGTGACAAACAAGTGCCGCATTTGAATTTGCCCAAAGAAGACAATTCATTTTTGGGCATACGTGGCATTCGACTGTGCTTGGCGCGACCTGATTTGTTCGAGCCGCAGTTGCGTGCGATTTACCGTGCAGCGCGCGAGGCGAATGTGCGCGTGATGTTCCCAATGATCAGCACGATTGAGGACATTGAACAGACTTTGGCGATTTGCGAGCGCATACGGCTTGAGCTGGACGCGCCGAAAATCGAAGTCGGCATCATGGTCGAAGTGCCATCTACTGCCGTGATGGCGGAGCACTTTGCCAAGCTGGTGGACTTTTTCTCCATCGGCACCAATGATTTGACCCAATACACCTTGGCGATGGATCGTGTCCATCCGCAGTTGGCCAAGCAAGCCGACGCGCTCAACCC
>CAZDLD010000001.1:14573-23773 GCA_964506355.1 uncultured Hydromonas sp.
ACCCTGCGGTGCTGCGCCTTATTGATATGACGGTCAAAGCCGCACAACGCGAGGGCAAATGGGTCGGCGTCTGCGGTGGCGCAGCAAGCGACATCAAGGGCGCATCGATACTGGTCGGACTGGGCGTGCGCGAATTGAGCCTGACTGTACCAACCATCCCGACCATCAAGGCACATTTGCGCGCCAGTAGCCTCAGTGACTTGAGCGCATTGGCGCAACGGGCTCTGGCCTGCCGTTCTGCTCTGGAGGTGCGTACATTATGAATACGGTGAACCCAATGTCTCAACAGCCCACTGCTACAGGTTTGCGCGTGGGCACACTGACCACCAACCCTGCGATAGATTTGACCGTGACCTTGACTGACTTCACTCAGGGTGAGGTCAATCGCGCACAGTCCATGCGTTCGGATGCGGGTGGCAAGGGCGTCATCGTCGCCATGCGTCTGGCCGATTATGGGCGCGAGCGTGGTTTTGAAGTGTCCGCCACTGGTTTTTTGGGCGGCGAGAATGCCAAAATTTTTGAGCACACCTTGGCGCAAAAACACATCACCGACTGCTTCGTGCGCGTCGCGGGACAGACGCGCACCAATGTCAAAATCATCGACAGCGCCATGCAGCAGACCACCGACATCAATGCAATCGGGGTTGAACCAGCGCAGACAGATGTCGAAGAGCTGTGGGCGCAGATAGACGCGCTCAGCGCTGATTGTGACTGGTTCGCCATCGGTGGGCATTTGCAACCGAGTCTGCCTGTGACTTTGTACGCGGACATCATTGCGCGGGTCAAGGCCAATGGCTGCCAAGTGATACTCGACTCCAGCGGCGAGGCATTTCGCCAAGCGGTGCACGCAGGTGCGGCGATTATCAAGCCGAACATCCATGAGCTCAGCGAGCTGGTCGGGCGTGAACTCACTGAGATAGACGATGTGCGCCGCTGCGCTGTCGAGCTGCTCAATCAAGACATGCGCATGGTCGTGGTCTCGATGGGCGAGCAGGGCGCGCTGTTCATCACCGCTGATGCGCAGTTGTGCGCGCGTCCGCCCGTAGTCACGGTCAAAAGTACCGTGGGCGCAGGGGATGCGATGGTGGCGGGCGTGCTTGCGGGCGTGATGCAGAATTTATCGTTGGAGGCGTGCGCACGCTTGGCGACTTCGTTTTCATTGGCGGCGGTCACGCAGCTGGCGCGAGATTTGCCTGCGCAAGATGTGCTCGAGCAGTGGCAGCAAGCGGTGCAGATTGAGCATTACCCTTCACTTGGGGCGATTTCAGCGTGATTTCAACCGAGCCAGATCGTTGAGATTAATTATTAGCAAAGCAATATCACAGCAGCAACAGCGCAACATAAATAACACAACAGAAACAACACAACACCAACAAGGAGAAACACATGGCACAAATCGTCGCAATCACCTCATGCCCCACAGGCATCGCACACACCTATATGGCGGCTGAAGGGCTGGAGAATGGCGCCAAAAAACTCGGTCACACCATCAAGGTCGAGACCCAAGGCTCAGTGGGCGTAGAAAATAAACTCACCGAATCCGAAATCGCAGCCGCAGACGTGGTGATTATCGCCGCAGATGCGCATGTGGACAAAAGCCGTTTTGAAGGCAAAAAATTGTACGAAACCAATAGCAAGGCCGCAATCAAAGATGGTGCGGGTTTGATTACCACCGCGCTCGAATCCTAATCGACGCGGATTATTTATAAATCAAAGGAGAACAATCATGGCAGGTGAAACTTTAAAAGGTGCGTACAAGCACCTGATGACAGGGGTGTCGTATATGCTGCCCTTCGTGGTGGCTGGTGGCTTGCTCATCGCGATTGGCTTTGCGGCGCGTGGGATTTATGCCTATGACGCGGGCATGGCGCTCGATGGCACGAAGATGGTGCCCACCGCTTGGACAACGTTCTGGGCGAATGTGTTTACAATCGGCGCTAAAGGCGGCTTTGGCTTGATGGTCGCGGTTCTGGCGGGCTTTATTTCATTCTCAATTGCCGACCGTCCCGGTCTGGCACCGGGCATGATTGGTGGCGTGTTGGCTGGCATCACAGGCTCGGGCTTTTTGGGTGGCATCATCGCGGGCTTTATCGCGGGTTACTTCACGCAGTGGCTCAACGGGGTGGTGAAACTGCCGCGCAACTTGTCGGGTTTAAAGCCTGTATTGATTCTGCCGCTGATTAGCTCGCTGGTCGTGGGTCTGATTATGTTCTACATCGTCGGTGTGCCTGTGGCTGGCGCGCTCAAAGCATTGACCGCATGGTTGACCAGTATGCAAACCTCAAGTGCCTTGGTATTGGGTTTGATTTTGGGCGCGATGATGGCCTTTGATATGGGCGGTCCTGTGAACAAAGCCGCGTACACTTTCAGCGTGGGCTTGCTCGCCAGTTCGGTCTATGGTCCGATGGCGGCGGTGATGGCGGCTGGCATGACGCCGCCATTGGGGTTGGCGCTCGCATCGTACTTGTTTAAATCACGCTTTACCGAGGACGAGCGCAAAGCGGGCTCTGCCGCAGCGGTTCTGGGTATTGCTTTTGTGACCGAGGGCGCGATTCCATTCGCTGCGCGTGATCCGATTCGCGTGATTCCATCGTTGATGGTGGGTTCTGCTGTAGCGGGTGCCCTGTCTATGGTGTTCGGTGCGAAATTGCATGTGCCACATGGTGGCATCTTTGTGTTGCCGATTCCGAATGCGGTTGATCATTTGTTGCCGTACATCGTGGCGATTTTGGTCGGTACCTTGGTGACCACAGCGATGTTGTTCGTGTTGAAAAAACCAGTGGCAGAGCAAGCGGCTGCTTAAGTCAATTGATTAAATTAAGCCATTAATTTCAAATTAAAAAAAGCGAACCCAAGGGTTCGCTTTTTTTATCGCACAGTGCCGCAGTGCTGGGTTAAACCCCGAACTGACGGGCAATTTGCGCTGAGGAGACAATGCCGCGTACGATTTCCGCACCTGATTCGTCTTCTTCGAGCACCAAGGTGTGCTGACGACCTGATTTTTTCAAGGTTTGCAGGATGTGGCCGACTTTGGCATTTTTCAAATCATTGAAATGCACAAAGAACAATTGGCTACTGGCTGTCATCACGTCGTGAACGGTCACATCTTGGTGGCGACCGCCGCGCTGTTGCAGCACTCGCATGGGTTTTTCACCCAAAATATCGGTAGCGGTGATGATGCCAATAATCTGCGTGCTCGGGTCGGTCACGAGCAATGAGCGAATGCTGTAGGCAATCATTTTTTCGTTGGCGTCGTCAATCGATGCGCCTGAATCGATGGTAATGGCAGGGTTGTGATGAAAGTCCGTCATCACATCAATGGCGCTGGAGGCCAAGGTGACTTGCGTGTGGGATTTTTTTGGGGTTTGTGCGTAGACTGCGACGCCTTTGAGATTCACTTCGGATAATGCGGTGTAATGATCTATGGACATGATGACCTCTTTAAAATGTAATGACATACGGGAACAGATGGAAATCAAGCAGTGATGCAATGTGGTAACCAGCAACGAGAGCTTAGAATCATTCTAAACCTAAACGGCGTGGTGGTTGTGTGGTTTTGTAAGGTTTGTGATGCCCGAAGTATTGGGTGGGCGAGTCATAAATAAAAAGCGCGAAACTTCATCGGTTTCGCGCTTATTTACATGAGGGCAATCAGTGAGGCTCGTGCCCATGCGTTTGAATGAGCTTAAAACGCATCCTCAGGCACATGCACCCAGCCACTCATGAGCACGCGTGCTGAGCGGCTCATGATTGCCTTGGTCACCGTCCATTGGCCGTCCACCAGTTGGGCTTCTGCACCCACGCGCAATGTGCCCGATGGGTGGCCGAAGCGCACCGCTGTGCGCTCGCCACCGCCTGCTGCGAGGTTGACCAAAGTGCCAGGAATCGCAGCGGCTGTGCCGATGGCGACTGCCGCCGTGCCCATCATGGCGTGGTGCAGCTTGCCCATGGACAAGGCGCGCACGAGCAAATCCACGTCCGCTGTGCCCACGGTCTTGCCGCTGGATGAAGTGTATTCAGCAGGAGGCGCGACAAAGGCGACTTTTGGCGTGTGCTGACGTGCAGCGGCTTCGGAGATGTCTTTAATCAAGCCCATTTTGACCGCACCATAGGCGCGGATGGTTTCAAATCGTGCCAGAGCTGCGCTGTCGTTGTTAATCGCATCTTGCAATTCTGTACCCGTGTAGCCAATCTCAGCGGCATTGACGAAAATCGTCGGGATGCCCGCGTTAATCAAAGTGGCTTTGAATGTGCCCACACCGGGCACGTCCAAGTCATCAACGAGATTGCCTGTGGGGAACATCGCGCCACCGGCGCCATCCTCGCCCTCGTCCGCAGGGTTGATGAATTCGATTTGCACTTCGGCCGCTGGGAAGGTCACGCCGTCGAGCTCAAACTCGCCTGTTTCTTGCACTTGACCATTGGTCATGGGCACGTGGGCGATGATGGTTTTTTGAATATTTTTTTGCCAGATGCGCACGGTGCAGATGCCGTTGGCAGGGATGCGTGCGGCATCGACCAAGCCTGAACTGATGGCAAACGCGCCCACCGCAGCGGTCAGATTGCCACAGTTGCCGGACCAATCAACGAAGGCCTTATCGATTGAAACCTGTCCGAACAAATAATCCACATCGTGGTCGGCGACGGTACTCTTGGCAAGAATCACGGTTTTACTGGTTGATGAGCTTGCGCCGCCCATACCATCGATTTGCTTGCCGTAGGGGTCGGGAGAACCGATGACGCGCAGCAACAGTGCATCGCGCGCAGCGCCAGCCTCTTGCGCACGCGCAGGCAGGTCGGTGAGGTTGAAAAACACGCCTTTACTGGTGCCACCGCGCATGTAGGTGGCAGGGATTTTAATCTGAGCGGGGTGTGTCATGACATCTCCTTGGTATTTTGAATGCAGTTATGGTAAAGCTATAGGCTTACGGTTTGCCTACAAATTGAGGTTGCTTGGTATTTTTTGCTCTGTTCTAATCGTTTGCAGTAGGTAGTTGACGCTTGAATGATATAGGGCGTAGCGGTTGGTGGTAGTTGTTGGTGTAATTTAACTGATTATTTGGCTGTTGAACAAATGAAATGAGCAAGAGAATAAATACGGCTCAACAGATCAAAGTAGCTCAAATAAAATTTATTGAATGCTCACTTGAGTTGCATATTTTATAGTTTGCACCATTATTGAACGTTTTGATTTACCGTATTTAGTATAATTTGCAACGGGTAGTTTTCATTTTTATTGTTGACACGTACAGGAGTTTATATGGGATTGTTTGATTCAATCAAAGAGCACTTTAAAAAAGCTGCTGAAGAAGCTAAAAAAGTAGGCACAACCATAACCGAGCAGGTAGAATATGTGACGGGCGAGTCGTTTGAAAAAGGTAAAGAGTTCCTGAGTCAAGCGGGTGACAAATTATCCGAAGCGGCTTCTTCAGCTATGGAATCGGTTAAGGATGTTGCTGAAAGCGCTGTAGACACGTACAAAGATGCGGCTGAGAACTTTACGAGCAATGACAGCAGCAGTGATGCTGACGGCAGCAATAGCTCATCCGAAGCGTGATGATATTGCTGAACTCAGTACATAAAAAAGCGGGTGAATAAAATCACCCGCTTGGTTTTTGGAGATGGTTAAACTTTGCCTCTATTGAATCGCAAAGTCAGTTCAATTCAGCAATATTGTGTTGATGCGACGCAAATATGCCGCAGGGTCGGCAGGCAATTCTCCCTCAGCCAAAAGTGCTTGATCGAATATTATATGCGCCCAATCATCAAACGATACATTGGCTGGGTCTAAGCGTTTAATCAAATCATGTTCAGGATTAATTTCCAATATTGGTTTAGACTCGGGTACGTTTTGCCCCATTTGTTTGAACATCTTAATCATCTGAGGTGATAAATCGTGATCACCAATCACCAAACAGGCGGGACTGTCTACCAAACGTGTAGTGACACGCACGGTTTTTGCCTTGTCCTGAAGCGTGGTTTGTAGCTTTTCCAGCACTGGTTGCAGGTTTTCAGTAGCGGCATCCAAAGCTTTTTTCTCATCTTCATCTTGTAGTTGGCCTAAGTCTACAGCACCCTTGGTGACGCTTTGTAATGGCGTACCGTCGTATTCCATTAAATAATTTAGCGCCCATTCATCAATGCGGTCAGTCATGAGCAGTACCTCAATGCCTTTTTTGCGGAATACTTCTAATTGTGGGCTGTTTTTTGCATTGTTGAGGCTGTCTGCGGTGAGGTAGTAAATTGCCTTTTGTCCCTCTTTCATATCCGATTTGTATTCAGCCAAAGAACGTGTCGCAGCTTCTGAGGTGGTGGATGGGTAACGCAGCAACTTGGCAATTTTTTCAGAATTACTTGCATCTTCGGCCAAACCTTCCTTAAGTACAGCTCCGAATTGTTCGTAAAATTGGTTGAATTTTTCTTTGTCGCTTGTTTCATCTGAATGCGCCAATTGATCAAGCGTGCTCAAAATTCGACGGGTGTTACCCTCGCGGATGGCTTTTACATCGCGCGACTCTTGCAGCAGCTCTCGGCTCACATTCAGTGGCAAGTCTGCGCTGTCAATCACGCCGCGCACAAAGCGTAAGTATTGAGGCAATAATTGCTCTGCATCGTCCATGATGAATACGCGCTTGACATAAAGCTTTAAGCCCGCCTTGTGCTCACGGTAATGCAAGTCATGCGGCGCTTGAGCAGGGATGAATAATAATTGCGTGTACTCGGTTGAACCCTCGACGCGATTGTGTGTCCATGTCAGTGGCTCTTTAAAGTCGTGGCTGATGTGTTTATAGAACTCTTGATATTGCTCATCGGTGATGTCTTTTTTCGGTCGCGTCCACAGTGCGCTTGCAGAATTAACAGTCTCCCACTCGTCGGTGGTGACCATTTGACCTGGTTGGTTTTCTTCTTTTGCATCCTGCCAAACTTCTTTTTTCATCTGTATCGGTAGGCTGATGTGGTCAGAATATTTGCGTATCAGTTGCTTGATTTCCCATGCATTTAGATATTGTTCAAAATCCTCGCGCAGATGCAGTGCAACGCTTGTGCCTCGTTGGTCGCGTGCGATGATTTCAGTCGTGAATGCCCCTGTACCATCACTCACCCAGCGCACGGCCTCGGTGTTTGGTGTGCCGGCTCGGCGTGACTCAACAGTGATTTTGTCCGCCACGATAAAACCTGAGTAAAATCCCACACCAAACTGACCAATGAGTTGTGCGTCGGCTTGTTGATCGCCAGAGAGTTGTCCCATAAAATCTTTGGTGCCGCTTTTGGCAATGGTGCCAAGGTGATCAATTGCATCCGCTTCGGTTAAACCAATGCCGTTGTCAGTGATGATGAGGGTTTTCGCATCTTTATCAAAGGTAATTTGAATGCGTAAATCAGGGTCAGTTTCAAACAAGTCAGGTTGATTCAAACCTTCAAAGCGTAGTTTGTCACAGGCGTCAGACGCATTGGAGACCAATTCGCGTAGGAAAATCTCAGGGTTTGAATACAATGAATGGGTCACCAAATGTAATAACTGTGCCACTTCAGCTTGAAACTGATGGTTGTGTTGGGTGGTTTTGGATTTTTTCGCGCTCATATAACTCCTCTTTATGTGTTTATGAATCAAACTAGATTGCACCGTGTGCAGATTTTCATGAATGTATGATGGGGGAGGTGCTGTATTTTTCAAGAGAGATGTTTGAACGTTTATAGCTGATTCCATGCATCCAAAAATATCGTTCGAGCACGTGAGTGTTCCACAATCGGCTCGGGGTAATTCAGCGCGTGGGGATTTACTGGAGCGTGGATGTCCTTGTCGCTGCAACCGCTCAGCTCAGGTACCCAAGTGCGGATGAATGCACCCGAGGCATCGTAAGTTTGACTTTGCTTGGTTGGATTAAATATGCGGAAATACGGCACAGCATCGTTGCCCGTGGACGCACTCCATTGCCAGCCACCGTTGTTTGATGCGAAGTCAAAATCGATGAGTTTTTGCGCGAAGTAACGCTCACCCCAGCGCCAGTCGATGAGCAGGTCTTTGACCAAGAACATCGCGCAGATCATGCGCAGTCGGTTGTGCATGAAGTGGGTGGCGTTCAGGCAGCGCATCGCGGCATCAATGATGGGGTAGCCCGTGTGCCCCTGACACCACGCGTCAAACTGAGCGGCGTCGTTGAGCCAGCGCATCGCGTCGGTGTTGCGTTTGAAGGGCAGGCTTTGGCCCACATGGGGAAATCCGACCATGATGCAGCGGTAAAAGTCACGCCAAATCAGCTCGGTGCACCACTTCTCAGTCGCCGCGCCGCTCGCCTCCTGCATCAAAGTCGATTGTTGAGCACGCAGCCAACATTGCCGTGCGCTGAGCGCACCGACCGCCAAGTGTGGTGACAGGCCGCTGGTGCCTGCGATGCTCGGCAGGTCACGCGTCTGTGGATAGGCTGCCAAATCTTCAGAGCAAAATGCAGCCAGTCGTGCGAGAGCTGCCGATTCGCCCGCAGGCCAGGCATCGTGGCTGTCGGGCGTGGCGCGGTAGTCGCCCCAAAAATCTGAAGTCGTGTGGTTCTCAGTGAGTGTAGGCACGGCGTTGGGCTGTGATACTGCGTTTGTCAGAGGTGATAAGTTGTGACATATACTCGGTGGCTGTTGGCTGAGGATGTTCAAAACCTTGTTTTTGTACGGTGTGAACACACTGTAGCACTGTCCATCGCCAGTGCGAATCTGCTCGGGCGCGGTCAAACATTGGTCGTGGTGCCAGCTGATGCCTATGCCTTTGGCGCGCAGTTGACGGTGAATGACGCGGTCGCGTGCGGTTTCGTTGAACTCATATTGGCGGTTGGCACACACGTGCTGCACCGACAGCTCAGCGCACAGATTGAGCAGCACCGCGGGCGTATGCGCATAGTCCTCCGCGTACAAACAGTGTAGGCGTATGCCCAATTCACCCAACTCGGTGGCCAAAGCACACAGGGTGCGGTACTCAAAATCAATTCGCGCATCCCCAATATCATGAGCGCGCCATTGTTTAGGCGTGCTGATGTACAACGCTAGCAAGGGCACGCCCATTGAAGTGGCCAAGTCATGCGCAGCCGACAGCGCAGGGTTGTCGCGCACGCGCAAATCAGCTCTAAACCAGTGTACAAGCATGTAAATCCCCAAAAATATGCGAGCAGTGAATCAGCAGCCACGGCAATAAAAAAGGGCCAATCAATGATTCG
>CAZDLD010000001.1:23783-43683 GCA_964506355.1 uncultured Hydromonas sp.
TAAGCCAAGTTCATTGTGCCATTGTCACGCAAATTCACGTGCCAAGAGAGTGCTTTTTCCAAAATGTGCGGTGTTTGACCGCCTTTGGTTTTGGCTTCGTCAAAGTAGGCTTGCAACTGCGCTTTGTAATCTGGGTGCACACAGTTGTCGATGATGCGTTGAGCACGCTCGATTGGTGCCAAACCGCGCAAATCTGCCAAACCTTGCTCAGTCACCACTACGTCCACGTCATGCTCGGTGTGGTCGTGGTGCGGAACCATAGGCACAACTTGAGAAATCGTGCCGCCTTTGCCCACTGAAGGACATACAAAAATCGAGATGTAGGCGTTGCGCGCAAAGTCGCCCGAGCCGCCGATACCGTTCATCATTTTTGTGCCGCCGATGTGGGTTGAGTTCACGTTGCCGTAGATGTCAAATTCAATCGCGGTGTTGATACCGATAATGCCGAGACGACGGATGACTTCTGGCAAATTACTCACGTTTTGTGGGCGCAGAACAATCTTGTCCTTGTATTGGTCAAAATTGTTGATGAAGTTGTCATAGCAGTCTTGAGAAATCGTGATTGACGTGGTTGAAGCAAATTTCATTTTGCCTGAGTCAAACAATTCGAAAGTTGAGTCTTGCAACACTTCTGAATACATCACCAAGTCTTCAAAATCACTGTGAACCAGACCTGAGAGCACGGCGTTGGCGATTTTACCAATACCCGCTTGCAGTGGCATCAAAGATTTGGTCAAGCGGCCTTCAGCCACTTCTTTGTTGAAAAATGCAGTGATGTGCTTAGAAATCGAAGACGTCACTTCATCGGGTGCAGAGATGACTGCAGGTGCATCGGGTTTGTTGGTCAAAACAACCGCGACCACTTTAGATGGGTCAACTTTGATGTAGTTGGTGCCGATGCGCGTGTCCACGTGGGTCACGTTCACCGCTTCACGGTTCGGGTAAGCGGTTGGCAAATAAATGTCGTGAATACCGTTGAATTCCAATGGGAATGCAGAGTTCACTTCGATGATGATTTGATCGGCCAATGCTGCGAAGGTCGCAGAGTTGCCCACTGAAGTGGTTGGGATGATGTTGCCGTTCGCATCGATGCTTGAGGCTTCGATCAATGCGATGTTGACTTTAGGAAAGTGCTGGTTAGACAACATTTCGTGGGTTTCAGACAAATGTTGATCCATGTACAGCGCTTTGTGCGTGTTGATCGATTTGCGCAACTCAGCATCGGCCATGAACGGGATGCGCTTGGCAACCACATCAGACAAAGCCAATTGAGTTTCTGTGTCATAGCCCAATGAAGCACCAGAGATCAAAGACACGCGCACTGGATTGGTTTTTGCCAATTGAGCCAATGCTGGCAAGACCGCTTTACTGTCGCCGGCTTTGGTAAAGCCGCTCACGCCCAATACTGAGCCGTCTTTAATTAATTTTGCCGCTTCTTCTGCGGTGGTGATTTTGCTCTTGTAACCTTCAAATAAAATGCGATCTGTACTCATAAAGTCTCCTCGTATGGGGTGCGTTAATAATGGGTTCTTCTGTGATTGGCAGCGCGGGTGTTGTGGACAAAGAGCGCTTACTCAACGCGCGATTGTAATCCATCAATCTGACACGTGGCTGAAATCAAAAGAACTTATGATACCCGAAAACCGTAGGGCAGTTCAACCGAATCAAACGCTGTTTGGGTGTGTGCTGGGCGTTGGTTCCTACTTGCTGCGCCCATTGCACACACGCCCTATGAACATAGGATGCATCGATTCAATGCATCGATTCAATGCATCATTCAGCCCCCGCTCTGCCGAGCGCGATTGTCTCTGATTTTCGACTGGCTGAAGGGATTTGGGCGCTCATGTACGCAACCATTACTGCGCCGTCCAGCCTCCATCAATGGGTAGCGCAATGCCCGTGATGCCCTGCGCCGCATCCGAGCACAAAAATACCACGGTTTGCGCTATTTCATCGGTGCTGGCCAGTCGTTGATTCGGTTGCTTCTCACGCAGCAAATCACGCACGCCTGCGGCTCTGTCGCCACCGAATTGTTCTGCACGGGCGTCAATTTGAGGTTGTATCAGCGGGGTTTCGACCCAGCCCGGACAAATACAATTGACCGTAATCCCGTCGGCGGCTGTTTCCAGCGCCACGCCTTTGCTCATGCCGACGACGCCGTGTTTCGACGCGAGGTAAGCGGCTTTATTGACCGAGGCGACCAGTCCGTGCACCGAGGCGATGTTGATGATGCGGCCAGATTTTTTGGCGCGCATGGCGGGCACTGCGGCGCGCATGGTGTAAAAAACTGAAGACAGATTGATGGCAATGATGGTGTCCCAGCGCTCAGGGGGGAATGACTCAATCGGGCTGGTGAACTGCGTGCCCGCATTGTTGACCAGTACATCGGGAGTCGCGCCCGTGATGGCGCAGGCCTGTGCAAACAGTTGTTCGGCCTGCGTGGCATCGGTCAAATCAGCCTGAATGTAATACGCCTTGCAGCCAGTGCGCGCCGCCAAATCGGCCGCGATGCGATTGCCAACGTCTACTGGCTCAAAGCTGTGCAGTATGACCGAATAACCATTCGTGGCCAATCGATCGGCAATGGCCAAGCCGATGCCTTGGGTAGAGCCTGTGATGAGTGCGAGCATAGTGTTCTCCTATTGGGGTTGTGGTGTTATTGGGGTTGTGGTGTATGGTTGCGCAAAGCTGTTTTGAGTACTTTGCCGTAATTGTTTTTGGGTAATTCATCGATAAAATGGTACTTCTTCGGACGCTTGAACCGAGCAATGTGCGCCAAACACAGCTGATCAAGCTCGCTGATGATGTGCTCGGAAGCTTGGTTCAATACCACAAACGCCACCACCACTTCGCCCCACTCAGGGTCGGGTTCGCCAAGGACGCTGACTTCTCGCACCTTATTTGATTTGAGCAAAATCTCCTCCACTTCTCGCGGATAGATGTTCGAGCCGCCGCTGATGATGACGTCTTTGCTGCGATCTTTCAGGGTCAAAAAACCATTCACATCCAAGCAGCCCATATCCCCAGTGGACAACCAGCCATCTTTAATCGCCGCCTGTGTCGCCATCTCGTTGCGCCAGTAACCCGCCATGACCAAATCCCCGCGCACCTGAATTTCGCCGACTTCGCCAGCTGGCACAGCATTGCCGTGCGTGTCAGCGATGCGCAGCTGCACGGCAGCCTGTGCGAGGCCGACACTGGCCACGCGGTCGTAGCGCTGCTGAGCAACACTTGCCACCAACATTTCGCGTGACAATGAGCTGATGGTCATGGGGCATTCGCCTTGACCGTATATTTGCACAAATTTCGCCCCGATGTGTTGCAAAGCGCTCAAAATATCTTCGAGATACATCGGGCCGCCGCCGTACACGATGGTTTTGAACCCAGACCAATCGGCCATTCGCGTGTGTTCGCTCTTGGCAAAATCCACCAGTCGTTTCACCATCGTGGGTGCGGCAAACAAGGTCAATGACGGCATGTGTTGCGACAGACCAAACAGCTCAAACGGCTCAAACCCACCCGAATCAGGCACGCAATGCCGAGCGCCCGCCATGACGTGGGGGATGGCATACATGCCCGCACCGTGTGACATGGGCGCGCAATACACATGGGTGTCGTGCATCTGTGGCGCATCCACACCTGCGAAATAACTCAGCCCCATCATGGTCAAATTCTTGTGTGTGAGCATCACGCCTTTGGGTTGACCTGTCGTGCCGCTGGTGTAAAACAACCAAGCCAAATCATCCGCCTCGCGCTCTTGCAAGGGCAAAAGTTCTTGAGTGAACAAAGCGCGATAATGCGGCGAATGAATGTCAACGACGCGCTCAATCAAATCGAACGCGCAGTGCATATCGCTGCTGGTGAACACAGCGGCACTTTCGGAATGAATCGCAATCCATTCGGCTTCTTTGGGGTGCAGTTTCGCGTTAATCGGCACAACCACCAACCCCGCCCACCAAGCGGCATACAAAATATCGAGGTACTCGAGGCAATTGTGCAGATACAGCGCCACGCAGTCGCCTGGCTTCAAACCCATTTGGCGCAGCGAGCTGGCCAATTGCTGTACGCGCTCAACCCACTGAGCATAGGTGGAATGCTGACGGGTGCCACGAAACAAGGCAGGGCGCTGCCCATCGAGCTGCGCGATGCGACTTAAATGATGTGCGATGTTCATACGTGCTCCAATATCGATACGCAGTTCGAGACCCCCGAACCGCCCATGTTGAATACGCCGACCAGCTCGGCACCCGCTACTTGAAAATCCCCTGCCAAATCATTCAATTGCATACACGCCAGCACGTGCATCGACACCCCTGTCGCGCCCACGGGATGACCTTTGGCCTTCAGGCCGCCCGAAGGATTGACCGGCAGAGCGCCCTCGGCGTAGACCAATCCGCTCGCGAGCGCATCAGCGCCACGACCCTGAGGGGTCAAGCCCATGGCCTCGTAGCTCAACAGCTCCGCAATGGTGAAACAGTCATGCACCTCAGCCAAACTCAAATCATGGATGCCGATGCCCGCACGAGACAGAGCCTGTGCCCAAGCACGGCGCGGCCCCTCGAAGGCCAAAATATCCTCACGACGCGATAGAGGTAAGTACTCACTTGCTTGAGAGGTGGCGCGAAATTGAACCGCCACAGCGTTGCGATCGTGCGTACCGATGCGACGCAACACCAGCGCCGCCGCGCCGTCCGAGACCAAAGAGCAATCTGTGCGGCGCAGTGGTGCGGCCACCATCTGGTTCTTGTCAGAGACGGTATTGCAAAAATCAAAGCCAAAATCGCGGCGCAACTGCGCGAGCGGGTTGCGTGCGCCGTTGCGATGATTCTTCGCCGCG
This sequence comes from uncultured Hydromonas sp., assembly GCA_964506355.1. Taxonomy (GTDB): domain Bacteria; phylum Pseudomonadota; class Gammaproteobacteria; order Burkholderiales; family Burkholderiaceae; genus CTSOIL-112. The sequence continues at coordinate 28,621 of CAZDLD010000001.1, forward strand.
ATGTGCGCCAGTGCCGCGCTGTGGTCACCGTAGCGCTCGAAATACTGCTGCGCAAAATGCGCGAACACGCTCGGAAACGTCATGCCGAGCGCCGCCTCCTCAGGCACATAACTGGCGCTGGCCAATGACGCAGTCACTTGAGCGCCGCTCACGCTGGTCATTTTTTCAGCGCCGACCACCAGCACCGTGTCCGCCCAGCCCGCATCAATCGCCGCCAGCCCTTGGTACAGCGCACTGGAGCCGCTGGCGCAGGCGTTCTCAACCCGTGTCGCAGGGGCGTGGCGCAGACCCGCCTCAGCCAGAGCAGGATAACCGCTGATAAATCCCTCGGGCACCAAGCCCATGCCCGAATGCCCGATAAAAACAGCATCGACCTCAGACGCACGGACCTGTGCGTGCGCCAGCGCAAGGGTGGTCGCCTGCCCGACCAAATCCTCGAGCGATGCTTCCTCATGCTTGCCGAAAGGCAGATGGCTCCAGCCGACGATGTGTGATTGGTGTGTGAATGTGCGTCCCATGCTTATCCTTGTTATTCTATTTGAGTTTGCGTATAGTAATGCGCTATGAACACCGCATCCAGTCGTATAAATACCCCCATTGAGGACGAGTCACTCAGCGCGCATATGCAGCTGGCGGCGCAGCTGTGCCCCAGTCCTTTGTGCATCACGCAGCACCGAATCGTGGTGTGGTGCAATGACAAAATGGCAGCAGGATTTGGCTATACCGCAGCCGACCTCATCGGGCAAAGTTTGGCCATGCTCTACCCCAGTATGCTCGAGTTCGAGCACACGGGCGAGCGTGGCGAACCACTGATGCGGATGCAAAACGGCGAATACTTTGACGAGCGCATCATGCGGCTGGCTGACGGCAGTATGAAATGGTTCAGGGTATCAGGGCAGGCTCAGGACTCGAGCCAACCATTTGCACAGGCGTGCTGGGTGTTCGAACCAATGGCAGATAGACCCATAGACACCGAAGTGGGCGCACTGACCACGCGGGAGCGGGAAGTGCTCATGGGACTGATGAACGGACACTCGGCCAAAGTCTCTGCGCGGCAGCTCGGCATCAGTCATAGAACGGTGGAGAAATATCGAGCGCAGCTCATGCGTCGGTTCGATGTGCACAATGTCACCGCATTGCTGCATAAGGTCAGTGGTTTGCCATAAATAAGCTCTGGATTGATTACAAGCACACTATGCCACAGCGACATAAAAACGGACTGCATCGCAGTCCGCTTTATTTCGCATTTAGGGCGTTTAGAAGGATTTTTCCAGTGCAAGATACCCGTCTATGTCATAAAAATGTCGTGAACACAGCTCGGTGACTTCGCCAATGGCGTCTTCCAGCATCGGCCGAACATCAATAATGCGGTGCAACTTCCACGAAATGAGTATGCCCGATGCGTTGTTGAATGTGCATTCACGTTGAGCGGCGATGTGTTCGGCTTTCAGGCGTGCTTCACTGAGTGAACGGGCTTGTATCAACGTGATGCATTCTTCGTACAGCGGCTGATATCGTTCATCCTCAGAACTTGAGCGATACACGATGATGGCAATGTAGTGGTGTGATGTCATATCACTCCTAATAATGGAAAAATGACTGTATCACAGTGCGAAGCGGTAGGGCGCAATGCGTGAAAAGCACTTATTGCACCCTACGTGCGGCACCGTGCGGACTCTGATAACTGATTTGAGTAAGTGCAAGCAGGGCGTATGGTTATCAATGATTAGGGACTAGAGAAATAAAAAAGCCCGAATTATGCTGAGTGCACAATTCGAGCTGTCTTCCGCTCAACAAACATTAGTCTGTGATTTTTTCAAACGCCTCTTTGCATAAAGCCTCGACGTATTGATTTTCATCCTCGGCTTTGGTTTGTTCCAGCCCCATTGTTACGGATTTCATGATGTTACCAAACAAACCGTATGACATTCTTAAATTTGCATCTGCATAGGTAAACTTATTTTGACCATTTTGAATGCCAGTGATTTTGTATCCCATGACAGGAGAGCCGACTGAACTGCTCGAGCCAAATGCTTCACCGTTGTACACGCGTTGATAGTTGATATCAATGTTGACGTGGACGGTTTCGGGTGTGGGTTGTGCAGCTAATAATTTTTTTGCTGTCAACTTGTCTTTGACACAGCTGTCAATTCGTTGCTCAAGTTGTGCTTGAGTATAAAATACGGGGTTGTTGAACTTTTGAGTTAATGTAACTTTTGTAGCGTCAATGAAGAATTGGGTATCTTCAGCAAGAGCAGTTGTACAAGAAAGAACAAGCGCAGTTGCGAGTGTAAAGCGTGTTTTTTTCATGATGAATCCTTATGTTTGGAATTGAACGGACTGCAATATCGCAGTCCGATTTAATTTATAACTAAGCTTTAAACCGCCCCAGCCAAAAAGTCCTGAGCAAATCGTTGCAGCACACCGCCTGCTTCGTAGATGCTCACTTCTTCTGCTGTGTCCAGACGGCAGGTCATCGGTACTTTGACCACTTCGCCGCTCTTGCGCGTGATGACCAGTGTCAGATCGCAACGTGGGCTGAGTGCGCCTTCGACGTCGTAGGTTTCGGTGCCGTCGATGTTCAGGGTCAGGCGGTTGGTGCCTGCTTTGAATTCGAGTGGCAGCACGCCCATGCCGACGAGGTTGGTGCGGTGGATGCGCTCGAAGCCTTCTGCGGCAATCGCTTCTACACCTGCCAGACGCACGCCTTTGGCCGCCCAGTCACGTGAGGAGCCTTGACCGTAGTCCGCGCCCGCGACGATGATGAGCGGTTGTTTGCGTTCCATATAGGTCTCGATGGCTTCCCACATGCGCGTGACTTTGCCTTCGGGTTCGATGCGTGCCAATGAGCCTTGTTTCACGCTGCCGTCGTCGTTCTTGACCATTTCGTTGAACAATTTTGGATTGGCAAAGGTTGCACGCTGTGCCGTGAGGTGGTCGCCACGGTGGGTGGCGTAGCTGTTGAAGTCTTCTTCAGGCACGCCCATTTTTGCCAAATATTCGCCCGATGCGCTGTTGAGCGTAATCGCGTTGGATGGCGAGAGGTGATCCGTGGTGATGTTGTCGGGCAACACGGCCAGTGGGCGCATGCCTTTGAGCGTGCGCTCGCCTGCGAGTGCGCCTTCCCAGTACGGTGGGCGGCGAATGTAGGTGCTCATTTCGCGCCAGTCGTACAGTGGACTGACCGCTGCTGCGGCTGCGCCTTCGGCGAACATTGGGATGTAGATTTTGCGGAATTGTTCGGGTTTGACCGATTTTTCGACCAAGGCGTCGATTTCTTCATCAGACGGCCAGATGTCCTTCAGATAAATCGGTGTGCCGTCGGCTTTGTGACCGAGTGCGTCTTTTTCGATGTCAAAGCGAATGGTCCCTGCAATCGCATACGCCACCACCAACGGCGGCGAAGCGAGGAAGGCTTGCTTGGCATACGGGTGAATGCGCCCGTCGAAGTTGCGATTGCCTGACAACACAGCGGTCGCGTACAAATCACGGTCGATGATTTCTTGCTGAATCACTGGGTCGAGCGCGCCGCTCATGCCGTTACAGGTGGTACATGCGAATGCCACGATGCCAAAGCCCAATTTCTCAAGGTCTTGCATCACGCCTGCTTCTTTGAGGTACAACTCAGCGACTTTTGAGCCGGGTGCGAATGAAGATTTGACCCAAGGTTTGCGCGTCAAGCCCAGCTCGTTTGCTTTACGTGCGAGCAGGCCTGCTGCCACGGTGTTGCGTGGGTTTGAGGTGTTGGTGCATGAGGTAATCGCCGCGATGATGACTGCGCCATCGGGCATTTCGCCTGCGGTTTCTGTCCATGGACCTGCGATGCCTTTGGCGGTCAAATCAGCCGTTGCCACGCGTGCGTGTGGGTTCGATGGACCTGCCATGTTGCGACCTACGGTGGACAAGTCAAAGCTCAATACGCGCTCGTATTTCGCCGTGCTCAATGCATCCGCCCACAGGCCAGTTTCTTTGGCATACGCTTCGACCAAGGCCACTTGCTCAGGGTCACGACCAGTGAGCTTGAGGTAGTCGATGGTTTGCTGGTCGATGTAGAACATCGCTGCGGTTGCGCCGTATTCTGGCGTCATGTTTGAGATGGTGGCACGGTCGCCAATCGACATATCGTTCGCACCTTCGCCGAAGAATTCGACATAGGCGCCGACCACGCGCTCTTTACGCAAAAATTCAGTCAATGCCAGCACGATGTCGGTGGCAGTGATGCCCGCCTTGCGCTTGCCTGTCAATTCCACACCAACGATGTCGGGCAGGCGCATCATCGACGCGCGACCGAGCATGACGGTCTCAGCTTCCAGACCACCCACGCCAATCGCTATCACGCCCAATGCGTCCACGTGCGGCGTGTGGCTGTCGGTGCCCACGCAGGTGTCGGGGAATGCCACGCCGTTGCGGTTCTGAATCACAGGTGACATTTTTTCGAGGTTGATTTGGTGCATGATGCCGTTGCCCGCTGGAATCACGTTGACATTTTTAAATGCCGTCGCGCACCAGTCGATGAAGTGGAAACGGTCTTCGTTGCGGCGATCCTCGATGGCGCGATTTTTCGCGAATGCATCGGGGTCAAACCCGCCGCATTCCACTGCCAAAGAGTGATCCACGATGAGTTGAGTCGGCACCACAGGGTTCACCTGTGCTGGGTCGCCACCTTGCTCGGCAATCGCATCGCGCAGACCTGCCAAATCGACCAAGGCCGTTTGACCCAAAATATCGTGACAGACCACACGAGCGGGATACCAAGGAAAATCGAGTTCTTGCTTGCGGTTGATGAGCTGACCCAACCACGCGTTGAGCGTAGCGGCATCGGTGTTGTTCTCGTCGGCTTTACGCACGAGCTGCTCGGCGAGCACGCGAGAAGTGTAGGGGAGGGCGTCGTATGCGCCTGCGCTAACGGCATTGACCGCAGCGCGGGTGTCGTAGTAGTCAACATTGTGTTGAGCCAGTGTCTTGCGAAATTGGGTGGTCATGTGTATGTCTGCCAAAGTGGGTAAGGGTGGGCACTGCCCACCCTTGATTGTTGAAGTCTTTTAATACAGATTATTTACGTTGGTCAATCGGCGTGAACACCACGTCTTCTGGACCTGTGTAGTTCGCGCTTGGGCGAATAATCTTGTTGTCGATGCGTTGCTCGATCACGTGTGCGCTCCAGCCCGATGTGCGTGATACCACGAATAATGGCGTGAACATCGCTGTTGGTACGCCCATCAAGTTGTATGACACAGCTGAGAACCAGTCCAAGTTCGGGAACATTTTTTTGATGTCCCACATAATGGTTTCGAGGCGTTCTGCGACGTCGTACATGCGCATGTCGCCTTGTTCTACGCCCAAGTCGTGCGCCACTTTTTTGATCACGACGTTGCGTGGGTCAGCGATGGTGTACACAGGGTGACCGAAGCCAATCACAACTTCTTTACGTTCAACACGTGCACGGATGTCCGCTTCTGCTTCGTCAGGTGAGTTGTAGCGTTGTTGGATTTCGAATGCGACTTCGTTCGCGCCACCGTGCTTCGGTCCGCGCAATGCGCCGATACCTGCACAGATTGATGAATACATGTCCGAGCCAGTACCTGCCACCACGCGTGATGCGAAGGTTGATGCGTTGAATTCGTGCTCTGCGTACAAAATCAATGAAATGTGCATCGCTTTAACCCATGAATCAGGGCATTTTTTACCGTGCAACAACGTCAAGAAGTGGCCGCCGATTGAGTCGTCGTCTGTTTCTACGTTGATGCGTTTGCCGTTGTGCGCGAAGTGATACCAGTACAACAAGATTGAAGAGTGGCATGCCATCAATTTGTCGGCGATGTTTTTCGCGTCAGCGATGTTGTGATCGTCTTTTTCAGGGGTCAAGCAGCCCAATACCGATACGCCAGTGCGCATCACGTCCATCGGATGTGCCGATGGTGGCAATTGTTCCAGAGCAGTTTTGACCGCTTGTGGGATGCCGCGCATGCGTTGCAATTTTGCTTTGTAGTTGGCCAATTGGGTTTTGGTCGGCAGTGTGCCGTGTACCAACAAATGCGCGACTTCTTCAAATTCACATTTGAGTGCCAAGTCCATGATGTCGTAACCACGGTAGTGCAAGTCGTTACCCGAGCGGCCTACGGTACACAATGCGGTGTTACCAGCGGCGACGCCTGAGAGGGCGACCGATTTTTTTGGCTTGAATGTTGGTGTTGTTTCTGTTGTTGTTTCTGTGCTCATGTTGCGTCTCCTAAAAATTAGATTAAAGGTCGAAAAAATATTTGCTACTGAATAATTGCTACTGCGAAAATTTATTTTTGCGTTTATTTGCTCAAGAACAAGTCGAGCTTGTCTTCATACGCTTGGTAACCAATCGATGCGTACAGTTCCATGCGGGTTTGCATGGTGTCGACAACGCCTGATTGTGTGCCGTTTTGGCGCAATTGGGTGTAGACGTTCAGAGCGGCTTTGTTCGCTGCGCGGAACGCTGACAATGGGTACAAGGCCATCGCCACGCCAACGGATTTGAGCTCGTCGGTGGTGAACAATGGGGTTTGACCAAACTCGGTCAAGTTGGCCAGTACAGGCGTGTTTGGCAATGCTTTGACAAACGCGGTGTACATTTCCAAGGTAATCGCAGCTTCTGGGAACAGCGCGTCCGCGCCAGCTTCGACGTATTTGATGGCGCGCTCTACTGCGGCTTCCAAGCCTTCTGATGCAATCGCGTCTGTACGTGCCATGATGACGAAGTTCTCATCGGTACGCGCATCGACTGCGGCTTTGATGCGGTCGACCATTTCTTCAGTCGATACAATAGATTTGTTCGGGCGGTGGCCACAGCGTTTCGCGCCGACTTGATCCTCGATGTGCATGGCGGCTACGCCTGCTTTAATCATTGATTTTGTGGTGCGAGCAACATTGAACGCCGATGCGCCAAAGCCTGTGTCCACGTCCACCAACAGCGGCAAATCGCACACGTCGGTGATGCGGCGTGCGTCGATGAGCACGTCTTCCAGACCTGTGATGCCCAAATCAGGCACGCCCAATGAGCCTGCCGCTACGCCGCCACCTGAGAGGTAAACGGCTTTATAGCCTGCTTGTTGTGCGAGCAGGGCGTGGTTGGCATTGATGGCGCCAACGATTTGCAAGGGTGATTCTGCAGCGAGTGCAGCGCGAAAACGTGCGCCAGCGGAGTTTGAGCTCATGGGGTCTCCAGTAATTTAAGTGAGTGAGTGCAGAGCATGGGTGAGTTCAGCTCCACAAAATGAATATTTCTTAGCGTACCGTAATGTAGTACAAATTGCTTACTTCGAGTTTACAGATTTTGCAGTGCATAAATGTTTTTTGTACTCAGTTAGAACTCTGTTAAAATAAAAACCATACAAACTGGCTTTTCATAATACTCAAAATGCCAGACGGTTTGAATGAGTGGTTTTACTACAGGAGGGATGGATGCGATTACACAGCGATAGTTTTCCCAACAATGGTTTGATTCCAGCCGAATTTGCCTTCGCGCAAATCGATGACAAGACTCGGGTGCGCCTGTCGACAAACAAAAATCCGCATTTGGCATGGTCTGATGTGCCCGAGGGTACGCGCTCGTTCGTGGTGTTTTGTGTCGATGCGCAGTCGCCGACCGATGCAACGGACGTCAATCAAATCGACCGCGAAATCCCTGCCGACTTGCCCCGAGCTGATTTTGTGCATTGGGTATTGATGAATGTGCCTGAAGATGTGCGCGAAATCGCCGCAGGTCAGTTCTCACATGAGGTCACGCCGCGTGGCAAAGCGGGTCCCGTCATCTCGGGTAAGGATTTTAAAGATTCGCCCATGCGTCAGGGCATCAATGATTACACCAGCTGGTTTGCCACCGATCACGATATGGACGGCGATTATTATGGCTACGATGGTCCGTGCCCGCCGTGGAATGATTCGATTGTGCATCAGTACACCTTCACGGTGTATGCTTTGGGCGTCGCCGAGCTGGAGTTGCCCACCAGTGGTAAATTAACAATGAGCTCAGTGCAGCGTCGCATGGAAGGGCATGTGTTGGCGCAGGCTTCTTGGATGGGGCAATACACCTTGACGCCGCGCTTGGCTGCGGCTTTGTCGGTCTGAATGGAAACTTATGTCTAAACGTGCTTATCAAATCATCATTGCGCTGTTGTCGATTGCCTTATTGGTGTCGTGCTTGCGCTCGCCCAGTCCTAAAAAACCCATCGGCTCGTCCAATCCTGCGGTGGTCACTGCAGGCAATTCGGGCAATGGTTCGGGCTATGGTTCTGGCTCTAATGCGGGTTCTAACTCAGGTTCTAGCTATGGTGGCAGTAAATCTACCCGCGCTTCATCCAATGATGCGCCGATTGGAGACACAATTGCTGTCAGCGCTTTGCCGCCCGAGGGGCAAGCCGTTTTGAAAAAAATTCAAAATCGCGAGTCGTTTCCGTACCGTCAAGACGGCCAAGTGTTCAGCAACCGCGAAGGGGTGTTGCCCAATCAAGCTCGCGGCTATTACCAAGAGTACACTGTGCCGACCCCAGGTGCGGACAACCGTGGCGCACGCCGTATAGTTTCGGGGCAGGGCAGTACGGGCGATGCAGCGACCAGTGGCGAGTATTATTACACCCAAGACCACTACCGCAGCTTTGCGCGTATTCGCTTGAACTAATCCAACCATAGGAATCACCATGACTTCAGAATTATGGCGTGAAGCCGTCGGCGCACTCACCGAGTGCGATACTGCCAAATTGGCCGAATTATTGCCCGCGTGCGCGTTGGGGCTGGGCGCGGACGTGCACACCGTGGATTTGCGTGCGGCTGCGGACAACGAGCAGGCCATGCGCAGCTTGAGCCAGCGTTTGCAATTTCCCGAGTATTTTGGTCAGAATTTAGACGCTTTATACGACATGACGGGCGAGTGCGCGGATGTGCTCCAAGGCAAGCTCGATATTCAAGTGGGCGCGGTGCCTCATATTTGGTTGATTCAGAGCGCTGCGGCTCAGGATAAAATGTTGTTCCCCATGCTCGACACGCTCAAAGACGCCATGAGTAGCTTCAATGGCACCGCTTTGAGTATTTTGTGGTTGGTGGTGCCTGCCTGAAGCGGCGCACTTTCTGAGGAATAATCAAGTAACACGTCAAAAATGACATCAAAAAGACTTCAAAAAACACATTGAAAAAGACACGAACAATGAAAAATATATTAGTCATACACGGCCCGAATTTGAACCTGCTCGGCACTCGCGAGCCAGAAATTTACGGTGCGCAGACCTTGGCGGACATCAACCAGCATTTGGTCGGCGTTGCCAGCGAGTTGGGTTTGGCGCTCAAAGCGGTGCAGAGCAACCACGAGGGCGAGCTCGTCGACGCCATTCATCAAGCGCGTGGTCAAATCGATGCCATCATCATCAACCCCGCCGCCTACACCCACACCAGTGTTGCCATCCGAGATGCGATTGCGGGAGTGAATATCCCGTTTGTCGAGGTGCATTTGTCCAATGTGCACCAGCGCGAAGCGTTTCGCCACCACTCCTATTTCTCAGATTTGGCCGTTGGCGTGATCTGCGGGCTGGGCTCGTACGGCTACGAAGCGGCTTTAAAATTTTTGGCGCAAAAATTATCTAAATGAGCTTAAAAATCAAGAATTTCGCTTAAGATTTCAAACGTTTAAAATCGCCCTAAAAATCTGAACGTTCGTTCTATTCGATTGGTTTTGACGGCAAATGGCACGAAATAAGCGAAAATAACTATCTTTTAGGGATTTTAATTGCGTATAATGCGATTCAAACCCAATGTGGTTGCGTTAATGTGGTGGTGCGGTAAATAATTTAATTTATCGGTCATCAAATCAAAACAAGCAATGACAAGTAATAATAAGCGATAACATACGACACAATCGGCTATATCAGCAGCTATATTAGACCTCAAAAAAAGGAGCGAGTAACATGGATTTACGTAAACTGAAAACACTCATCGATTTGGTATCTGAATCAGAAGTATCAGAGTTGGAAATCACTGAAGCAGAAGGTAAAGTTCGCATCGTCAAGGGCGGCGGTACCGTGGTGATGACTCAAGCAGCACCTCAAATGATGGCAGCACCTGCGCCAGCAGCCGCTCCAGCGGCAGCAACCCCAGCAGCACCTGCTGCTCCTGCTCAAGAAGCAGGCACGCCGGTTAAATCACCTATGGTGGGCACATTCTACTCGTCGTCAGCACCTGGTGCCGCGCCTTACGTGGCGGTGGGTACGGCTGTGAAAAAAGGTCAAACATTGTGCATCATCGAAGCGATGAAATTGCTCAACGAAATCGAAGCCGAGTGCGATGGTGTTGTGAAACAAATTTTGGTGAATAACGCAGATCCAGTTGAATACGGTCAAACATTGTTTATTGTTGGCTAATGTTTGCACTTGAGAGCGCTGTTACTGAATGTGAACGGCCTTTCAATCATCCATCATTGGTTTTCTAATTGATACGTCTATGATACGTCTATGATGCGGCTGCGAAGTGCGGTCGCAATACGGACACCAAACTATATGTGAGAGCACCATGTTTAAAAAAATTCTCATCGCCAACCGTGGTGAAATTGCCTTGCGGATTCAACGCGCATGTCGCGAAATGGGCATCAAAACGGTGGTCGTGTATTCAGAAGCAGACCGCGAAGCCAAGTATGTCAAATTGGCTGACGAAGCAGTGTGTATCGGTCCTGCGCCCTCGGCACAAAGCTATTTGAATATGACTGCGCTGATTGCCACGGCCGAAGTGACCCATGCAGAAGCGATTCACCCTGGTTACGGCTTTTTGTCAGAAAACGCTGATTTTTCACAACGCGTGGAAGAATCAGGCTTCACCTTTATTGGTCCTACCGCAGATTCGATTCGCATCATGGGTGATAAAGTGGCTGCGAAACAAGCCATGATTAAAGCGGGCGTTCCGACTGTTCCGGGTTCTCCAGAAGCTTTGGGCGACAATCCAGACGAAATCTTGCGCATGGCGCGTGCGATTAAATTCCCAGTGATCATCAAAGCCGCTGGCGGTGGTGGTGGTCGTGGTATGCGCGTGGTGCACACCGAAGCTCAGTTGCTCAACGCGGTTGCGATGACCAAGGCTGAAGCGGGTGCGGCGTTTGGCAATCCAAACGTGTACATGGAAAAATTCTTGCAAAATCCGCGCCACATTGAAATTCAAATTTTGGCCGATCAGCACAAGAACGCCATTTACTTGGGCGAGCGCGATTGCTCATTGCAACGCCGCCACCAAAAAGTGATTGAAGAAGCGCCAGCACCAGGCATTCCACGCAAATTGATTGATAAAATCGGTGAGCGTTGTGTGGACGCATGTAAGCGCATCGGCTATCGCGGTGCAGGTACATTTGAATTTTTGTACGAAGATGGCGAGTTCTTCCTCATTGAAATGAACACCCGTGTGCAGGTTGAGCATCCCGTGACCGAAATGGTGACTGGCGTGGACATCGTGCAAGAGCAAATTCGCATCGCTTATGGCGAGAAATTGCGCTACCGTCAAAAAGACATCGAAATCAAAGGTCACTCGATTGAATGCCGTATCAATGCGGAAGATCCGTTCAAATTCGTGCCCAGCCCCGGTCGCATCACGATGTGGCACACCGCAGGTGGCCCAGGTGTGCGCGTGGATTCGCATGTGTATAACAACTACTTTGTACCACCGAATTACGATTCGATGATTGGTAAGTTGATTACTTATGGCGACACCCGTGAGCAAGCAGTGGCTCGTATGCGTACGGCATTGTCTGAAATGGTGGTTGAGGGGATTTCTACGAATATTCCTTTGCACCGTGTGATGATGAATGACCCTGTGTTTGTCGAAGGTGGTTTTAGCATTCACTACCTCGAACAGAAGTTAGAAGCAGAAAAAGACATCGTGCGTTAAGATTCAGTCGGCGGTGCATCATGCGCCGAACGTCATTGAGTTTGAGTGGACTGCACAGAATTGATGTGTTTTGAACATCCAACCGCACCCCGTGGTTGGATGTTTGTTTTGGTAGCGCTTCTCGCATGTCTGCGATAGGGCTCAAAATAAGGAAATATGGCTATGTGGAAAGAAATCATCATCAGCGTGGATGAGCAGCACGCAGAGGACGTCTCGGATGCCTTGATGGAGGCAGGCGCCTTGTCCGTGTCGGTTGAGGATGAGTGGGCCGATACCGAGGCGGAAATGCCGTTGTATGGCGAGCCAGGTATGGAACCGACCACGCACGCATGGGCGCAATCGCGCTTGGTGGTGCTGGTTGATGCCGATGCGTCCATTGATGACTTGCTCAACGAGGCGTACGCCGAGTTGGCGCTGCCGTTACCTGAGTACACACAGCGTGAGGTGCAGGCGCAAGATTGGGTGCGTTTGACCCAAAGTCAATTTGAACCGATTGAAATCACCCCCGACTTGTGGATAGTACCCACATGGCATGAGGCCAACGAGAGCGATGCCAAGCGCATCAATCTGCGCTTGGATCCAGGTCTGGCCTTTGGTACGGGCAGTCACCCGACCACGCGCTTGTGCTTGCAATGGTTGGCGCAGCACATTCCCACGGCGCAGGGCGCAAGCGTTTTGGATTATGGTTGTGGCAGTGGTATCTTGGCCATCGCGGCGAAGAAAATGGGTGCTGGCGCTGTACTCGGTACTGACATCGACGCGCAGGCGGTACAGAGTTCTTTGGACAATGCGCAGATGAACCACACGCAGGCGCAATTTGTACTTCCCGACGCAATGCCGCACGATGTGCAGTACCAAATTGTGGTGGCGAACATCCTCTCAAATCCGTTGAAACTGCTGGCACCTGCCTTGGTGAACTATGTGCAGTCGGGCGGCTATTTGGTGCTCTCTGGTATTCTGGAGCGTCAAACCGAGGAGTTGATTCAGGCCTATGCACCGTATATGAAGATGGCGCTGTGGCGCGCTGAGGACGGCTGGATTTGCTTGGTCGGTCAAGCGCAGTAATTCGCATGCACTTGCCTCATAAAAAAAGCCCATCGCATGATGGGCTTTTTGCTGAGTAAACGACTTGCATTAGGTGTTGCGCAATTCGCGACGCAGGATTTTGCCCACATTACTCTTGGGCAAATCATCACGGAACTCAACGTATTTGGGTCGTTTGTAGCCAGTGAGCTGCTCTTTTAAGAAGTTTTGTAACTCTTCTTCGGTCAAGCTCGGGTCTTTTTTCACCACGAAGATTTTGACCGCTTCGCCTTGATACTCATCAGGCACACCGACGACCGCGCATTCCAATACTTTCGGGTGCATCACGGCCACGTCTTCGACCTCGTTTGGATACACGTTAAAGCCTGAGACCAGCACCATGTCTTTTTTGCGGTCGATGATTTTGAAGTAACCTTGCTCATTCATCAGACCAATATCGCCCGTGCGGAAATAACCATCGGCGGTCATGACGTTGGCTGTGTCCTCTGGACGCCGCCAGTAGCCGACCATCACTTGCGGTCCGCGGATGCAAATTTCACCAGCTTCGCCCACGGGCATTTCTTTGCCCTCGTCGTCCAATATCGCCACATCGGTCGATGAAATAGGTAAGCCCGTGTAGCCTGTAAATGCTGTGAGTTTGCTAGGGTTCATCAGTGCCGCTGGGCTGGTTTCTGACAGACCATAGGCTTCGCAAATTGGCACGCCTGTGGCTTTGTGGAAATCATCTGCAACCGCTTTTTGAGCCGCCATGCCGCCCGCCAATGCCACACGCAGGCTAGAAAAATCGAGCTTGCGGAATTCAGGGTTGTTGAGCAGGGCAACAAACAGCGTGTTGACGGCAGGCAAGATGGCGAACGGATACTTGGCCAATTCTTTCACAAAGTTCGGGATGTCGCGAGGATTGACAATCAGCAGCACGTGGCCGCCGATGTGTGCGGCATACATGGCCGTGACCGTGAGGCCGAAAATATGATACAGCGGCAGCGCAGCGACAAACAATGGGTTTTTCAAGTCGCGCAGGGCTGGGTCACACCACGCTTGGGCTTGCAACACATTGGCAATCAAATTGCTGTGAGACAGGGCAGCGCCTTTGGATACGCCTGTGGTGCCACCTGTGTATTGCAAAAATGCCAAGTCTTGATGGTTCAGTGCCACTGGTGTGAAGCTCTTTTGCGCGCCCAGAGTCAATACCGTAGCGAAAGGCACCGCTGTGTCCAATCGCCAAGCAGGAACCATTTTCTTCACATGGCGCAAGACAAAGTTCACAATCTTGCCCTTAAAGCCGAGCATCTCACCCAAAGAGGTGGTGAAGATGTGCTTGAGTGCGGGAACTTCTGTCAGCGTGGATTCCAAGGTGTGGGCGAAATTCTCCAAAATGAAGATGGCTTTTGCACCCGAATCATTGAGTTGATGTCGTAGCTCTGGTGCGGTGTACAGTGGATTGATGTTGGTGACAGTGAAGCCAGCGCGCAAAATGGCGGGCACCAAAATCATGTACTGCAAACAGTTGGGCATCATGATGGCGACACGGTCGCCTTTTTGTAAATCCAGACTTTGCAGCCACGCAGCGACATTGCGGGAGTAGTCATTGATTTGCTGATAGGTGAGGGTTTTGCCCATACTGGTTGCCAAGGGCTGGTCGGAAAAGCGCGCAAACGCGTCGTCGTACAGCTCGGACAGTGAACTAAAACGATTGATGTCAATATGTTCGGGTACGCCAGCGTATTGATTGAGCCAAGGCTTTTGCATGTTGTGTCTCCTGTTTTTATAGATTTATACATCGTTTGTGTCAGATTGCGCTTTCATTCTACACAAAATTGCTCATTTCGAACTGATTTTTGAACGCTGGTGCTTTTTATTCGCAATCGCATTTGGAGCTCAGTTTACTGTATCCACATCAACGGGGCAGAACTTGAGGTAATTCACGTGCAAAGCCATGACTGTGCATACTTTAGAAAATGCTGGAAATTGAAATAAAGTGAATATAATCAGTGATTTTCGTGCGGTCTTTCAAGTATACAGTTAGAATATAAGCCATTTACAGCAACAGGTTACACTCATGAGCACACCCGATTTTTTTAGAGCACCGACGATATCCGAACGCGCCAATCAACTCCTTAGGGAGGTGAAGTGGAT
>CAZDLD010000001.1:43693-61065 GCA_964506355.1 uncultured Hydromonas sp.
CCCTATTGGCGATGCTGGTGAGCTTTGATGTGCATGACCCTTCTTTTTTTCAGGCCAGTTCAGGACAATCGGGCATACACAACTGGGTCGGCAGTTTGGGCGCTTGGGTGTCGGCGGCCTTGTTGTACCTGTTTGGTCTGTCGGCGTATTGGTGGGTGTTGCTGTGTGCTTGGGCGATTTATCGAGGGATGCGCCGCACATTGCGACTGAGTTTGCTCACGGATAAAGAATTGGAAACTTTTAAGTCACAGCACGAGAGCCGTGATGTGTTTCTGTTTCGCATCGGCTTTGTGGTGGTGTTGCTCACGAGTGTGGCGCTGGAGTATTTGCGCACTGAGGGTTGGAACGTGGCATTGCCGTATGTGCATGGCGGTGTTTTGGGCGAAATGATTGCCAATGGTTTGATGGTGGTGATTGGTCAGACGTTCGCGACCTTGTTTCTGGTGGTGTTGTTTGCCGCTGGGCTCAGCTGGTTGTTCAACTTCTCTTGGCTGACCTTGAGTGAGCGCGTGGGCGAAGCGATTGAGAATTTTGTCACAGGTTCTTTGACGTACTTGGATGAGAAAAAGGACGAGAAAGTGGGCGAGGTTCAGGTTCAAGTGCGTGAGCGCGAATTGGTGCAAGAAAAAATCCGTGCCGAAAAAACCTTCCCCGTGCACATCGAGCCACCAGCGCCGCCCATCCCGCAGTCGCCTCGCAGCCAAAAAGAAAAACAAACCCCACTGTTCACCGATATGGGCAATACCTCCTTGCCCGAATTGGCTCTGCTCGACGCGGCCGAGCGCTCGTTGGAAACGGTTTCGCAAGATACATTGGAGTTCACCTCGCGCTTGATTGAGAAAAAATTGCGTGATTTTGGCGTCGAGGTTCAAGTGGTGGCGGCTTATCCTGGCCCTGTGGTCACGCGCTACGAAATTGAGCCAGCCACGGGCGTGAAAGGCAGTCAGATCGTCAATCTGTCCAAGGACTTGGCGCGCTCATTGGCGCTGGTCTCGATTCGTGTGGTCGAAACCATCCCTGGCAAAAACTACATGGCGCTGGAGTTGCCCAACCCCAAACGACAAATCGTGCGCCTGTCGGAAATCATCGGCTCTCAGGTCTATCACGATGCACCATCGCTGCTGACCGTGGCCTTGGGTAAAGACATTGGTGGCAATCCCGTGGTTGCGGATTTGGCCAAAATGCCGCATTTATTGGTGGCGGGTACGACGGGCTCTGGAAAATCGGTGGGCATCAACACCATGATTTTGTCCCTGCTCTATCGTGCCACGCCAGAACAGGTGCGCTTGATTCTGATTGACCCCAAAATGCTCGAAATGAGTGTGTACGAGGGCATTGCGCATCTGCTCTGCCCAGTGGTCACGGACATGCGTCAAGCGGGTCACGCGCTCAATTGGGTGGTGGGCGAGATGGAACGCCGCTACAAACTCATGAGTGTGCTCGGCGCACGCAATGTCGCAGGATTCAACAAAAAAATCGACGACGCTCAAGCCAAGGGCGAGTATGTGTCCAATCCATTTAGCCTCACCCGCGATATGCCCGAGCCGCTCGAAAAAATGCCGCTCATCGTGGTGGTGATTGATGAGCTGGCCGATTTGATGATGGTGGTGGGTAAGAAGGTCGAGGAGCTGATTGCACGCATCGCACAGAAAGCTCGCGCCGCAGGGATACATTTGATTTTAGCGACTCAGCGCCCCAGTGTGGATGTCATTACGGGGCTGATTAAAGCGAATGTGCCCACGCGCATGGCGTTTCAAGTCTCGAGCAAAATTGATTCTCGCACCATCTTGGATCAGCAGGGTGCTGAGGCCTTGCTGGGGCAGGGCGATATGCTGTATTTGCCACCAGGTTCGGGCTTGCCGATGCGTGTGCACGGGGCGTTCGCCTCGGATGAAGAGGTCATTCGAGTGGCGGAGTATTTAAAAGCCCACAGTCAACCTAATTACATTGAGGACGTTTTAACAGGTGGAGCAGGTGAAAATGGCGACGGCGAGGAGGGTGATGTGGAATCAGACCCGCTGTATGACCAAGCAGTGGCCTACATCACCCGTACTCAAAAAGCATCGATTTCTTCGGTTCAGCGCGAGTTTCGCATCGGTTACAACCGCTCGGCTCGGCTGCTCGAACAAATGGAGCGCAGCGGCGTGGTCTCACCCATGCAGAGCAATGGCTCCAGAGAAATATTGGTTCCCAATCGGGAGCTGTAAATTCGGCGTGTGAGCGCAGTGGCCGAGTTCGCAAGCATCAAGGAGAATGTATGAAATACGCATGGATATGGGCACTCGCTTTAGCCGCCGCAATGACGACCGGTTGCGCCACAATCACGCCAGAGCAATGTCAGGCCATTAGCCCACAGCAACAGGGATATGCCGATGGCCAAAAGGGCTTGACCACCCAAAATGTGATGGAGCTGATGAGCAGCTGCCAATCAAAAGGCGGCATCAAGGACGTGTCGGTGTTTAAAAACGAATACCTCAAAGCCTATCAAGCCGGTTTAAATGAATACTGCACCCCTGCCAACGGTGAACGCGTGGGCTTGCTCGGTCAAGAGTATTTGGGCGTGTGTCCAAAAGAAATCGAAGCGCCGTTTTTGAAAGAATATCTATACGCGCTCAAGCAGTACAACGATGCGCACCCGCAACCCGCACCGAATTACTACCCGTATGGTGGCTACTACGATCCGTTTTGGGATTACCCTTTCCCTCGAACACCATTGCCGTTCTTCCATCACCGCCATCATTAATTAATCATTCATTCCTTCGCTCAATACACTGCACAAATGTGCAGTGTATTGTCGTGAATCAACTGCATAGATAGAGAACCTTCGTGTTTAATTCCAGATTCGCTTTTTCACTGATGGGCGTGGGTGTTTGCTGTGGTTTCAGTGCTGCACTGCTTCCAGTCACTGCTGATGCGGACGAAATGACGTCAGAATGGATGCATTTGGGCACGCAAACCTGCGTGGCGCAAGCGCCCAGCAGTCCCTACATTGCCAAGCTCAATTTGGGTCAGGAGCAGTTGCAATACAGCTGTCGTTGCGTGGTCAAAGACATGGTGACGCTGTTGCCAGAAAATGAGCGAGCTAGTTTGCTGCGTCAAATGCGTCAAAAACAAAATTTGCAGGCGGTGGGTGAAAAAATGTTCGAACGACCCGCAGTCAAAAATGCGGTGCTGATGTGCAGCGCGGCGTATTTTTGGAGATAAAATTCACTGCAACTGCAACTGCAACTGCAACTGTAACCGTTCATGCAAAAACGCACCCTCAGGGGGTGCGTTTTTTGCCAGTGGTATCAATGCTTGCGCTTCTTTGTTTTGCGTTTGGCTTTGCTGTGCACGGCGGGGGCTTGTCCCGCCTCAATCGCAGCTGCATCCAACGCGGCTCCTGCCGCAGGCTCTGCCTGAGCCTCGTCATTGGTCCCGAGCGCATTGGCAAAACCCCCGAGTGGACTGCCTTTGAAATTTTCTAGCCCGTCGACGGTATTGGCTTCGGTCGGTGCGTCGATGATTTTGGCGCGCCCGATGTCATGCAAGGTGAAGGTGGTGAGGAACTTCATTTTTGCACTGCCTTTGCTTGCAGGGCTGATGGCGAGGTTCTCGGCATCAGCGTCCGCGTTGTCGTCAGGAATATTCAGTTGATAGTCGGACAACGCTTTGAGCGTCACAATTTGACCCGCTCGATTAAATCCGACGGTGTAGGTGTCTGAGGAGTCAGGCCCCATCATTTTGTCCATTTCGGCTTTGAGCTCGTCCATGCCCAGCGAGGGGATTTCGATTTTTTTGTCGGGACTGACGATGTCGGCGAGGTCTTGCAATAATGTGGGTACGTGGGTCAAAGCATCTTGCGGCTTGATGCTGTACTGAATGCTGCGCACCACATGGGCACGGCGGTCTTCATCCGTGATGGCCGAGTCGATGAATGCGCTGGCAGGCACGTCAGAAAGCGTTAAGTCGGTGTACTTGCGCACGAGTTTGAGTATTTTAAGATCGGTTTCTGCAGGGATGGGCAGCTTGGACAGGTCAAAGCGCGAGTATTTGCCCGCGTTGTCCAGATTGGTGAACAAACCGTCGACCGCTGAGAAATCAGCATACACACTCATTTCTTTGCGGTTGAACACCACCGGAAAACGAATGTTGGCATTTAAGTTTTTGGATTGATAGCCATAGTACGGAATCATTTGGTACTGCTGCGAGGGTGAGTCAATCACGAGGGTGGTGCCAAATTGCAGGTTTTTGCCAAAGTGATTGATGTATTGATTCACTTTGGGCGGCAGCGGTCGCTCGCCGTCGGAGGCGGAAATTTCAAAATTGATGAATTGCGACTGCATGTCCAATCGATAGTTGGGCATTTCAAAATACTGATTGTTGCCGAATTTGACCGCGTCGAGGGCGGTCATTTTTTGAATAGGGGCGGTGCAGCCTGTGAGTAAATACAGGATGATTAAGGAGAAATATTGTCGTTTCATAAGGGAGATCTTTAGTTCATTTAATAGTTGTACAGCGACATTCTAAACCACTAACACGCGCTCGGTTAGCTAATAATACTACCTAACGTACAAGTTGAATGCTAAATCATAAACCATGAGGGTATTGTAATTGTTTAGGTTCTCATATTAAGGAGCTACGTGATGTGGTATTTAAAAGTCCTTCATCATGACCTGATATTCAATAATATTATGGTTATTTGGCAATATTTATGAATGTTGTTTATTGTGGTAAACGGAGTAATTTTAGGTTTGTTGATTCTTTAATGTTGTCTGATTGAGTATGTTGCTAAAGTAAATATATTTTTTGATAGTTACATTAACTCAATGCTCAGCATAGTCGGTACAATAGCGGTTGTAATAAATT
The DNA here is from genome assembly GCA_964506355.1 of uncultured Hydromonas sp. GTDB lineage: Bacteria > Pseudomonadota > Gammaproteobacteria > Burkholderiales > Burkholderiaceae > CTSOIL-112. The sequence goes on from CAZDLD010000001.1 coordinate 48,542, forward strand.
ATGTTAGAAAGAATATCATGACGCAAGCGGTACAGACATTTCAAGAAACAATTTTGGCATTGCAAAACTATTGGAACGCACAGGGCTGCGCCTTGTTGCAACCCTATGATTTGGAAGTGGGTGCAGGCACCAGCCACACCGCAACTTTTTTGCGCGCCATCGGTCCTGAGCATTGGCGTGCCGCCTATGTGCAGCCCTCGCGCCGCCCAAAAGACGGTCGCTATGGTGAAAACCCCAATCGCTTGCAACACTATTACCAATTCCAAGTGGTGCTCAAACCCGCGCCAGAAAATATTTTGGATTTGTACTTGGGCTCCTTGCGTGCCTTGGGCTTGGATTTGAACACCAACGATGTGCGCTTCGTCGAAGACGACTGGGAAAACCCAACTTTGGGCGCATGGGGCTTGGGCTGGGAAGTTTGGCTCAATGGCATGGAAGTGACTCAATTTACTTATTTTCAACAGGTGGGCGGGATTGATTGCAAACCTGTTTTGGGTGAAATCACCTATGGCATCGAGCGTCTGGCGATGTATTTGCAAAAAGTTGAGAATGTGTATGACTTGGTGTGGACCCGTTGGGAAGAAAACGGCGTGACCCATGAGTTGAAATACGGTGACGTGTTTCACCAAAATGAAGTCGAACAATCGACTTACAACTTCGAGTACTCCAATGCGCAGGTGTTGTTCCAGCATTTCGCGGACTACGAACGCGAGGCGAAGGTCTTGATGGGCGAGAACCCAGACACGGGCGAGGCCATTGAAGGCGCACGTAAATTGGCTCTGCCTGCGTACGAGCAGGTACTGAAAGCGGCACACACCTTCAATTTATTGGATGCGCGTGGCGCGATTTCGGTCACCGAGCGTGCTGCATACATCGGTCGAATTCGCAATCTGTCACGCAAAGTCGCGCAAGCCTACTACGAGTCGCGTGAGGCATTGGGTTTCCCGATGCGTCCTGCGCCGATTGAATTTGTGGCTTAACGGTCATAGGGCGCGCTAAATGCTTACCATTGATTCCAGTCAGTTGGCTCAGTTGGATGCGCAGGTGCTGCGCGTCGAGGATTTATGCGGTTTGCGCTGTCCAATGCCGATACTCAAAACCAAAAAAGCCTTGGCACAGATGCAGGCGGGTGAGGTTCTGAAAGTGCTGACCACCGATGCGGCCGCTGTGGAAGACTTGGCGCTGTTTTGCAAGCAAACGGGGCATGAGCTGTTGGCGCAGATGCCACAAGAAGCAGCGGCACAGAGTGCGGTGCCTGTTGTGGTACCTGTTGTGGCGCATTGGATTGCACGCAAACCGGCGGTGTGAACTAATTTTGAAGCTATATAATTGATTTTGAAGCTATTTTATTGATATTGATATTTATTGTATTTGGTTGATTTTTAACAGGTGAAAACATGAAAACAGCAGTGTGGGCTCGATGGTTGAAACTGGGTGCGATTTTGAGCACATCTTTGATGGTATTTGCCTGCGTTGAAATCAACGGCAAGGCAGAAGTCTCCGATCGTGGTCAAGTCAAAGTGGCGACCACGTATGACTTTTCAAAAGTGTTCAAAAACATTAAAGAACAAAATCCTGCGCTGTCCGATCGTATGGAAGGCTTTGACTGCAAAATTTTCGTCAGCACCAGCCCGAATTTCAAGTGCAGTGATGAGGGGCTGCTCAAGTATAAAATGAGCGACGAGATGGACAAGCCTGTGGGCGTGACTTACAACGAAGCCAGTCAAGAGCTCAACTTTGATGCGGTGAAGTTCTTTGCCAAAGTCACTGACCTCAAGAGCATGGTGCAGCACAACAGCGCGCAAGGCTCGTTGATTGCCAGCGATGTGCCAGCATTGCTGCCGCTGCAAAGTGCGCGTCGCGACATGTATGCCAAAGAAGGTTTGAGCATTGTACTGAATATCAAATTTGCCAATGACATTGTGAGCATCGACGGTCAAGAAGTGAAGAACAAGGGGCGCGATTTGACCATCAACTTCATGGACATTGCGGACAAACCCTCGTATGTGATTGTGACCCGCAGTCAAAAATCCTACGCTGGCTCAAAAATCTTTATCGTTTTGGTGTGGTTGTTATTGGCGTTGGCGGTGTGGTTCCTGTGGCGTAAGAAAAATGGTGGCACGCCATCGGGTTCAAATTCGCCAAAATCGCCGAATGGTACTGGCGCTGCTGCGGTCGAAACAGGCAGCGAAATGGATGTGAGCGTACCACCTGTACCGCTCGCCCCAGACGCTGTGGACAAGCCAAAAATGACTCGCGGTGAACGCTTTTCTCAAGCGATTTCTGCCGCTGCGGTGGGCATGGGCAGTGCAGCGGTTGGCGCGGGTGCCAGTCACACGGTTGAAGGGATGTTGGCGCAAGAAGAAGCGCATCCAAGCAGTGCAGTCGAAGAGGTCGAACCCGTACTGGTGCCACCGAAAGACTATGACGAGACTGAGCAAGCATAATCTGTGTGCGCTGGCACGAACGAGCTGAGCCAGTACAAACACACATCAATAAAGGGCGCTGATTGCGCCCTTTGTTATGGATATTGGATTTTCAGGTATAGTGCGAAAGTTGCCATGTTGCCATGTTGTTGGCAGAATTTTTAATCAACGGAATTTTATGAATATATTAGTCACCTATGCATTGCCGCAAGAGCGCGTGGATGTGCGCTTTGATCATTGCGTGGTTCGTTACTGCGAAACAGGCGTGGGCAAAGTCAATGCGGCAATCAACACCTGCTTGGCCATGCAACAGTTTGCTCCCGATTGGGTGCTCAACATCGGCACAGCGGGCTCGGTCAGCCACGTTGTGGACAGCATCGTGGTGTGCGGTCGATTCATGGATCGCGACATGGAAAAGGTCAAAGAATTTGGCGTGGACTACGCGCATGACTTTACCTCGCAGTTGGCGCATCTGGCTTGGCTCAAGCCGCACGATATCAGCCATGTGTGTAATACGGGTGACTCATTCGTCACCGAGCACATGGACAACGCCGATGTGGTGGATATGGAGAATTTCGCGGTGGCAGCGTTGTGCAAAAAGCTCAAAGTCCCCTTTGTGTCGGTCAAATACATCACCGACACCATAGGCGAGAATTCGGTGCAACACTGGGCGGACAAGTTGCAAGACGCGCAACAGGGCTTGCAAGCTTTTTTCAATCAACGGGCCTCTGAATCGGACTTGGTATGAACTTGAATTTAACTGCAGAACAAAAACGCCACCGTTGGCTGGCTCTGGGCGTGGTGACCTTGAGTTATATCCTCTCGTTTTTCCAGCGCTTTGCGCCTGCGGGCATCGCGCAGGATTTGGCCAGTACATTTTCGATTTCGGCCACGTCATTGGGCGCGTTGGCCTCGACCTATTTCTATGTCTATACAGTCACGCAAATTCCCACAGGGGTGCTGGCCGACACACTCGGTCCTCGGCGCATCTTGGTCTGGGGTGGTTTAATCGGTGGCGTGGGCAGTGTGCTGTTTGGCTTGGCGCCAACATTTACGTGGGCGTTGATTGGGCGCACTTTGATTGGTTTGGGGGTGTCGGTGACCTTCATTGCGATGCTCAAATTAATTGCCCTGTGGTTTGAGGAGAGTCGGTTTGCCACGATGGTGGGCATGTGCATGTTGATTGGCAATTTGGGCTCGGTGCTCGCTGGCTCGCCTTTGTCCAGCACGGCTCAAGCGACAGGCTGGCGCACGGTGTTTGTGGCGGTTGGGGTGGTTTCTGTGTTGCTCGCAGGATTGAGTGGATGGGTGGTACGAGACAGCCCTGCGCAGGCGAATCAGGCTTCGGATCAAACACAACGCCCAAAAATCGATTTTAGAGCCTCATGGTTGAGCTTAAAAAGCGTGGTGACCAACCGCGACACATGGCCTGCGGTGTTGGTCAATGCGGGCATCTCGGGTTCGTTCTTTACCTTTGTGGGGTTGTGGGGTACGCCGTATCTGACTCAGGTGCATGGTATGAGCCGCGCCACGGCGTCCATGCATCTGTCGATGTGGGCACTCGGCTTTGCGGTGGGGTGCTTTTTCATCGGTTCGCTCTCGGATAAATTGGGTCGTCGCAAACCTGTGGTCATGACCGCAGCGCATTTGTATGCCATGAGCTGGCTGGTCTTGTGTGCGTGCTTGCAGTTGCCTGTGTCGGTGAGTTATGTGTTGTTTATTTGGATGGGGATATTGACTTCATCATTCAGTCTGACGTGGTCTTGTTCCAAAGAGGTCAATCCGCCCAAGCTCTCGGGTACATCGACCAGCGTGGCGAATATGGGTGGGTTTTTGACTGCCGCTTTGATGCAGCCGTTTGTCGGTGTGGTGATGGATTTTGGTTGGACAGGTGCGCTGGTCAATGGCGCACGGGGGTATGATGTGCACACATGGCGCTATGGCATGGGCGTGGTTGCGCTGATGGCGACTCTGGGTGCGCTCTCAACATGGTGGATGCGCGAGACCCACTGTCGTAATGTTTGGCAACCGCCTTCGAGTTGAGTGCATGACTGGGCAAATCGATAGGACAAATCGATAGGACAAAAAAAGGGCGAACATCTGTTCGCCCTTTTTTAGTGTGTGCGCTGATACAGCCGCTCGCAGGGATTATTCGAAATCCATGCCGCCCACAACTTGGCTAAAGCCACCGTCTACGTAAGTGATCTCACCCGTGATGCCGCTGGCCAAATCAGACAGCAGGAATGCCGCCGCATTGCCCACGTCCTCAATGGTCACATTGCGGCGAATCGGTGCCGAATGTTCCACTTCTGACAAAATCTTGTCGAAGCCTTTGATGCCTTTGGCGGCCAAGGTGCGGATGGGACCAGCAGAAATGCCATTCACACGCGTGCCTTTAGGGCCCAAGCTGTTGGCCAAGTAGCGCACTGAAGCTTCGAGTGAGGCTTTGGCCAGACCCATGGTGTTGTAGTTCGGAACCACTTTCATCGCACCCAAATAGCTCAAAGTGAGCAGTGCTGATTGGTTCGAGAGCATTGGCAATGCCGCCTTTGCCAATGCGGGGAAACTATATGCTGAAATATCGTGCGCGATTTTGAAGCCTTCGCGTGACAGACCTTCGAGGAAATCGCCGGCAATCGCTTCTTTGGGCGCAAAGCCAATGGCGTGCACCAGACCGTCAAGCTGTGGCCAAGTTTTGCGCAAATCCGCAAATACTGCGTCAATTTGCGCATCGTCACCCACGTCGCATTCGAACACCAAGTTCGAGCCAAATTCATTGGCAAATTCTGTGATGCGGTCTTTGAAGCGCTCGCCCACGTAAGTGAACGCCAACTCTGCACCTTCACGGTGACAGGCTTGGGCAATGCCGTAGGCGATTGAGCGGTTAGACAGTACGCCTGTGATTAAGATGCGTTTTCCTTGTAAAAATGCCATGAGGTTCTCCTGATTTATAAATTTTTGACAATCGACGATTCGCTGAATCGATGAATTGATTGAACGAATAGTAACTTATTTCTTCTTGGGTTTTTCGCTGGTTTGAGCAATTTTTGGTTTTTTGGCGCTGGTATTGGCGGTTGTTTTGCTGGCTGCCTTGCTCACCACTTTATTTGTGGGTTTTTCAATGGACTTGGCGCTGGATTTGCGGTCAGTTTTTGCATTGGCTTTGGCGGCAGGTTTTTCAGCTGCTTTGGGGGTTGATTTTTGGGTTGGTTTGGCTGGTGCTTTTGCATTGGATTTCGCGGCAGATTTCACAGTAGAAAGGTCAGACTTTTTGGCCGCTTCTTTACTGGGCTTTTGCGTCAATTTACCTTTGCTTGCATTGGCTGCGTTTTGTTTGGCATTGGCTTTGTTGGCGGCCAATGAGGCTGCTTTTTTACTGTTTGTTTTGCTCAGTTTGGCCTCGGATTTTTGTGGTGTGGTGATTTTTTTCGCAGGCAGTTGTTCGGGCGCAGGTGTTTTGATGCGGTTGTTGGTTTTGACCACAGTTCGGTTGTTGCGTGTGCTCGGCGCATCGATGCGTACACCCGTGTCGGCCATTGGCGGGTTGTCCAAACGTAAGCCATCCTCAGGCGGCTTGGTTGCAGGCATGGAAATATAGTCTTCTTTGTCTTTCAATACATGCGCTGGGGTGGTGAAAATCTGCACCCGCGTTGGGTCAGATGCGATGACGTTGTCGGGTAAATCTTTCACCGTCAGTCCAGTCATATTGTCTTTATCTGTCAGGGCGCTGCTGGTTGGTTTGGGCGTGTCGTAAATCGGAGGAGGTGTGTTGATGAGTGTGCTCAGTCGATCGCCCCCCGTTGATGGTGTTTGGGTGGTTGGCGCAGGGATGGGTAGTTCAGTTTGCGCAACAATCGCAGGGGCGACTATCAGTTCAGACTCAGGGATGGCTGGCGGGTTGTTGATGAGTGCGCTCAACGCATCGTCCGGAATTTCTTTGCTTTCGAAGCCAGGTTGTTTGTCGCTTGAATCAGCGGGAATTCGGGTTTTGCTCTCGCTATTCGTGGCGATTAAGCCGCCATCACCCAGCGTGCTTGGCGCAGGATACGGATCCGTGCCAAAACCATTAAAGCCCGCGCCACCCGTGCTGGTGCGTACAGACGAGTTCAATGCGAGGTAGGGGATTTCATCATCGGATTTGACACGCGGCACGATTAGGGTTGAGCCTGCTTGTACATAACTGTGGTTGTATGGGATGCCGTTGAGTTCGCGCAGACGATAGGCATCGGTGCTGTATTTGCTCGCAATGTCGTCCAGAGCTTCTGAGCTGTACGTGGTGTAGGTGGTCAGACTCGCCAATTGACGAGAGCGATCTGAGAATGCTTCACGGAAATTATCAGCGCGCTCTGTGGGCACGAGGATTTTGCTTTCGAGCGCCGCCACCATCACGGAATTTTTGTATGCAGGGTTGATGCGTTTGAATTCTTCCAAGGACATACCCGCCAATTGAGCGGCGGTAGTCATGTCGATATCTCGGGTGAGCGTGATGGCCTCATGTCGTGCGCGGTTGTGAATATTGGGCAACTCGATGCCGTATTGGGCAGGGTTGCTGACGATGTTTTTAATCGCTTGCAGTTTCGGCACGTATTGGCGGGTTTCGGTTGGCATTTTGATGTCTTGATAGCCACCGCCACCCGAACGGTTGACTGCGCGACCGACATTGCCCTCGCCCCAGTTGTAGGCCGCGAGCGCCAAATGCCAATCACCGAATTGGTCGTGGAGTTTTTGCAGATAAGTCAGGGCTGCGTTGGTCGATGCGACCACATCGTTGCGCTGGTCGGCGAAGCGATTTTGCGCCAGATCAAAGTGGCGTCCCGTTGCCGGCATAAACTGCCACAAGCCAGAGGCCTTGGCTGAGGACTTGGCCGAGGTCACGAACGCGGATTCGACAAAGGGCAAGAGAGCCAACTCACTCGGCATGCGGCGTCGTTCGATTTCATTCATGATGATGTACATGAAGTCGCCCGAGCGCTCTGCCATGCGCCCAACATAATCCGCACGGGTCGAGTAGTAGCTCTCTTTGGCCAAAACTTCGTTGTTGTACAAATCAGGCATACCGTAGTTGTCACGGATGCGTTGCCAAATGTCGTTTGAATGAACTTGTTTAACCACGTGGGGATTGTCGATTGGGGCGATGGTGGTACAAGCCGTGGTGACGAGGATGCTCAAAGCCATCCCAATATTGCGAGGTTTGTATAAGTGTTTGAACACTCGGGTGATAGAAATCGGCATACACATCCTAAATTGTATCGCTGGGCCACGTTCGGCGCAGTCGATGCTTTTTGAATGGCGCTTATCGTGCAACATTCAAAAATATAAATGGGTACCCGCTGGACGCACCTTCAAGCAATGCGCCACAGGGATTAAAATTGGTTCTTGAGCTCACGACATATTGAAAACAGTTCAAACGCAGGCTCGACACAACGACTTGCAGCAAGTACACGGTCGCTGCTGGCGTAGGCCTGAGCGAATTGAGCCAATTGCTCTATCCATTGCGCATCATCAGGGCGCAAGATTGCGCGGCAATACGGGTTAATCTGTTTCTCAATCGTCAGCGTGGATGGCAAACTTGGCCGCCCTTGTTCCAGCAGACATTTTACCTGATTTAGGTGGTTTTGCGTTGGCAAATGTTGATTCTGAATGGCCAGCGCGAAGCGCAAATTCGCGGCTGTGTACTCATGCGCACAGGCTATTTGAGTGGCATCGGGCAGCTGCAAAAATTGTGAGATGCTCTCATACAATTGACGCATGGTGCCATCGAACACCCGTCCACACCCACCACTGAACAAAGTATCGCCACAGAACAACACCCCTGTCTGCATTAAATGAGGACAGTGGTAACTCACGTGGTCATGCGTGTGCCCAGGGGTAGCGAGCATCTGCACTTCGATGTCACTCATCGATAGGGTGAACGTGGCAGGTGCGTGGATGATGCGTGTGAGGCCAGCTATGCGTTGTGAATCACCGATGATGTCCCCAGCGACTAGCGGCGCCAGTTCAGCGATGCCATCAATATGATCGTGATGGTGGTGGGTAATTAGGATGTCAGCGAGTATTAATCCGTGTTGCGCGATATAATCGCGCACGGGTTGAGCCAAAGAGGGATCGACCACCCATGCGTGCGTGTTGTTGCGAATGAGCCAGATGTAATTATCGGTGCGGCAGGGTAGGGCGATGAGTTGGTAGGGCATGGTTCACCAAAGTTATTTACAATAATTTTAACGACAATTGAGCACACATATGAACACAAGTACCTCAATTTCACATTCAAATCCATGGGACACTGTGGCTGGCCAATACATCACTCAGTGGGAGCGTGATCTGCTCGAGCAGTGGGTGGCGGATCAGTTTGGCTATTATGCCATTCAATTGGGGCATCAGGGTCGAATCAGCTGCTTGAGTGAGAACCGCTGCTCAGAGCGCTACGTGCTCGAGCAGGGCGAGGGCGTGTCTGAACCCGGTCCTGTAAATGTTCAAGGCGTGGCGACTGTGCAAGTGCCTGATTTTGCGGTGCTGCCCTTTGCAAGCGACAGCATCGATTTGGTGGTGCTGCCTCACACCTTGGACGAGCACCCAGATCCGCATGGCGTGCTGCGCGAAGCCTACCGCGTGCTGCGTCCACAGGGGCGTCTGATGGTGCTGGGGTTCAATCCGTTGAGCGTGTGGGGTGCGCAGGCCAAATGGACCCACTTGCGCGGCACAGGACGCAATGCCTTTGGCATCTATCCAGAGCTGCCGCACCCGCCCATACACATTGGGCGCATCAAGGACTGGATTGAGTTGCTCAACTGCGACGTGGTGCAAGGCGCATACGGCTGCTACCGACCCAAGGTCAGCGATGCGCAGTGGCATGCGCGTTGGCATTGGATGGAAGATGCTGGCGATCGCTGGTGGGGCTTCGCGGGCGCAGTGTACGCACTGATGGCGGTCAAACGCGTGCATTCGCCGACCATGGTCGGATTGATCAACGAGAAGAAATCCAATAAAAAATGGGTGGTGCAGCCCGCAACTTCAAGCGCACACCCCCACAGCAGCCATACAAAGAATAATTAAACATGACACAAAAAATCAACGCCACTCCCGCAGCGCACGTAGAAATGTATACCGATGGCGCATGCAAGGGCAATCCGGGCGTGGGCGGCTGGGGCACGCTGCTGCGCTATGGCGCACACGAAAAAGAGCTGTTCGGCGGCGAAGCCCACACCACCAACAATCGCATGGAACTGACTGCGGTTATTGAAGGGCTGCGTGCGCTCAAAAAGCGCAGTCGCGTCGAAATCTATACCGACTCCAAATACGTGCAGCAGGGCGTGACCGAATGGTTGCAAGGCTGGAAAGCACGCGGCTGGAAAACCGCGAGCAAAAGTCCCGTCAAAAATGACGATTTGTGGAAAGACTTGGATGCGCTGCTGCACCTACATGAATTGAGCTGGCACTGGGTCAAGGGTCATGCGGGGCACGTGGACAACGAGCGCGCAGACGAATTGGCCAATCAAGGCGTGGCCAGTGTTAAAATAGATTAACCCGACGCACAGACAGAAAAAAGCGAACCCACATGCGATACATCATACTCGATACCGAAACCACGGGCTTGGACCCGAACCAAGGCCACAAACTGGTCGAAATCGGCGCGGTCGAAATGATTGACCGACAGCTCACGGGTCATCATTTTCACTACTATCTGAACCCTGAACGCGACTCAGATGAGGGCGCGCTGGGTGTGCATGGCTTGACCACCGAGTTTCTCAGTGACAAACCGCTGTTCAAAACCATTGCCCAAGAGCTATTGGACTACCTCGATGGCGCCACGGTGCTGATACACAACGCCGCGTTTGACACCAAATTCATCAATGCCGAATTGGCCGCGCTCAATATGCCCGCGATGCAGACTGTGTGCACGGTGGAAGACACCCTGACCATGGCTCGCGAAATGTTCCCCGGCAAGCGCAACAATCTCGACGCACTGTGCGAACGACTGGGCGTGAACAACGCGCACCGAACGCTGCATGGCGCATTGCTTGACTCGGAGATTTTGGCGGAAGTGTACTTGGCGATGACGCGTGGGCAAGAAACCTTGAGCATGGATATTCACGCCCCAGCCGAAGCTGGCTCAGCGCAAAGCATCGACATCAGCAGCTTGAGCTTGAGCTCAATTGCACTTGACGACGCCGATGTGCAAGCGCACTTGGACTACCTCGAGCAGATGGCTAAAAAATGCAAAGACGGTGTGGTCTGGACGCAGGCGGATGCGCCAGCGCTCTAAACTGACCTAACCGCACAACACAGCCTACAAAAAGGAATTCAAATGAGCTTACAACCCGACAACGGTGCGAAGGCACTGCTCAAGCATTTTTTCACCTTTGGCGCCTTGCAGATGCTGGTCTGGTTGGTCATCGGCGCGGTGCTGTGGTTCGCCTCACGCTGGGTGCCGATTTGGGTGCTGGGTCTGATTATTGTGGCGATATTGGGCGCAGTGCTGCTGCTGGGCAATCCGCAGAACGCGCAAAAACGCGCCGATATGCTCAAAGACATCCCACCGCCAAAATAAATTCAACGGGTGGGGCAAGCACTCGCGGCGAGCAATGCCTCTAAGCCTGCCGCATCCAACTGCGCGAAGGTCTGAATCTCAGGCATGCCGCGTATCCAAGTCATTTGTCGTTTTGCCAACTGGCGTGTCGCCGCCTGTCCTTGCTCAATGAAGCTCGGATAATCAATCGCTCCATCCAAATAATCCCACGTCTGACGATAACCGACGCAGCGCATCGAAGGCAGATCGGCGTGCAAATCCCCACGTGCGCGCAGCTGCTGCATTTCGGTTAAAAACCCCTGTTCAACCATGGTCAAAAACCTCTGGTTGATGCGCTCGTGCAGCACGCTGCGTGGCTCAGGAATCAGCGCAGTGAGTATGGGCGTAAAGGGCAGGGTGTGCGTGCGCCCTGACTGCGCATCTTCGGCCCACCACTGACTGATGGGTTTGCCCGAGATGCGGTAAATTTCGATGGCGCGGTTGATGCGCTGGGCGTCCGTTGGTTTGAGCCGAGCGGCGGTCACGGGGTCAAACTGCGCCAATTGCGCGTGCAGATGCGCCCAGCCATGCTGCTTGGCCTCGACATCAATGTCCGCACGAATCGATGCGTTGGACTCGGGCAACTCGGTTAAGGGTTGCAGCAAGGCTTTGACATACAACATCGTACCGCCGACCAACAAAGGCTGATTGCCTCGCGCATGAATCTGCGCGATCAGCCGTGTCGCATCGCTGGCGAACTGCGCGGCGCTGTACGTCTCGGTCGGATCGATGATGTCGATGAGGTGGTGCGGGCAGATGGCGCGCTCAGCGACGGTGGGCTTGGCCGTGCCGATGTCCATTCCACGATAAACCAAAGCCGAATCCACGCTGATGATTTCAATCGGGCGCGATTGTGCCAATGACAGCGCCAAAGCGGTTTTGCCAGAGGCGGTGGGGCCGAGGATAAATAGGGCGGTTGGATTCATTTGGGTTTTCAGTGGCGCGTTCGTTACTTTGCGGGCGCAACATCCCCATAACCCACGATTCTGCCCTCACGCACGCCGCGTTGTTTGAGCAGTTGAGTATCGCTAATAAAGGCTTCATGTCCTTGCGCACACTTGAGGTGCAACCACTGCTCACTCGTTTCACCCGTTGTTTTGACAAACTTTGTTTGTTCGAACAAATCAGGATTTTGTTCAAACATGGATGACTGGAAAAACAGTTCAGTTGCACGCGTTTGAGGTTGATTGGCTCGGTACAGTAAAGCATACGAAAATCCTTCGCCCGAATAAACCGCGTAGCGAATTTCATCTCCAACATTCAATTGTGTGGCGTCGCCCAAGTCCAATTCTTTGGCCTTTTCAGCGCTGATGGTTTGACGCACACGGTAAATTTCCAGTGCGTCTATGGTGTAGTGGTGCAGGGTTGAGTTTTTGGTTTTTGACCACGGATGATACAGTCCGTTTTGAATGGTGCATGCTCGAGTGGTGGTGGGTTTGCGCAGAGAGTCGTATGCCTGTATGGTGGTTCGGCCTTTACGGTTTTTGCTGTTCACATCAATCACAGGGCTGGGGTATTCGCCACCCCAAAAC
>CAZDLD010000002.1:0-14181 GCA_964506355.1 uncultured Hydromonas sp.
CCGCATCGTCGGTCTGAAAGACAGCTGGGGTAAGAAGTAAGCTGCCTGGACGTCTGAAGAACCAATCATCCGTCAAAAAACCAAAGGCGACTCAATGAGTCGCCTTTGTTATGCTTGTCGCGGTCGTTATGATTGCTGCAAAAGCTTATTCAAATCAATGGCGTTTGAGGCAAACCTATCAATGTTAACCGCCAAACATCCCCACTCACAACCACAAATCCACCGCCGCCGCAATCAGCGCACAGATGAACAACAGCGCCGAGCCGCGTATCAAGTTGAGCGCATTGCGCAGGCGTCCTGCTGATATTTGATAGTGGACATGTTCGAACTGGGTCTGAAAGCTCAGTCGTGCCAAGAAACTAATCGACACCGCCGAGCAGGTGGCGCTGAGCACCAGCAAGCTGATGGCAAACACGATCCATCGACTGCTCTGTCCATGCGCGGTCGCGAGTGCGCCCATGAGCGCAATCAGTGTAATCGAGGCCAAAATGCTGGCCGACATGATGGCGTTGCGGATGGTTTGTACGACGATGATTTGGCCTTGGCTTTGGTGCTTGACGCTGGCCAACCAATGTTCGATGTCTGAGTTTTTCATAGCATATTCTCAAGTCTTGGGTTCAAATACGTCGTGTTGAATGCACAACTGCCGCCCATTTCAATGGCGGCAGTTGTGTGGGTGCTGCTGGTTATTGAATGTGTGGCAGTTATTTTACGCCCATTGCGGAAATAATTTTGCCAAATAGAACAGCGCGAATATCGCCGCAATCGCCAGCACAATGCCGAGCGCGTTGATGCGCGAGATTTTTTCACGGAAGAACCATGCGCCGACCAGCGTACCCAAGGTAATCACGCCGATGTTCATCCCAGCAAACACGAGGGTTGGGTTTTCTTTGAACGCTTGATGTGCGCGCACATAATACAAGATATTGCCGAAGTTGAGCGCGCCCAATGCGATGCCACCCAACAGACTTTTTGCGTCCCAGCGGGTGCGTTTGAACAGCAGGTAAGCGAACATCAACACGCCTGCGATGACAAACACCACGAACAAATTGCCTGCAAATGCGGTCTTGTCCAATTTCGAGAGTTGTTTGAACAGAATATCAATCACACCATAACCGACCCACACACCGAGCAACGGTAGTGCGATGCCTTTGCCGCTGGTGCTACTGACTGAATTGTTCGGTTTGTACAGCAGTGCGAGCAGTGCAAGCAGTGCCAACACGATGCCCAATCCACGGGCAGTGCTGAGCACTTCGCCAAAGAACAACAAGGCCCAAACAATCGGGATGAACAATGAGAGTCGCTGCGCCGCGTCGGACTTGACGATGCCTGCCGCCTCGACCGCACGCGCCATCACCAAAAACACCACGGGCAGCAGCACGCCCAGCGCGATGAATATCGGTGCAGTGGCGGTGTACTCGCCCAGAGATTTAATCGTGGGGTTGAGAAACACCCCGGTCATCACGGTGGCGATGACGTAGTTGACGGCGATGGCTTGGGGTACTTGAATGTGTTTGGCTCGTGCGATTTTGAGCAGTATCGACACGGCGACGCTGCACAGTACAGCTAAGATGATGTAGGTCATGGTAATAATCCCTTGTTAGTGGTGGATTTGAACGCAAGGCAGACAGTGGCGGGTACTGCCGCGCCATTTGCCATCAATGCGGGGGCATCCTACCTAAATTCATCCAACGAGGCAAATAAAAAACCCCAAACGGTGTTTTCGTTTGAGGTCTGTCGATAACATCGCCTAATTTAGTTCAATTCAACCTCATTTAACGTCATTCGCATTTTAGTTCAGTTAAACGTTGAACAAGAAATTGAGCACATCGCCGTCTTTAACGACGTATTCTTTGCCCTCAGCGCGCATCTTGCCCGCTTCTTTCGCGCCTGCTTCGCCCTTGAATTGAATGAAGTCTTCAAACGCGATGGTCTGCGCACGGATGAAGCCGCGCTCAAAGTCGGTGTGAATCACGCCCGCGGCTTGCGGTGCGGTGTCGCCGATGTGGATGGTCCATGCGCGCACTTCTTTCACCCCTGCTGTGAAGTAGGTTTGCAAACCCAACAGTGAGTAGCCCGCACGAATCACGCGGTTCAGACCCGGTTCATCCATGCCCATGTCGGTCAGGAACATTTCTTTTTCATCGTCGTCCAGACCTGCGATTTCGGCTTCAATCGCAGCACACACGGCGACCACGGGCGAGCCTTCTTTGGCGGCGTATTCTTGTACGGCTTTGAGGTGGGGGTTGTTCTCCAAACCCTGCTCCAAAATATTAGCCACGTACATGGTCGGTTTGGCAGTGATGAAGCAATAAGGCTTAATCATCGCCAACTCGTCCGCGTCCAAATTCGCGTTGCGAATCGCTTTTGCTTCGTTGAGCACGGGCATGATTTTTTCCAAAATTGCCACGAGTTTGATGGCGTCTTTGTCACCTGCACGGGCGATTTTTTGTTGGCGCAGCAGTGCTTTTTCGGCAGTGCCGAGGTCGGCCAGTGCCAGTTCGGTGTTGATGACCTCGATGTCCGAAATCGGATCGATTTTGCCCGCGACGTGAATCACATTGTCATCGTCAAAGCAGCGCACCACGTGCGCAATCGCATCGGTCTCGCGGATGTTGGCGAGGAATTGGTTGCCCAGACCTTCGCCCTTAGACGCGCCTGCCACCAGACCCGCAATGTCCACGAACTCCACAGTAGCAAACTGCATGCGCTGCGGATTGACAATCTCTGCGAGCGCATCCATGCGTGCATCGGGGACTTCGACCATGCCCACATTAGGCTCGATGGTGCAAAATGGGTAGTTCTCCGCGGCAATCCCAGCCTTGGTCAGCGCGTTAAAAAGTGTGGATTTGCCTACATTGGGTAAGCCTACAATGCCGCATCGAAGTGTCATGGTGTGTCCTGAATGATTCTGTGAAAGATAAAGCCGTCATTATAACGGCTTTATGGGTGAAAACTTAAATTTCAGCGGTGTGGTATCCGTTTACGCATCCCTTTGGGCGGGCGGTGGCAGAATATCAGGCGAGTTGTGTCGAGTGTAGCGCTTTTTCAAACGCAACCAGTCCATCTGCGCAATCACCGCACCGACAAACGCGCAGACCACAATCACCTTGATTGACAGCGCACCATTGAACAACTGTATCGCCGCAATCACGCCCGCGACCGAAAATGCGGTCGAGAAAATATACAAAGCGCGCCCGCGCTTTTTCAAATTTTCAAAGCGTAAAATATCCGTTGGTTTCATCGCCATCCCCTCTCTTTGTTTAATGTCCGCCTGTGGCTGCCGCGCCTTTGACAGGCTTGGCCAAGAACACCACGCCTATCATAATCACAAACAGCACAGCGCTCAAATACAAAATATCCAATGTCGCCTGCGTCGCGGCCTGCTGCGAAATCAACCCATCCATCAGCGCGTAGCGCTTGCTCGCGTCCATGCCTGCATTGCCCAGCTGCGCCATCATGATGTCATAGGCGGGACTGCCTGGTATCGCCACCTCGGTCAAGCGCGCATGATGAAAGCTCGTGCGACGCGACCACAGGGTCACAAATGCCGCCGTACCGATAGCGCCACCGAGTGTACGCAGGAAATTCGACAGCCCTGCCGCATGGGTAATCTCTTCACCCTCGAGCCCCTGCATAATCAGTGAGCCCAGCGGAATGAAGAAGAACGGCACGCCCAAACCGAACAAAAATCGCGTGAGCATGATTTGACCCATCGTCGCATCGGGCGTGAGTAGGCTTGAGTACCACGAGCCGAATGCAAACAGCCCAAAGCCAATCGCCGCCAAATAGCGCAAATCGAACTTGTGCATATTCATGCCAATCACGGGCGAGAACAGCACCGCAAACATCGCCACGGGCGAGACCGCCAATCCTGAGTGAAAGGCATCATAGCCCATCACGGTCTGCAACCACAGTGGCACGACCACCATATTGCCAAAGAAAATGGTAAAGCCAACGGTCTGCATGGCCGTACCCAAGGTGAAATTGCGACTGCGCAGCAGGTGCAAGTCAATCACAGGGTGCTTGTCATACCACTCCCAAATACTGAGCAACACCAGACCCACCACCGCGACAATGGTCAGAGTGATGATTTCGGTGGATTCATACCAGCCCAAATCATTCGCGTGCTCGAGCATATACTGCAAGCTGCCCACGCCCACCACCAGCAACATCAGCCCGAGCATATCAATCGGCTCGCTGCGTATCTCAGACTCGCGCCCTTTGAGTAAGGTTTTGAGGCTGTAAATACAAAACAAGCCAATCGGCACATTGAGGTAAAAAATCCACGGCCACGAGTAATTCTCCGTGATGTATCCGCCCAGCACCGGCCCGACCACAGGCGCAATCACCACGGTCATCGCCCAGAACGCCATCGCCATGCCGCGCTTCTCCGCAGGGTAGCTGTTCATCATAATCGACTGCCCCAACGGCACCATAGGGCCAGAGACAAAACCCTGCAGCAAGCGAAACATCACCAAGGTGTTGTAATTGGTCGCCATCCCACACAACACCGAGAACACCGTGAACAGCAGGACAGACAAGATAATCAATCGCACTTCGCCGATGCGGCGCGAGAGCCAGCCCGTCATCGGCACGGCAATCGCCGCGGCCAATGAGTACGAGCTGATGATCGATGTGCCCTCACGTGCGGACACGCCCATCGAGCCAGCGATGGTCGGCACCGCGACATTGGCAATGGTGGTGTCGAGCACCTCCATAAAGGTCGCCAGTGCAGTCGCCACGGTCAGCATGACCAGTGCGCCACCCTTAAGCGGGGCGAGCCCGTGCGCGGCAGTGGGTACTGTCGCGGTGGTGCCTATTGAGTTCTCTTTAGAGTTGTCCGCAGCTTGAGCGAGCGTCTGAGTGTCACTCATGCTGGCGTCCTCTCGTGAATATAGAACTTATCGAATTCGTCAAACGACGCGAATTCATGGCGTTGATTGGATTCATCTGTGTCCTTGTTGTTTGAGTGCAGCTGAATCAACGTAAATTTTGTTGGATGATTTGCTCGGCGATTTGATTGGCTTGGGCTTCATCCTGCGCATAGACCTGCGTTTGCAGATTGGCCGAAGTTGCCGAGCCTGTCACGCTGCCCAGCACCGCGCCATCGCGCTGGTGGGTGTTGATGTTGGCGTGCATCGACATGCCGACGCGCAGTGGGTGCGCTTTGAGCTCCTCAGCGTCAAGCACGATGCGCACGGGGATGCGTTGCACAATCTTAATCCAGTTGCCTGTGGCGTTTTGCGCCGGCAGTACCGAGAATGCTGAGCCCGTGCCAATGCCGATGCCTTGTACCGTGCCTTTGTACTTCACGCCGCTGCCAAACACATCAGACCAGACTTCTACGGGCTGACCCACGCGCAAATTCGCCAACTGGGTTTCTTTGTAATTGGCTTCGACCCACAGCTGATTCGCCGCGACGATGCTCATCAAGGGCACGCCTTGGTTGATTTGCTGACCGACTTGCACCGTTCGTTTGGCAATCACACCATCGGTCGGTGCGAGCACCGCGAGGCGCTTGTTGTTGATGTAGGCACTGCGAAAGGCCGCTTTCGCCGCTTCTATCGATGGGTGGTTGAGCACGGTGGTGCCTGCGACTTGGGCGCTGGCGGTTTTGCTCTGCTCCATCGTGGTTTTTTGCGCGGCCAGTGCTTGATTGAGCGCGTTGACAGCTTGATCGTATTCTTCGCGGCTGACTGCGCCAGTTTTGACCAATTGCGCACGGCGATCAACCGCTGAATGCGCCATCGCCACGGCTGAGTTGGCTTGCGCCACTTGGGCTTTGGTCACGCCGACGGTGTTGAAGGCGCTTTGAATTTGACGCGCTGCGTTCGCAAGCTGTGCCTTGGCCTGCTCGAGTGCCACTTGCGCATCGGTCGGGCTGAGTTTAACCAGTACATCGCCTGCTTTGACCTGTTGGTTTTCTTCAGCCAAAATCGCTTCGACCGTGCCCATGGTTTGGGCATTGACCATCACCATGCTGCCAGCCACATAGGCATTCTCTGTTTCTTCATGAAAACGCGCGACGAAGAACCAGTACAGCGCCCATGCCAGCCCCAGCAATAAAAATACCGCGATGGCCGCGCCCATGCGCTTTTTGCGTTTTTGGGCGTTGTCCGCATCGGTGCTGTCCATAGTCGGTGTGTCGAGGAGGGTGTTGTCTTGGCTCATGGTGTTCCTTGTGATTTAACTTTTATCTTGCTGATTGGTTGTGTGTTTCGATTTTTTGCGCGTGGTTTATTTGGCGGTGTCATTTGGCTGCGCCAATACGTCAGAGAACGCCACGCCCAAGCTGCTGACCAGTCGCGCTTCTTGCGCACGGCGCATCGCGTAGCCCATGACCAGTCCGTCTTGCTCACGCAGAGCGGCGCTCTTGAGCATCAGCGATTCCATCTGTGGGCTCATGCCCGCTGTGTAGCGTTGTGCCGCCAGTCCGCTGAGAATTTGATTGTCCTTGACCAAGCGCGCTTGCTGCGTCACGAAAGCTTGCGCTTGGCGGTGGTTGGCCAATTGTTGGTGTGCGTCGGACACGGCTTGAAACACGGTTTGGTTGTACTGCGCAATCACGTTGTCGAGCTGGGATTGCTGCTGGCGCAACTTGGCGTTCAACTGAATGGTGTTGAAAATCGGCAGGCTGATGGCCGGTTTGACCGCGGCATTCTGCCCCCGAAAGTCCAATACATCCGATACGTTGAGCAACTGCAACGCTGTGGACAAACCAATATTGATGTTGGGATAAAACTCCGCCTGAACTGCGTCCACCTGCCCCGTCGCGGCGGCAATGTACTCGCGTGCAGCGGCGATGTCAGGGCGCGTGCCCAAAATTTGCGCAGGAATGTACTGCGGCACATTGAGCGTGCGCCACTCCTGCTCGGGTAAAAATTCCGCCAACTGCGCGGGCGTCTGCCCGATAAGCGCGGCCAATTGTGCACGCGCCACTTGCTTTTGCGCCTCTATCGAGCTGCGCAGCTGTGCCAATTGCGCCAGCACCATGTCCACCTGAACGCTGTTCTGCATCGGTTGCAGACCCGCTTGCTCACGCTCGAGCCAACGTTGGCGCAGGGTGGTTTGGGTGGATATTTGTTCATCGATGATGCGGATGCGCGCATCCAAGCCCATAATCTGTGCGTGCAGCCCCACGATGTTGGCAATCACGCCTTGACGCGCCGCTTCGTACTCAAATTCTTGTGCGCGGTTCTGACCCAAGGCCGCTTGATACTGCGCACGGTTGTGCCCCCACAAATCCAAATCCCATGCAATGCCCGCGCTGATGTTGGTCAGACCGACGAATTGATCTGCGAGAGAGCCGTTGGGTATCGCAGTTGGTGCGTTGACGCCTTTATCAATGCGGGTGTTGAAAAACTCCTGCCCCGTCCAATCGACCTTGACCTGCCCCATAGGATATGACAATTTACGCACGGCGTCGGCTGCGTTGCGCGATGCATCGACGCGCGTCGCCAGCACTTTCAAGTTCGGGCCGTCGGCCACCGCTTGATCGACCAAGGCGTCCAAAGTGGCGTTGTGGTACTGCTTCCACCAACCTTGATGCGGCCACTGCGCCAAGGTCTGCCCCGCTGCTTCGGGTAAGCTCAATTGTGCTTGCTTGACCTGCGCCAAAGTCTCGTGTTGATCGGTCACGATGGCACAGGCATTCAGTCCCATGATGAGCGCGGCGCAAACGCTGATGCGCATTGAATTGGAGATTAACTTCATAAATACCTTAGTTGGTTTGCTCAGTAGTGATTAGGTTGGCATCGTGGTTTGGCTGGGGTTGGTTTTTTGACCACGGTTTTGCAACAAGGTGTCCAAATGCTCGGCCGCGGGACGTGCGTGGAACAAGCGCATGGACATTTCATAGGAGTCTAAATTGAGCCGTGCCACAATGAATTTGCCACTTTTCTCAACGTCAATTAAGCGCGCCGACTCCAAAATTCGAATATGATGCGAGACCGTCGGTGCGCAGATTTTCCAATCGCAGACCACCGCATTGATGGCGCAACCGTCCGTGCGCCCATGCAGGTGCTCGTGTTCGAGGATTTTGAGGAACAAGGTCAGGCGGTGCTCGTTGGATAAGGCTTTGAACTGCCTCACCTTTAGTTTAATGTCGTATTCCATGGTCGTATCGTTTCGTTGGATGCCGCAGCGTCACAGTATTGCGCGCTGGACGAAGTTCGGAATAATAACCAACACTTCGATACTTGTCAAACTGTCTTTACTTAGACCAAAAAAAATCCCTGAGTAAACTCAGGGAAAAATGTCATTGCTGACAACCCCGTTTAGGGAGGAAAAACGGGGGAGCTTGCGCTCACAGTGAGTGTACTCTTTTTCAAATCATCTTTCAAGCATGTGTACACCTTAAGACCCGTGCCCAAATATGCCAGCTCTTTTGCCCCAATACAAAACAGAGCCATAGGCTCTGTTTGTGTGATACTGATGCAGTCAAATGCGAATTATGGTTTTTTCGCGGCGCCTGCTGCTGGATCCTTAGGCTCTGCGAATGATGCTCCACCTTTGTTCGCCATGTAGACCACTGCACGAGCGATTTCCAAGTCACTGTTGCTGCCGCCGCCTTTGGCTGGCATGCCTTTGAAGCCTTCAATCGCGTGTTTGAGCAAGGTATCAAAACCTTGACCATTGCGAGGACCCCATGCCGCAGCATCACCGAACTTAGGTGCGCCAGCTGCGCCCGATGCATGACATGCGGTACACAAGCCGTTGTACACTTGTTCGCCCGTTTTAGGACCAGTTGAAGTGGCGCCCATTTCAAAGCCAGCCACTGGACGCAAGCGTTGAACAATCTGTTGCTCAGAAGCGGCCAAATCATCACCCACTTGGTTCGGGTTAATCACTTGAGCCAAAGCGAACAACAAGCCCAAAATCGCCAACACCGCAGCGATGGCCGCCAACATCAGCATGGTTGCTGCTTTTTCCGAAAGGTGATCAACCTCAGGAGCGAGCGCGTAAGTCGTTGTATCATTTGAGTGGGTCATATCAAGTCCTATTACAATTTTACAATTTACAAGTACTAAAATTCGTTTCGAATGTGCTCGATGGTGATCCTTCGTATCCAAACTACGAACAATCCGCACACAAATTGCGCGTGAACTGTCGGACTCACTCAAGCTTGCTATTATTAACAGCGACTATTGTAAGCCTAAAACCCTAAAAAATAAATGGTTTGTGTACGATTTAGGGAGATGTTGTGCGCTTTTCACTGGGATTGTCCTTTGAATGATGGGGGTGATTCCTGCCTTGCGCCTTGTTTCGAGTGCATTTGCGTAGAATTGCGTCGCGGATGGCGTTAATTTCTCTTATTTATGTTTTTTCCGTCGCTTCATGCGTTTTCATGCGCACTGTCCTTGTCCGTGCAGTGGCACCATGAGTGTATGTCCTGAACAACAGCAAGTGGCGCTATGGGCACCCCCATGGTTTCAGATACAGTGTTCACATCCAATTTTAGAGTAGGTGCCCCATGACAGTTCCCAAGACGAACAACGAGTCATACAGTCGCAAACCCTTCATCCTGATGCCCATGGGCTCCAAAGTGATGACGGGCATTCATTACCAATTACTTGGCAAAAAATACGCCGACCCCGTTGTGCGCTTCGCCGATTGCGTGCCGATGATGGTGCCCACCTGCTTTGGCTACGCGCAACTCGAGCAATACTTGGATCTGGCCGATGGCGTGTATTTATCGGGCGCATCGACCAACATCGTGCCTGAGCTCTACGGCGAAAGCCACCTCACTCCTGATGTGCTGCAAGACCCCGACCGCGACTATTTTGACGCGCAACTCATCCCTGCGGCGCTCGAGCGCGGACTGCCACTGCTCGGCATCTGTCGCGGACACCAAGAACTCAACATCTCACGCGGCGGCACCCTGCACCAAAAACTGCACGAAACCCCGCACATGCTCGACCATCGTGAAAAAGACAGCACCGCCGCCAACGAAATCCAATACGGCCCGCACCACGATGTCAAACTCGTGCCCGACACTTGGTTCGAAAAAGCCATGGGCACCTCAGAATTTTGGGTCAACTCCTTGCACGGACAGGGCATCAAAACCCTTGGCAAAGGCCTCGCGCCACTCGCACACGCGCCCGATGGACTGGTTGAAGCGCTGTACTGCACCGATGTCGAACAATTCACCTTGAGCGTGCAGTGGCACCCCGAATGGCTCACCCACGAAAATCCACTGTGGATTAAAATTTACCAAATGTATGGCGACGCCTGCCGCGAATATCAAAGTAAGCACCATGCGGGTAAATGATTCAAATTAATTAAGCGGGCATTGCCCGCTTTTTTGATAGGCGTTTCGTAAAAATAACAGCACAACAACTGGAATGCCTGAGGGTAAGCCTATTCGCTTGCATTCACCTCATCCATATAGGATACAAAGCCATGCACATTCTTATCCCCAACCAACTACTCACGCCACGTATGACCCTACGGCCTGTGACACCTGCTGACCGAGATGACTTGGTACGGTTGGAGGCGGATCCCGAGGTTATGCTGTACCTCAATGGTGGGTTGATGACACCTGAGCAGGGGCTGAGCGATGTCGATTACCTCACCCCGCGAGGGACGGAGCCAGAGGTGATGGCCGCACATCAGCGTACCACAGGGGAGTTTTTGGGCTGGTTCGCGTTGTTTGATGAAGGCCACATCGAGGGTGAGCGCACTGCGGAGTTGGGCTACAGACTGCAGCGCTGCGCTTGGGGGCAAGGTTATGCGACTGAAGGCGCGCACGCCTTGGTGTCGCACGCATTCAGTGTAGGTGTGACTTGCGTGCTGGCGAAGACAGCAGTGCTCAATGTGGCCTCGCGGCGTGTTTTAGAAAAAGCGGGGTTTCATCTTGCAGGACAAGTGACATCAAATCTCAGCGAACGCCCAATTGATGGCGCGCAGGATGAAGTGGTTTATGTGATTCGCAGTCTTGAGCCTTAAGTTGTCAAACAGGCGCCAACACGGGATGCCTTTTTTGCTGAGTTTCTAAACCATGAGGTTCAGTTGTTTCACACAAACAGCGTTCCCACAGTCATGTTCAAACTCTGAGCCACTTGCGTGGCTGGGCTGCGTTTGCCGCCTGCCTTTTGTATTTGAGTGACTAGCAATACACCCTCACCACAGGCAATGTGCACGCCCAGTTTGTCTATTTTTAATATTTCGCCCACTTGCGCGCTGTGCGTTTCATCCTGAGCCAGCGCTGACCAGATTTTCAGCGCTTGTCCTTGCCACTGACTCACGCAGGCTGGCGCTGGGTCGAGTGCACGAACTTTACGTGCGAGCACTTGGGCAGATTGTTGCCAGTCGATTTGCGCTTCGGCTTTGCTGATTTTTTCTGCGTAGCACACGCCTTCGCTGGGCTGTGGCGTCGGTTGAGGTGCGGCGTTGATTGCCAATTGCTGCAAATACGTCACCACCATGCGCGCACCCATCGCGCTCAATTCGTCGTGCAGACTCACTGTAGTGTGGGTCTCGGTGATGGGCGTGGATTCGATTGCCAACATCGCCCCCGTGTCCAAGCCCACATCCATCTGCATCAGGGTGATGCCTGTTTCGGCGTCGCCTGCTTCAATCGCACGGTGTATCGGCGCCGCACCGCGCCAACGTGGCAGCAGTGAGGCGTGAATATTCACGCAGCCGTGTTTGGGCATTTCGAGCACATCTTGAGGCAAAATCAAGCCATAAGCCGCGACCACCATCACATCCGCCTGCGCCGCGGTGATTTGTGCACGGGCGTCCTGCGCCTGCTCAGCGTATTTGCCATCGGCTTTCAACGAGGTCGGTTGCGCCACGGGGATGTTGTGCGTCAGGGCCACTTGCTTGACCGCTGACGGTGTGAGTTTCATGCCGCGTCCGCTCGGGCGGTCGGGCTGGGTCAATACCAATGAGACTTTGAATCCCGCGTCAATGATGGCTTGGAGTGCCTGCGCGGCAAATACGGGCGTGCCTGCAAAAATGATGTTCATATTTATTCGGCTTCGCGTTGTTGTTGTTTTTTGAGTTTGGTTTTGATGCGATTGAATTTTAGGTTCGACAGATACTGCACAAACACCTTGCCGTTGAGGTGGTCGATTTCATGCTGCACGCACACAGCGAGCAACTCGTCGCAGTCCATTTCGAACCATTCGCCTTTGGCATCCTGCGCACGCACGCGCACGCGGTCGGGGCGTGAGACGGTTTCGTAGGTTTCGGGCACGGACAGGCAGCCTTCTTCCCATTCTTTGAGCTCGGCGCTCTGCGCGATGAGCTCGGGATTGATTAGCACTTTGGGCGCGTTGCGCTCTTCCGATGTATCAATCACCACGATGCGCTGATGAATATCCACCTGAGTGGCCGCCAGTCCGACGCCGCGGGCGGCGTACATGGTCTCGAACATGTCGGCAATAATGGTCTGCAAGCCGCTGTCAAACTGGGTGACAGGCTTGGCAATCTGATGCAGGCGCGCATCGGGGAATTTTAAAATAGACAATACAGCCATACATCCTTACCATTTCTTATAGAATATAAACTCCATGCACCCCACACCAATGACAGGCCAAGCGCACCATGAACTCCTTTCGATATTTTAGCATAGCCCGCCCGTTTTACGCGCATTGCTTCGTCGCGCTGCTGGGCAGCACGGCGCTTGCCGCACACGGTCAGACCCTGCCGAAATATGACGCTCAAGCCTGCGCCGCGCTCTATCAGCTCTCGCCAACCGAAGTTCAGATGCATGAGGACGCCACAGGGCAGTGGTGGTTCTCGCCTCAAACTGAGTCCAATTCTGATGCCAACACCGAGATGGCGGCGGCTGCGCGCCACCCTGCTGCCGCAAGCACCTTGAGCTTGAGCCCTGCGGACACTGAGCGCTTCTTGGGCGCGAAGGGCGACACGGTTCTGGTGCGTGGGCTGTCCAGTTCGCCCGATGTGCCGATGGATGTACGCAACAATGCCTATTTCATCGTGCGCACCCGTGCACCCATTTTGGATTTGCAGGGCAAAGAAATCGGTGCGTTTACACAACTGATAGCCAAAGCCCGCTGGGATCATCGCGTCGATGTCTCCGCCACTGCCAATCCGAATGCGAACAACTACGAATGGGTTGCCCCCTTGCGCATCACCCAAACACTCGCCGAGGTCGATCGGTTTGACCGCGTCATTCCACGCGTTTGTCTGAACCCGCTGCCCGTGAGCAGCAACCTCAGCGACAGCAGCCACCTCACCGCACCGACCACACAAGCGCACGTACTGGGCTTTGCGAATGCACACAGCATCGGCGCACGCAGTACCATGCTGGTGATGGATCAGGGCGCCGCGCACGGGGTGCGCTCGAATCAAAGCTGGGCGTTGGTCGATGTACTCAACCCCACCACAGCTTCCAGCGTCACCCGCACACGCGGTCAAGTACGCATCGTACAAATTTTTGACACCTTCACAGTGGTGCGCAGCGACGCCAGCGAGCGTGAAATCACGCGTGGCAGCATCCTTAAACGCACCATCGAACGCATCAGCACAACTTCTGCACCATGAATATCCATCTATGAGCACACCATATTTATCCGACGACGAAGTGGCCTTGTGGTTGCGCCTGATGTCTGCCGAGGGCGTGGGCGATGTGACTGCGCAGCTGTTGCTCAAAAATTTTGGGCTGCCTGAAGCGATTTTTGCCCAAACCCACACCGCGCTGGCGCAAGTGGTCTCTGACCGTGTGGCGCGAGCTTTGCTGCGCGCACCTGATGAAGCGTTTGAAGAGCAATTGGCGCGCACCTTGGCATGGCGTGCTCAGGCTGGCAACCACATCATTAGTTTGTCTTGCCCCAGTTATCCGCAACACCTGCTCACCATCGCCGACCCACCCATCCTGCTCTATGCCAAAGGGCGCATTGAGCTGCTCAACGCGCCGAGAAGTTTAGCCATGGTGGGCAGTCGCAACGCCACCACGCAGGGCATCAAAAACACCGAGTGGTTCGCTCAAGAGCTCGCGCAAGGCGGATGTCATATCATCTCTGGCTTGGCCCTCGGCATCGATGCCGCCGCGCATCAAGGGGCATTGAGCGCCTATCGCGCCAACCCGCAACACGCCGGCTCAACCATCGCCGTCATCGGCACGGGCTGCGACATCATCTACCCCTCGCGCAACCGCGAGCTGACCTACGCGATTGCCGAGCACGGCGTGCTGCTCAGCGAATTTCC
>CAZDLD010000002.1:14191-50181 GCA_964506355.1 uncultured Hydromonas sp.
CGGCGCCGCTCGGGCTTGCCGTCATAATAATACGCGACACCACTTCCCACGGCGCAATCGCATCATCTCGGGATTGGCGCAAGGCGTGCTCGTGGTCGAGGCGGCTCTGCAATCGGGCTCGCTCATCACCGCCCGCCAAGCCGCTGAGCAAAACCGCGAAGTCTTCGCCATCCCAGGCTCCATTCACTCGCCGCTCTCACGCGGCTGCCATGCACTCATCCGTCAAGGGGCGAAACTGGTCGAGTGCGCGCAAGATATTTTGGATGAATTGCAACCCATGGGCAACGCGCAGGGCGTGAGCGCGGCTATGCCGCAAGCGACACATAATGAACCATTGAATCCCACAGAGCAGCACATCCTCGACACCCTCGGGCACGACCCGTGCGACATGGATACTTTGGCGCTGCGCACGCAGCTGGAGATTGGCGAGCTGCTGTCAGCGCTGATGAACCTTGAATTGTCAGGGCAGATTGAAAAGCGTGCAGGCAATGTCTATGCGCGCTTGGTGGGTTAAATACACCTCTTACATCGATTTTAAGGAATGATTTTGAACCACATCACCGTTATTGGCTCTGGATTTGCCGCGCTCAAAGCCGTGCGTGAGCTGCGCAAACGCGATGCTTCGGCAACCATCACCGTCATTGCGCCACGCGCTGAGCTGCAATTTTTGCCCAGTTTGATTTGGGTGCCGAGCGGCTTGCGCAGTCGCGCCGACCTCATCGTGCCGCTGCAGCGATTTTTTCAACGCTTGAACGTGCAGTTTCATCAGGGTGAAGTCACGGGGCTGTCTGAGCGTGGTCGCGTGGTGCTGACCAGCACGGGCGAGGTGCGCAACGATGGGCTGATTATTGCTTCGGGCGGACGCTTTATCAAAAAGCTCACCGGCATCGATCACGCCATCACGCCTTGCGAGGGCATCGATGCTGCCGAGCGCATCCGCGAGCGCCTGCAATCGATGACGGGCGGCACGATTGCGGTCGGTTTCGCAGGCAATCCGAACGAGCCGTCAGCGATGCGTGGCGGCCCGATGTTTGAATTTTTATTCGGCATCGACACACTGCTGCGCCAACAAAATCGCCGCGAGCAGTTCAAACTGGTGTTTTTTAGTCCTGCGCCACAACCGGGTAATCGTCTCGGCCCCAAAGCTGTTGAGGGGCTGATGGCGCAGATGGACGCACGCGGCATCGAGAAACATTTGGGGCACAAGATGGTCTCGTTCAGCGCGGACACCGTGACCACTGAGGGTGGCAGTTTTGCGGCGGATTTGATTTTGTTCATGCCGGGGATGACGGGCAATGCGTGGTTTGACCACACTGAGTTGCCACGCTCTGCGGGCGGATTGATTCAGGCCAACCGTTTATGCCAAGTCGAGGACTGGGACAAGGTCTATGTCGCGGGCGATTCGGGCAGCTTCCCCGGACCCGACTGGATGCCCAAACAAGCGCACATGGCCGAGCTTCTGGCCAGCGCCGCTGCGCGCAACCTCGTGGATGAATTGGCGGGCAAAACGCCAAATGCAAGCTATCGCGTTGAGCTGATGTGCATCGTCGATACGGGCAATGCAGGCACATTCATCATGCGCAACGAGCGCCGCGCCGTGGTGTTGCCGACGATGCGGCTGTTTCATTGGCTCAAGCGCGGCTTTGAGTGGTGGTATTTGCGCTCGTTCCGATAATTATTCGAGGCGCTATACGTGAAAAAAGGTTGTGCGTCTGCACAACCTTTTTTGTTTACAAAGCCGCTTGGGATTTTTAAACAGGCAACCCCGTCACAGGATCGAACAACCCTTCAAACAGCGCCGTGCTCAAATAACGCTCGCCCGAGTCAGGCAAAATCACCACGATGGTTTTGCCCGCGTGCTCTGGCAAATTCGCCAAGCGCACCGCTACTGCCACTGCCGCACCACATGAAATGCCTGCGAGTATGCCTTCTTCCTTGGCCAAGCGTTGCGCAAATTCAATCGCCTCTTCGTTGCTCACTTGTTCAATTTGATCAACCACAGACAAATCCAATGTATCGGGCACAAAGCCCGCGCCTATGCCCTGAATTTTGTGCGGGCCAGGCTGTACCGTTTCACCATTGCGCGTCTGCGTCAGCACGGGGCTGGCTGACGGCTCGACCGCTACCGACCACAACGGCACATTGCGCACTTGTTTGAAATAACGTGACACGCCCGTGATGGTGCCGCCCGTGCCCACACCCGCGACAAGAATATCCACCTTGCCATTGGTCGCGTTGTCAATTTCGGGGCCTGTGGTCGCCACGTGTATCGCTGGGTTTGCTGGATTTTTAAACTGTTGCAACAACACGTATTTGTCGGGGTCGCTCGCGGCGATTTCTTCAGCCTTGGCAATGGCACCCTTCATGCCTTTGGCGCCCTCGGTCAATACCAGCTTTGCGCCATAGGCCGCCAATAATTTGCGACGCTCCACACTCATGGTATCAGGCATGGTCAAAGTAATCGCAATGCCCTTGGCCGCGGCTGCGAATGCCAGTGCGATTCCTGTGTTGCCGCTGGTCGGCTCAACCAGCTCTTTGCCCGCGGTCAAGATGCCGCGCTTTTCAGCGTCCCAAATCATCGCCGCGCCGATACGGCATTTGACCGAGTAAGCGGGGTTGCGTCCTTCAATTTTGGCCAGCACGGTGGCGCCCGCGTTGCCCACCACGCGATTGAGTTTGACCAAAGGCGTGTTGCCAATGGATAAAGTGTTGTCTGTGAAAATTTGCGCCATGGTGGCCTCCTGTGAAAGATGATTTGCCCCATTATAGAAGCAAGTGCGCGTGCGCTACATAATATAATTTCGATTGTTTATTTGATATTGAGATATAAAGCTCATTTAAATTGCAGGTTTTGTTATATAACACCGATTGCAGACCGACCACCCTGCGCAACTTAACAATCAAATACCCAGCTATCCGTTTGTTTTTTCATACTAAAAATTCATAATGTTGTCATTCCACGCCAAAATTGGAATTTTTTTGGCGAACGTCTTGCAATTGCCCCCAGCCTCAGGCTATAATTTCGGTCTCGTGTAGAGGATTCGCCAAGTCGGTAAGGCACTGGATTTTGATTCCAGCATTCGGAGGTTCGAGTCCTCCATCCTCTGCCAAGAATTTATATTTTGCCCGTGGTTCCGTATGTATAGACTCGGAGACGGGCAATTTTTTTTGGAACGACCTGATTGCGGTGGTGCTGTGTTTTTTCACGAAGCCCTCTTTGCGCTGTTGCAGTATAGAGCATGCGGAAGTCTTGGTGAGAGAACACTTCCAATGACAATTTGCATTAGGGTACAACACCATGTCCACATCTGAATTCATGATTTTCACGGGGAACGCCAACCCCAAACTCGCTCAAGACGTTGCCGATTACCTTCGCGTACCTCTGGGTCGAGCTGAAGTGGGTCGTTTTTCTGACGGCGAAGTCACAGTAGAAATCAACGAGAACGTTCGCGGTCGCGATGTGTTTATTTTGCAATCGACGTGCGCGCCGACCAATGAGTCGTTGATGGAAGTGCTGATTATGGCAGACGCGCTCAAGCGCGCTTCTGCAGGTCGCATCACCGCAGCGATGCCGTACTACGGCTACGCTCGCCAAGACCGCCGCCCTCGCTCAGCACGTGTGGCCATCACCGCTAAACTGGTGGCCAATATGTTGGGTGCTGCGGGTGTGGATCGTGTGATGACCATGGACTTGCACGCCGATCAAATTCAAGGTTTCTTTGATGTGCCCGTAGACAACATCTACGCTTCGCCAATTTTGCTCAGCGACATCGTGTCAAAAAATCTGCCGAACATGGTTGTGGTGTCACCAGACATCGGCGGCGTGGCTCGCGCCCGTGCGATTGCCAAACGTTTGGAATGTGATTTGGCAATTGTCGACAAACGCCGCCCGAAAGCCAATGTTTCTGAAGTGATGAACATCATCGGTGACATTGAAGGTCGCACCTGTTTGCTGATGGATGACATGGTCGATACGGCAGGTACGATTTGTAAAGCAGCTGAAGTGCTCAAAGAACGCGGCGCCAAGCAAGTGCTCGCTTACTGTACACACCCTGTGTTGTCGGGCCCCGCGATTGAGCGTCTGAGTGCGTCGGTATTGGATGAGTTGGTCGTGACCGACACCATCCCGTTGACCAAAGCTGCGATTGCCAGCGGCAAAGTACGCCAACTGAGCTGTGCTAAATTATTGGGCGAGACGATTATTCGCATCGCCAAAGAAGAATCTGTAAGTTCGTTGTTCAGCGAATTGAGCTGAGTACGAACCACGTTTTGTGATGGGGTGCGTGTCTGACGCGCATCACTGACAAACCCATCTGGTCGCGGATGGGACACCGATTGGGGTGCTGGGCGCGAGCCTGTTATGCCAATCATTTTATTGTTATATTGGAGTTAATATGAAAATTACCGCAATTAGCCGTGCACTGCACGGTACGGGTGCGAGCCGCCGTATGCGTCGTGATGGCAAAGTGCCAGGCGTCGTTTATGGAACCACTGGCGCTGCTTTGTCTATCGAATTGGAACACAATGCTTTGTACCACGCTTTGCGTAAAGAAGGCGTGCGTTACTCGGTTTTGGATTTGGAATTAGACGGCACTGTTGAACAAGTGATTGTTCGTGACGTTCAAGTTCACCCGTTCAAACCTATGGTTTTGCACATCGATTTGCAACGCGTTTCTGCTGATGAGCAAATCGTTGTTAAAGTACCTTTGAAATTCGTTGGTGGCGAAAGCTCTCCAGCAGTTAAATTGGCATCACAACGTGTGCGTCCAGCTGTGTTCAACTTGAAAGTTTCTGCTACACCTAAAAACTTGCCAAGCGCATTGACTGTTGACTGCTCTAAATTGGAAGCCAGCCAAGCCGTTAAAGCCAGCCAATTGGCATTGCCAGAAGGCGTGTCTTTGGTATTGGGCAAACAAAAAGACATCACATTGGCTACTGCAGGTAAATAATCCTCGGTTTCTATGTGCTGCTTTTTCGTGTACGATGCAACCCACTGTGACTCACAGTGGGTTGTTTTATTTTAGATTCAAAGACTGACAACAATATGGCAGATGCAATCAAACTCATCGTCGGGCTGGGCAACTACGGCACCGAATACGAAAACACCCGCCACAATGCGGGCTGGTGGCTGCTGGACGAGCTCGCACGCGAATATGGTGCGAGTCTGAGCGCGCAGAGCAAATTTCATGGCGTCGCAGGACGCGCACGCATTGCCAACACCGATGTGTGGCTACTCAAACCGATGACCTATATGAATCGCTCGGGGCAAGCCATCGCTGCTCTGGCGAATTTTTATAAGGTCTTGCCTGCCGATGTGCTGGTGCTACACGACGAGCTGGACATCCCCGCAGGCGCGGTCAAAATGAAAATCGGCGGCTCTACAGGCGGGCACAACGGCCTCAAAGACACCCAAGCCAAACTCGGCACACCTGATTTTTGGCGCTTGCGCATCGGCATCGACCATCCGCGCAACTCGGGCACGCCGCAGCAACCCGTGGTCGACTATGTGCTCAAACCTGCCAAACAAGCCGAGCGTGAAGTCATCGATGACGCCATTTTCAAAGCTCAAAAAGCCATCCCCGATTGGGTGCGCGGTGAGTATGAAAAAGCCATGCGCGTGTTGCACGCAAAATGACTGTCCGCATTTGAACGCAAAAAAGCAGGCCATCGGCCTGCTTTTTTAATATGTATAGAAGACTGCTGGACACATCAGTCACGCAATTCGCGGCGACGCGCCACGATAGATGACCAGAACGACAGCCCAATCAACACCAAGCCAATCAAGCCCGTAATCACTTCAGGCACTTCATGCAATGCGCTGATGAACATCAACGCCGCCAGTGCCAAAATCGCCCAGTGCGCACCATGCTCCAAATAACGGTACTCACCCAAGGTGTCGCGCTCAACGAAGAATATCGTCAACGAACGCACCCACTGTGCGCCCACGCCCAAGCCCAACATAATGATGAAAATATCCTTGCTGATGGCAAATGCACCAATCACACCGTCAAAGCTGAACGACGCGTCACGCACCTCGAGAAACATAAAGGTGGCGATTGCCGCCGACATGCCTTTTTTGACCAGATTGCCGACATCGGCCACGTCCAATGCATGTTCTGTCCCCTCGTCACCCAGTGCATCACCCAAGCCGCCGACGATGATGTAGGTCACCACGCCGATGGTGCCCGCCAACAAGCCCACATAACGGTGCGCGCCATCGAGCATAAACACCACAGCCAGAACAAACGCCAAGCTCACACCCGCCGCGAGCATAGACAGTTTGCCAAGGGCAGCCAGACGACGCTCAAAACCACCGAGCCAATGGATGTCGCGCTCATGGTCAAACAACCATGTCAACGCCACCATCATCAAAAACGCCCCACCAAACAACATCACTTCGACGTGGTGCAAGTGCAGCTGATGGCTGTATTCTTCGGGGTTATTCACCGCCATGTTGTAAACTTGAGCCAAACTCTGTCCCGTGGTGGTCGCGACAATCAACAGCGGCAGAATCAAACGCATCCCGACCACACCAATGATGAAACCAATGGTCAAAAACGCCATGCGAAAAGCGTGGCTTTGTTTTTTCAGCACCATGGCGTTGACCACAGCGTTATCAAACGAAATCGACACCTCGAACAAACCCAGAATCAACACCGCCATCACCGCTGACCATGCGCCCGCCGAGCCATTTTTCGCACCGATTAAGTAAGCGGCAACCAATGCCAAAATACTGACCAACCACGCGCCCCAAAACTCGCGCAACATCACACCTAAAAATGAATTTTTTTGCATTGTATGTTTTCCAATTTCAATAATTTTTATATCAATCAACCGCCCAATGTGCGGGGATTCGCCCCGCAATTATACGGGCAAAAGCACCCGCCCGTGCGCCAGACCGACATCCACTACATCAGGTCACCACATCAGGCGCCGTGCGACCCGTGAGCGCCGCAATGTCCGCGAGACGATACGCCAACTGCACCAGTTCAGCGAGCGCCGCCTGCGTGTCCTGCCCGTGCTGCTGCGCATCGGCCTCATAACGCTCGATGTACATGCGCACGGTCGCACCAACCGTGCCCGTGCCCGAGAGGCGATAGACGATGCGCGAACCATCGGTGAAACACACGCGCAGCCCCTGATTGTGCGAAACCGAACCATCGATGGGGTCGTGATAGCTGAAGTCATCCGCCGACTGCACGGTGAATGCGCCCAAGACCTGTCCTGCCAAATTCGGCAACTGCGATTTGATGTGGTTCATCACTGCGTTTGCCTTGTCGGTGTCCAGCGCTTCAAAATCATGGCGGGTGTAGTAGTTCTGCCCGAACTGCGCCCAGTGGTTCTCCAACAGTTCTTTGACCGACAATTGGGTTTTCGCCAAAATATTCAACCACAGCAAAATCGCCCACAAGCCATCCTTCTCACGCACATGGTTCGAACTCGCACCCGCCGACTCCTCACCGCACAAGGTGATGCGGTTGGCGTCCAATAAATTGCCAAAAAATTTCCAACCCGTCGGGGTCTCAAAACACTCAATGCCCAAGGCCTGCGCCACGCGATCAACCGCACAACTCGTCGGCATCGAGCGCGCCACGCCCGACAAACCTGCCGCGTAGGCGGGGGCGTGGTGCGCGTTCGCGGTCAGTACCGCGAGCGCATCCGACGGCGCGACGGGCATACCGCGCCCAATGACCAGATTGCGGTCGCCATCGCCATCCGAAGCGGCGCCGAAGTCGGGCGCAGGCTCAGTACCGCGCCCCATCATCAAGTCATACAAGTCTTTGGCGTGCACCAAATTCGGGTCGGGGTGATGACCGCCGAAGTCGGGCGAGGGCGTGCCGTTGACCACCGTGCCTTTGGGCGCGCCGAGTACGTCCTCAAATATCGCGTGCGCATACGGCCCCGTGACCGCGTGCATCGCGTCAAAACGCATCTTAAATCCGTTCTCAAACATCCGACGAATCGCTGCGAAATCGAATAATTTTTGCATCAAGTCCACATAGTCCGCCACCGAATCAATCACCTCAATCAGCGCGTCGCCCACCTGCGTTGTGCCGAGTGCGCTGATGTCTACTGGCGGCACGTCCGCTACGGTGTAGCTTCTGATGGTTTGTGAATGTGCATAAATCGCATCGGTGATGCGCTCGGGCGCAGGGCCACCGTTGGCAATATTAAACTTGATGCCGAAGTCACCATTCGGACCGCCTGCGTTGTGGCTCGCCGAGAGGATGATGCCACCAATCACGTTGTCACCATTCTCCGCATTCTTCGCACTCTCCGCACTCTCCGCACCCTCGCGCTGGTTGTATAAACGAATCACATTCGAGACCGCAGGGGTCGAGAGGATGCCATTGTGACCGATGAGAATGCGGCTGAATCCCTGCGCCAGCGCCATCTGTATCACCAGTTGAATCGCGGTGTCGTTGTAATAGCGGCCATCGCCGCCCACGACCAAGGTTTTGCCCGCGAATCCTGACTCAGGGCGAATCACGGCAAACAACGAAGCGAGGAAATTCGCCAAGTAGTGCGGCTGCTCAAATACTGTGACCTGCTTGCGCAGACCGCTGGTACCAGGTTTTTGCCCTGCAAAGGGCGTAGTGGGGATGCTGTGTATATTGAAATGGCTCATGGGTGACAGATGTGAAATATTCGTTGTAGGTGCGCGTGCTGCCATCGATGTGGCACACAGTTACGACTGTGCGCAGCCCGCTCTAAAATCCGTGAAATCATACCATCGAACCACCTCAGCGGGATAGCGCAGCGCAGGGATTCGACCGATTTAAACCCAAATACCCGTCACCACCCGCGCATCATCCACGCAGCACCAACGCACCATCGACCCACATTCAGCGTGCAAATTCGGTACAATCGCACCTTGTGGCCGCTTCAACCAACGCCTTCAATAAAACATTTTGCCAACCGAATTAACTCCGTCAAATTCACAGATTTTAACCTCACACCGAGACCCAGCCCTATGACCCGCATCATCTCCGCCAATCTCAACGGCATCCGCTCCGCCAGCAGCAAAGGATTTTTTGACTGGATCGCCACCCAAGACGCCGACATCATCTGCGTGCAAGAGCTCAAGGCGCAGGCCGACGTGGTCGAGACCACCTTCGCACACACGGGCGAGCATCAGGGGCACTTTCACTACGCTGAGAAAAAAGGCTACAGCGGCGTGGGGCTCTACAGCCGCCGCGCACCTGATGAAGTCATCGTGGGCTTTGATGGCGGTGGTGAATTTGACGCTGAGGGGCGCTACGTCGAAGCGCGGTTCGGCAAACTCTCGGTCATCTCGGTCTACTGTCCTTCAGGCTCATCCTCACCCGAGCGCCAAGAGGCCAAATACCGATTCATGGATTTGTTCCTGCCGCACATACAATCCCTGCGCGACGCTGGGCGCGAAGTCATCATCTGCTCGGACGTGAACATCGCGCACCACCCCATCGACATCAAGAACGCCAAAGGCAATGTCAAGAATTCAGGATTCCTACCCGAAGAGCGCGCATGGCTGAGCGAGTTCCTCACCCAATGCCGCATGCACGACACCTACCGCCTGCTCGAGCCTGAGACCGTGCAATACACATGGTGGAGCAACCGTGGTCAAGCCTACGCCAACAACGTCGGCTGGCGCATCGACTATCAGCTCGCCTCGCACGAGGTCGCGGCCAAGGCACACGCCACCAGCGTCTACACCGAACAAAAATTCTCCGACCATGCACCTGTCATCATGGATTACCAATTTAATTTAAGTGAGTTCTGATATGTCCCTCGTGCCAACGCCACCCGCGCTAACTGACGCGGACATCGAGAATCAACCGTGGTACAAACTCATCCTCACGCGCCAAATGCTCATCTGCGTGTTTACGGGGTTTTCTTCGGGCTTGCCCTTGTTCTTTATCTTGCAACTGCTGCCCGCGTGGTTGCTCTCGTATGGATTGACGGTCAAGACGATTGCGGCGTTTTCACTCACGCAGTTGCCCTATGTATTTAAATTCGTTTGGGCGCCGCTGCTCGACCGATACAACCTCATCCCAGCGTTTGGCCGTCGTCGCAGCTGGATGCTGCTGACCCAGATTGGCTTGTTGATTTCCATCACTTTGTACGCGGTGCTCGACCCGCAGGTGCAGTTGCGCTGGGTGGTCATGCTCTCGGTGCTGGTGTCGTTCTTATCCGCGACCCAAGACGTCGCGGTCGATGCATTTCGCCGTGAAATTTTGACCGACAAAGAGCTGGGACTGGGCAACAGCATCCACGTCAACGCCTACAAAATTTCGGGATTCATCCCCGGTGCGCTCTCGCTCATCCTCGCCGATCATTTCGCATGGCACACGGTGTTTGTATTCACCGCACTGTTCATGCTGCCCGGTGTGCTCATGTCCTTTGTGGTCAACGAACCCGAAGCGTCAAAGGCGGCACCGCGCACCCTCATCAGCTCGGTGGTCGAACCATTCATAGAATTTTTTGGCCGTCAGGGCTGGAAAATGGCGCTGTTCATCCTCGGATTTATGCTGCTGTACAAACTCGGAGACTCCATGGCGACCGCGTTGCAATCGACATTCGTGCTCAAAATGGGGTTTAGCAAGACCGACTTGGGCACGATTAACAAAGGCATTGGACTCATCTCATCGATCATCGGCGGCATCGTCGCAGGGATATGGATGCTGCGACTGGGGATAAACAAAGCCCTGTGGGTGTTCGGCGTGATACAAGCACTCGCCATCCTCGCCTTTGCCCTGCTCGCGCACTACGGACCGTTCACCAGTATCGGCGCGTTTGAGCGCAGCCTACTTGCAGGCGTTATCGCCGCAGAAACATTCGGCATGAGTCTGGGCACGATGGCATTCGTCGCCTACATCGCCCGCACCACCAACCCCGCCTACACCGCACTGCAACTGGCGCTGTTCACCAGTCTGACCGCCGTGCCACGCTCATTCATCAACGCCTCCACAGGCTGGCTGGTCGAGCGCATGGGGTGGGAATCGTTCTTCTACCTGTGCGTCGTGCTCACGGTGCCGGGGATGCTGATGTTGTTCAAAATTGCGCCGTGGCATGAAGAACGCCGAATCAACTAAGTGTAACCACAAGCGAATCAAATGTGGTATCTGAACCTCACTTTCAGTTCAAGGGCTGGGCTACTTTGTCACCGACCGCGTGGATTCCAAAGCTGGCGCTTTGGTGTTCAACCGCATCGTGGGTCTGAAAGACAGCTGGGATAAGAAGTAAGCCGTAATGGTTTTGCGCTCAACTTTTTGAAGTCGTTAAAATCGACCTGAAAAAATGCCCACGTTTGTGGGCATTTTTGTGATGGCTTAGATACACATATGTTCGTGTCAGCGCTTTTATCAAGGCGCCTTAAACTCTGTCTCGTGCAAAAAGGCAGCGTGTTTCGGTGCGCGTTTGGTTTGCGACCATTCTTCGAGCATCGCCCACTTCACTTCATCCAATTTCTTCATTTGCTCAGGCGCTGTATCGTCTTGATAAGACAGCTCTAAACGATGACCGTTTGGATCAAAGAAATAAATGGAGTGAAAAATACTGTGATTGGTGATGCCAACCACATTCACGCCGTTGGCTTCCAAATGCGCTTTAAATTCGAGTAAAGTGGCTTTGTCTCTAACCTTAAACGCAATGTGTTGCACCCAGTCTGGCGTATTCGGGTCGCGCCCCATCGCTGGCTTGGTCGGCAATTCAAAAAATGCCAAGACATTGTCGTTGCCCGCGTCCAAGAACACATGCATATACGGATCAGGTGCTTTGGTCGATGGCACGAGGTCTTCGGCAATCGCCAACACGAAGTCCATATTGAGCATTTTTTGATACCACAACACCGTTTCTTTGGCGTCGTTGCAGCGATAGGCCACGTGGTGAATTTGTTCCAATTTCATTTTTTGTCTCCAATCTTATGGTGCGTCTGGCTGGTGCTCGGGTGCTGCATCTATAAATGCATCCAAACCCATGCAATGCTTATAGATGCGGTTAATTCGTGGCAATTGGCTCATGTCACAGTCAAAGCGCAAGGCGTTGTACACCTGAGGAATCAAGCAGCAGTCCGCCAGTGTCGCCTGCGTACCGAAGCAAAAATCCTGCGAGTCGTGCTTCGCTAGTTGTTGCTCCAACGCCGCCAAACCCACGCCTATCCAATATGTGTACCAATTGCTTTTCGCAGCATCATCAACGTGCAACTCATCTTTCAAATAATTCAACACGCGCAAATTATTCAAAGGATGGATGTCACAGGCAATCGACTGAGCGAAAGCGCGGATTTGCGCTCTTTGCATGGCATCACCGGGCAGCAAGCTTGGATGAGGGTGCGTTTCTTCAAGGTACTCGATAATCGCCAAGGACTGCGCTATTGGCTGATTCGCATCAATCAAAGTCG
Source organism: uncultured Hydromonas sp. (assembly GCA_964506355.1). GTDB lineage: Bacteria > Pseudomonadota > Gammaproteobacteria > Burkholderiales > Burkholderiaceae > CTSOIL-112. The sequence goes on from CAZDLD010000002.1 coordinate 26,574, forward strand.
GCACCAACTCACTTGGATTAATCGCTTGATATGCTGGCGCATGCTGCTCGCCACCGTCGCGCACGAGATGAACAGGGATGCACTCGTACGCCAATCCTTTCAGATTGAGCGCAATGCGCACGCGAAATGCGGCCGAGCTGCGAAAGTAGCTGTACAGTTGCATGTGTCCTCCTATGCCAAGTCATGCGCGGGCAAAACTTTGCCGACGACTTCGCCAAAGCCCACCCGATAACCATCGCCTTGGCAAAACCCCGTCATGCGTATGGTGTCGTTGTCTTCGATGAAAGCACGCGTCTGGCCATTGACCAAGGTCAAAGGATTTTTGCCGTTCCAAGTCAGCTCAAGCAAGCTGCCAAAAGAGTCTGGCGTTGAACCGCTGATGGTGCCCGAACCCATCAAGTCGCCGATGCGTACATTGCAACCCGACACGGTGTGATGCGCCAATTGCTGCGCCATGCTCCAATACATGTATTTGAAGTTGGTTTGGCAAATCGTGGTTGCTGGGCTGTTCTGCGGTTGAATTTCAACTTTAAGCTCAATATCGAAATTCGATGGCGCCGCACTGCTCAGATACGACAAAGGCTCTGGCGTTTGCGTCGGGCCTTGTACACGAAATGGCGCCAAGGCCTCCATCGGCACCACCCACGGCGAAATCGACGAAGCGAAAGTCTTGCTGTTAAACGGCCCGAGCGGCACGTATTCCCATTGCTGAATGTCGCGTGCGCTCCAATCGTTGAGCAACACCATGCCAAAAATATAATCCTCGGCTTCATTCACCGCAACTGGGTCGCCCAAGCTGCTGTTTTTGCCAATCACAAACGCTGTTTCCAGTTCAAAATCAAGTTTGCGACACGCTGTGAACATCGGACGCTCTGCATCAGGCAACTTAATTTGCCCCAACGGGCGGCGCACGGGTGTGCCGCTGACGACGATTGAGCTGGCGCGGCCGTTGTAACCAATCGGAATTTCGGTCCAATTTGGCAACAAGGCATTCGCTGGGTCGCGGAACATCGTACCGACATTGGTCGCGTGCTCTTTCGACGCATAAAAATCCGTGTACCCCGGAATCTCCAGCGGCAAAAGCATGGTCACCCGATCCTGCGCAATCAAAGCCATTTCACGCATTTTTGCATCGTCGCGTAATTGTGGATTGCCATCGCTCAACAACAATTGCAGTTGACGGCGTATGCCCGCGCACGCGTCACGACCAAGGTTGATCAACGCATTCAAGCTCGATTGTTGGAACACATCGACACTTGAATCTACCGACAATAATCCCGCTTCGTTGAGCACAGACAAATCCAACACATACTCGCCAATCGCCACGCCAACGCGAGGTTTGTCGCTGCCTTTGGGCGTAAAAATGCCGTAGGGCAAGTTGTGAATCGAAAAATCAGATTCTGGTGCAACCTCGATAAATGATTTTGTGTGATGCATATAAACCTCGGTTTTATATTGATTTACTCCCCCCCTCGCCCGCAGGTCGTAGGTGAGGACTTAAACTCAATTCTTTAATATTAATTTAATATAACTTGTCCTGCGCCAACACATCGCTCGGCGCATACAAAGGCACACCGCGAATCCGCTCATAAATCGGCGCAAAATCCACATCGACAAAATGCAGCAGTTCTTGCAAACTGGACACCACAAAATACACTTTTTGCAAATCATCAATTTTGTGGTCGGTGCGCATGACACGCTCCATGTCCAATTTGATGCGGTTCGGCACATCGCTGTCAATCGCGTATTGGGTTTCGCTGAACGATGAGGCGATGCCAGCGCCATACACGCGCAACTGGCCATCTTGTTCAATCAAGCCAAACTCAATCGTGTACCAGTATAAATGCGCCAGATTATTCAAAACACCTTTTTCGAGTGCGCGCAAGCCGCCTTTGCCATACGCCTGCACAAAATCGGCAATCGCTGGGTTCATCAACATCGGCACATGACCAAACACATCATGAAAAATATCTGGCTCTTGCAAATAATCCAGTTCATTCTCAGAGCGGATGAAGCTACCTGACGGGAAGCGACGATTGGCCAAATGCTCAAAAAACACCTCGTCTGGCACCAGACCCGCAACCGCGACTATCGTCCAGCCCGTTTTGGCAAACAGCACTTCATTGACTTCATCGTAATTCGGAATTTGATGTGCATCAATCGGCAAATCATCCAAACCTTCGATAAATTCGCGGCATGCATAGCGGTGTAGCAAGTCGCTTTGACGCTCGTACAAGAACTTCCAACGCTGATGCTCTTCTGGCGTATAGCCTGCCCAATTTTGATCGATTGTCCAATCTGCTCGTTCAGGGGTATAGGTTTGGCCTGCGGCCATGCCGTGTTTTTGGCTGGCATTACCCATGATGCACCTCCTCGAACAATTGATTCATTTTCGCCGCCATCTTCAGGTCAAGCATCGTGATGCCGCCTGCATCGTGCGTGGTCAAACACACCTCCACGCGGTGATACACATTGAACCATTCAGGATGATGATTCAGCAGTTCGGCCTGCACGGCAACCTTACTCATAAACGCAAAGGCAGCCTTAAAATCTTTAAAAACAAAATCACGGTTGATAGACTTCAAGTCTGCGCTCAACTGCCAACCTGACAATTGAGCCAGCGCTGTGTCGCATTCAGTGGGGGTGAGTTTTTCCATGATCGTCTCGATTATTGGTTTAATCAGTCGTTTAATACGCCGCGTTTGATTTGATCGTCTTCAATCGAGTCAAACAGAGCTTGGAAGTTACCTTCGCCAAATCCGTTGTTGCCTTTGCGTTGAATGATTTCAAAGAACAGTGGTCCGATGACATTCTTGGTGAAAATTTGCAGCAATTTGTCTTCTTTGCCCACTTTATCCAAAGGCTCGCCGTCAATCAAAATACGATTTTTGCGCAAACGTTCGATGTCTTCGCCATTTTTCGGTAAGCGCGTTTCAACTTTGTCATAGTAGGTGTCAGGCGTATCCATGAACGCCATGCCTCGGCTGCGCAGGGTTTCGACCGAGTGATAAATATCGTTGGTCGATACCGCAATGTGTTGAATACCCTCGCCGCGATGCTCGGCCAAGTATTCTGCGATTTGGCTCTTGTCATCGGCTGACTCATTGATCGGAATGCGGATTTTGCCGCAGGGGCTGGTCATCGCGCGTGAATGCAATCCAGTTTTTTTACCGACGATATCAAAGTAACGCACTTCTTTGAAATTAAACAAGTCCTCGTAAAAATTCGCCCATTTATCCATGTCGCCGCGCATCACGTTGTGGGTCAAATGATCGATGTCGACAAAGCCCACGCCAATCGGATGCTGATCCACGCCCTCAAATGGCACGAAGTCAAAATCATAAATGCTCACCGTGTCATAACGATCGACCAAATAGATTAACGAGCCGCCGATGCCGCGAATCGCAGGCAAATTCAACTCCATGGGCCCTGCGCCTGACTCGACCACTTGTGCGCCTTTGGCACGCAACTGCGCTATCGCATACGCCGCATCTTTGACGCGGAACGCCATCGCATTCGCGCTCGGGCCGTGCGAGTTGTAGAATTCTTCGCCTTGGCTGTGTGGTTGCGCATTCAGAATAAAGTTCACGCCGCCTTGACGGAACAAAGTTACGTCTTTGCTGCGGTGTTTGGCAATTGCTACGAAACCCAAATTTTCGAACAATTTAGCCAGCGCTTCTGGTTGTTTAGAAGCAAACTCAACGAACTCGAATCCGTTGGTATTGAGCGGGTTTTCCCATGTTTTAAACATTGTTGTCTCCAAATATCGTTATAAAATACCACTTTGTGATGTGTATTTTATAGATGATATATTGCATAATTTTCGCATTCAGCGGCACAATTTGAATATTTTTCGTATATTATTTGCGCATATTAGACAAATAGCGAGATAAATATGCAAATCACTTTTGACAAGTACGACATCCGCCTGCTGGCCGCATTGCAGCGCAACGGCTCGGCCACCATATTGGAACTGGCAGAACAGGTGCATTTATCTGGATCGCAGTGTCAGCGCCGACTCAAGCGCCTTGAACAAAGCCAAGTGATTGAGCGCTACTCAGCCCTGCTCAACCGTGAAGCAATTGGCCTGACGGTGATGGCCATCGTCAATGTGTCGCTGAACAAGCACAACAAGCGCCCGGTACAAGAATTTCACGATTTGATTGAGAACCATGCCAACATCATTGAATGCTGGGTCACCATGGGCGACTATGATTACTCACTCAAGGTGGTGGAGGTGGATTTAAAGAGCCTCACGCGCTTTATGCTCGAGGACTTGATGGCGTCGCCGCTGATTGGGGATATTTCCTCAACCATATTGTTGCAGCAGATTAAGCGCACCAGTGATTTGCCATTGAAGCAATTGCAGCATTTGTGATTGCTGGGCTTGAAGTGGGATGGTTTGAATGATTTGAATTGACGGGGGATGGTGGGCGTGCCCACTTTTTTTTGGTGTGCGTTTGTAGGGTGGGCAAAATGGTTTATATTTTGCCCACCCTACTTGCTACAGTTCATACTCTCGCCTACAGTAAATAAAGCCATCCAACGCGTCCAACGCTCCAAACGCAGCGTCAGTAAATTGGCAATCAATATCAATGCGTGCAATCGACTGCTGCCCTATTCCTGCATCAACATTGGTTGCTACAACCTCTAAACTTTCTTCATCCATCTCATTAGGCTCCCTATCTAGGTAATATCGAATTAAAAGACAGCGGTCCTCATCAATACCTATCGCAATGGCGCGTATCGAAGGATAAATTTCACCAAGCAAAGATCTCCAAACAAGAAGCACGAGCCAGTCTGGGAGTGGTTTTTTCATCTTTTTCCTCCAATCAACGGGGTCGGTTTGTAGTTTGTAGGGTGGCAAAATGGTTTATCTTTTGCCCACGCTGTCTGCGCGTGACATCCGCGTGGGCAAATATAAGGCAAAAGCATTTGCCCACCCTACTTGCTGACCCCAATTATTTATGACCCCAATGATTTAAGGTCAGTGTAAAAATGACTTAATCTGATTTTTAAATCAAGCGCCATAGCCTCATCACGACAATCAAAACTAAATTCAAATGGAAACTCAGATTGGCACAAGCGGATTACATAATCATCATATGTCATGTGCCCAATACCAAACTCCCAACTTCTATGCCAATCTAAAAGGTTTTCATTTAAAAAAATTGATAAACCAATTAAAAAGTTTTCGAGCCCATCCTTTGGTTCAAACTCTTCAATTACTACTGCGTGCTGCAAGCTCTCAGGAAATTTCACAATTTTTATATTGATCATTGTTTATTGCCTTCCAAATCCCGTTGGCGGAAAGTCAAAATCAAAGCAAATCATAGGGCTCAGACTCCATTGATTTTATAAATCGCTCCATATTTCACCTCTTGCGCATCGGTTGTGACTTATTTGAACTGACTGGTGTCAATCGGCGTGCCCACGTCTTTTTTGGTGCGCAGTTTGTGCTTTTGCCGTTGGTGGCGCACCAGCTGCTCGGCGACGCGACCGCGCCATGAATTTTTGCGCAGCACCAGCCAGCGCGGCGATTTGAACTGCACCATGCGGCGGTACAGCCACACGTAGATGATGACAAAACCCAATGACACCAGCATCAGCGCCATTGTGTTTGACCAGAACAGCACCGCAGGGATTACGGTAATCAAAGTCATGCCCCACAAATACGGCGCGGTCATGGAGTTGCGCTGGGTGCGCACATCGACATTCTCATCGCTCATCATCCAGCGCACCAGTCGCTTGTACACCATCATGTGAAAGTGCAGCCCGTCCGGCTCGCCGGGCGAGAGACCGCGCAGCATTTTTTTGCGATAGATTGAGAACAGCGTTTCCCACACAGGGTAGAGCATGAGCAACAGAGGGAACCACGGCGAGACCGTGGTGTTGCGTTCAATCAGCAGTACCGAGAGCACACCGAGCACGAAGCCCCACAGATACGCGCCACCATCGCCCGCGAATATCATGCCACGCGGGAAATTCCACACCCAGAATCCCAAGGTCGCGCCAAACAACGCACACGCCACCGCCAACACCTGATAATCGGCCACACGGAACGCCACATAGGCAATCGCCGCGGTAATCATCAGCACCACCATGCCTGCCAAACCGTTGTAGCCATCGATGATGTTGACCGCGTGCGCCACGCCCCCGACCGCAAACATCGTGAACAACAGCGAGAAGAATGAAATCGACAGTAAAAAATCCAGCCCCGGCACCGCCACATAGGTGATGCGCGCATCGAGCAGCCACCACGCCAAGCCCGCCGAGACAAAACTCGCGAGCAGGCGCTCACGCGGCCCGACTTTTTTGGTCAAATCTTCAATCAGCCCACCCGCAAACGCAGGAATCAAGCACAGAATGAATATCGCCCACCACATCCAGCGCACGGGCGCGATGCTGGAGGAGACCACGGCGCCAATCAGCAGCCCCATAAACACAGGAATGCCGCCCACGCGTGGGGTGCTCTGTGCGTGGAACTTTTGCGGTCCCGAATCCCCATGTGAGTCGTGGGTCAGATGCGCGTGGACATGCTGGTAGTGCAGTAACCAGATGGTGACTGCAAAACTGATGACCAGTGCACTGATGAGGGTGATTAACATGTAGGGCCTTTAAAACATCGGCATCGCGACAACATGAGCCGTGATGTATTGCGATGTGTTGTGAATATGGGTGCTGCGTGTATCTAAAATCAATTCAAATATTGTACCCCAGCCCACCGCTGCGAGCCAAGTTATCTGTGCTGCTCGACTCATTCCCACGCGACTTTGGTCACGGCGCGCATGTGTTTGAGCTGCGCGAGTAATTCTTGCGTGGGCACGACTTGCCAATCCATGCCCAGCTTGATTTCGGCACGCGCGCCCTGTATCTGAGTGCGTAGCAGCACGCTCAGACCTTCGGCATCCCAATGCTGTTTGAGCTGCTTTTTAAACACATCGACATCGAACGGCGCAGCGCGCATGTCCACATCGACAATCAAGGTGTGCGCGTTGGTCACGCGTGCGTGTATCAAGTCCATGGCGCGTTTGCAACTGATGCGCAGATTGTCGCCGCCTGCGTAGCGATCGGGTTGCACCGTCACCTGCATGAACACCAACTGCTCCTCGACCAAGAAGCGCCCGTAGCGCTCGGCCTCGTCGGCAAATATCATCAGTTCAAGCCGCGCCGATTTATCATCCAAGGTGATGAACATGCGCTTGCCACGGTCGGTCATCTGCGTGCGCACCGAGGTGATGATGCCCGTAATCATCACAGTGTCCGAGCGTGGGTGCAGATTCGCCAGTCGCGTCGGTGCGATTTTGCGTGCTTCTTGCTCGAACTCGTCGAACAAATGGCCTGACAGATAAAAGCCCAGGGCGATTTTTTCCTGAGCCAATTTCTCACGCAGCGTCCAGTCGGGCACCTGTGCCAATTCGGCCTGCCACTGCTCGCCCAAGGTTTGTGCGTCGTCAAACAGGCTGTTTTGGTTCTCGTGCTCGGCCGCGTGGCTCGCCGCTTGCAGCGCCACTTCTACACTGGCGAGCAGGCTGGCGCGGTTGGCGTGCAGGCTGTCGAACGCACCCGCTTTAATCAAGGATTCTATCGTGCGTCGGTTCACGTGCGAGCTGCTCACGCGCATCATGAAGTCAAAGAAACTGCTGTACGCACCGTTGGCGGCGCGCTCGTCGGTGATGGCGTCCACAGCCGATTTACCCGTGCCCTTGACCGCGCCCAAGCCATACAAAATTGTGGTCGCGTCAATGGGCTCAAAAAAGTAGTTCGAGGTATTGATGTCGGGCGGACGGATGTTCAGGCCGTTGTCCTCCACGCTGTCCTGATACAGGGTCTGCACCTTGTCGGTGTAGTCCATATCCAAGGACAGGGTCGCCGCCATGAACTCGGCAGGGTAATAGCATTTGAACCACGCGGTGTGGTAGGCAATCAGGGCGTAGGCTGCGGAGTGCGACTTGTTAAAGCCGTAATCGGCGAACTTCTCCATCAAATCAAACAACTGGGTCGCCAGTTCTTTGCTCACACCGTTGAGCTCCTGCGCGCCCTTGATGAACACCTCACGTTGGCGCTCCATCTCTTTGGCATCTTTTTTACCCATCGCACGGCGCAACAAATCCGCCGAGCCGAGCGAATAGCCCGCGAGCAGCTGCGCGACCAGCATCACCTGTTCTTGGTACACCATCACGCCGAAGGTGGATTCGAGTACGGGCTTGAGTTTCGGATGGAAGTACCACGCCTCCTCGCCCTTGCCTTTGACCTTTTGCTGGCTCTTGCGCTGGATGAAGTCGTCCACCATCCCCGAGCCGAGCGGACCGGGGCGGTTCAATGCCATCAGCGCAATCACGTCCTCAAAGCAATCGGGCTTGAGTTTTTTCTCCAGCTCTTTTGCGCCGCGTGCCTCGGACTGAAACACCGCCGTGGTGTTGCCCGTGGTGAATATCTGAAACACCTTGGGGTCATCCAACTTCAGTTGATCCAAGGCAAAATCTTGCATCTCTGGGTGCAGCTGTTTCAGGTACTTCAGCGCCAACTTGAGCACGGTTAAGTTGCGCAGACCCAAAAAGTCAAACTTGACCAGCCCGATGTCCTCGACGTCTTTTTTGTCATACTGGCTGACCACGTAGTCGGTGCCTTGTGCGCAATACATCGGGCAAAAATCGGTGATTTTGCCCGGCGCAATCAGCACGCCCCCCGCATGCATACCGATGTTGCGGGTCAAGCCTTCGAGCGGCAATGACAAGTCATAAATCGCACGGGCTTCTTCTTCGTTGTCGATGCGCTCGCGAAAGGCGGGCTCTTCTTTATACGTGCGCTCGAGCGTCCACGGATTGGTCGGGTCGTGCGGGATGAGCTTGGACAAGCTGTCACACAGACCATACGGCATGTCCAAAATTCGCCCGACGTCGCGCACCACGGCTTTTGCGCCAAAGGTACCGAAGGTGGCAATTTGCGACACCGACGCCACGCCATAGGTGTTCTTCACGTATTGAATCACCTTGTCGCGCCCGTCTTGGCAAAAATCAATATCAAAGTCGGGCATGGACACGCGCTCAGGGTTCAAAAACCGCTCGAACAGCAAATCATACGCCAAGGGATCCAAATCGGTAATCAGCAGCACATACGCCACCAAGGAGCCCGCACCCGAACCACGACCAGGCCCGACGGGGACGTCGTTGTCTTTCGCCCACTGGATGAAGTCCGCCACAATCAGGAAATACCCTGGGAAACCCATCTGGATAATCGTGTCCAGCTCGATTTCAAGCCGCTCGTGGTAGCGCGGCGCTTGTGCGGTGCGCTCGTCAGCGTCGGGGTAAAGTTTGAGCAGGCGCGATTCCAACCCCTTGCGCGAAGCGATGCGCAGATACTCGTCCAAGGACTCGCCGTTGGGCGTGGGGAAGTCGGGCAGTACATTGGTGCCCAGTGTCAGATTCAGATTACACTGCTGTGCAATCGCCAAGGTGTTGCTCAAGGCGCTGGGCAAATCCGTAAAACGCTCGGCCATCTCGGACTGCGAGAGCAGGTATTGACACGGTTCAAACGCATTCACGCGTTTGGGGTTCGAGAGTACATCGCCGCGCGCCACACACACCCGCGCTTCGTGGGCACGGTGGTCCTCAGGGTTGAGGAACTGCACCGCGTGGGTGGCGACCAAAGGCGTGTGACTGCGATGCGCCAACTGCGCCGCGAGCAGAGTCTGCTGCTCGGACTCGGGCGTGTCGATGCGCTGCACTTCAAGGTAAAAACGCTGATTAAACGCCGCTCGCCAACGCTGCAACGCCGCCTCGGCCAAATCCTCTTTGCCCTTGAGCAACAGCTGACCAATCTCGCCATCGTGCGCGCCCGAGAGCGCGATTAAGCCTGTGTTGTCCTCATCGAGCAACCACTGCGGATTGATTTGCGCGTAGTTCTTGGTGTTGTTCACCACATAGCTGCGGGTGATTAAGTCGCACAGGCGGTGGTAGCCCTGCGTGTTTTGAATCAACAACAACATACGGAAAGGCGCGTGCTCATCATCGGGATTACTGATGTTGATGTCCGCGCCCAAAATTGGCTTGATGCCCTTGTCACGCGCTTTTTTGTAAAATTTGACCAGCCCATAGGTGTTCATCAAATCGGTCATCGCCAATGCCGCTTGACCATCGTCGCGCGCTTTGGACACGGCATCGCCCACCTGAATGATGCCATCGGTGATGGAAAATTCAGTGTGCAAGCGCAGATGAACGAATTGAGGAGCGGGCATAAAAAGCGTTCTATGGAGTTGGGTTTTAAATTGGGTTTTAAACTGGGTCTTAAACTGAGTTTTAAATTAAATTTGAAACTTAAATTGAGGCAGTTTGCTATTGTACAATATCGCGTTGCCTACCCCCACATAGTTATTGATAAATCCACGCGCCGCCATGAACCCAAACGCCCCACGCCCACAAAGCATCCGCCCCGATACATGGCTGGCGCAAGCGTGGCTATCGGCGTGTGAATTTCAAGCGAATCCCGCCAGTACGTCCACTAACCCGCCTTACATCGGGCGCTTTGCCCCCTCGCCCTCGGGCAAGCTGCACCAAGGCTCCTTGGTCGCCACGCTCGCCTCCTACCTGCACGCACAGTGGCACGGCGGCACATGGCTGGTGCGCATGGAGGATGTCGACACCTCGCGCTGCACCCGTGCGCTGGGCGAGCACCAGCTCGCGACTTTGCGCGCCTTGGGGTTTGAATTCGCAGAGCCTATGCTGTGGCAGACCGAGCGCTACCCCGCCTACCGCGCCGCATTTGACCAACTGCGTGCGCAGAACCACATCTACCCCTGCGCCTGCACGCGCAGCCAAATTGCCCAACGACTGCAGGCACTGGGGCAAAATCCATCGATCAGCGCCTATCCGCGCACCTGCGCACAGGGCATTGCGCCCGATGCGCCGATTCAATCGTGGCGCTTTCGTGCTCAAACAAGTGCACAAACAGGTGCACAAACGGGTGAGAAATCTTTAGAAATTCAATGGCAAGACGAATCAGGCCGCAGCACCGTACAAACCGTGGACGACTTCGTGCTCAAGCGCGGCGCGGCGGATGTCGATGACTGGGCGTATCAACTCGCCGTGGTGGTGGACGATGCTGCGCAGCACATCAGCCACGTGGTGCGCGGTGCCGACCTACTCGACTCAACCGCACGACAAATCGCCCTGCAACGCGCCCTCGGCTACCCCACGCCCCAGTACAGCCACGCGCCACTGCTCACCAACGCCGCAGGCGAGAAGCTCTCCAAAAGCGAACAAGCGCCTGAATTGGATGCTTTGCAAGGGGTTGCGGCTTTATGCCACGCTTGGGAGTTTTTGGGGGGGGCGCAGCTGGTGGGCGTTGATTCGACGGATGAATTTTGGCAGAAGGTGCGCGGGCTTATGCCCACGCCTTAATAGCACATTGTTGTGCTCGCACGATTAAACGTGCACGATCTAACGCGCACAGTTATACGCGCAAACTCTATCACGCCACCAAAGTTCTAAGCACCTGCGCATACACATCGGCCAAAGGCTGCAAGGTCGCAATCTCCACGCACTCGTCAATCTGGTGGATGGTCTTGGACACGGGGCCAAACTCCACCACCTGCTCGCAAATCGTCGCAATGAAACGCCCGTCCGAAGTGCCGCCCGTGGTGGACAGCTCAGGCGTGCGCTGCACACTCTGCTGCACCGCCGCGCTGATGGCGTCAGAGAGCGTACCCGCTGGGGTCAAGAACGGATGGCCGCCGATGACCCAGCTCAAATCATAATCCAGTCCATGACGGTCAAGCACTTCGCACACACGCGACTGCAAGCCCTCTGCGGTGCTCGCGGTGCTGAAGCGAAAGTTGAAGTCCACCACGCACTCACCTGGAATGATGTTTGACGCGCCCGTGCCTGCATGAATGTTCGAAACCTGCCACGAAGTCGGTGGGAAGTAGTCGTTGCCCTCGTCCCAAATCGTTTGAGTCAACTCGGTCAAGGCTGGCGCGAACAGATGAATCGGATTTTTTGCGCGGTGCGGGTAGGCGATGTGACCTTGCTTGCCCTTGACCGTGAGCTTGCCGCTCATGGTGCCGCGACGGCCGTTTTTCATCATGTCGCCGAACTCCTCGAGCGAGGTCGGCTCGCCGACGATGCACCAGTCCAAACGCTGACCCTGCGCCTTGAGCCACTCGACCACCTTGATGGTGCCGTCGTGCGCGGGGCCTTCTTCGTCGCTGGTAATCAGCAGCGCTATGTTGTGCGCGGGGTTGGGGGTGCTGCTTAAAAATTGTTCAATACTGGTGATGAATGCGGCAATCGAAGCCTTCATATCCGCTGCGCCACGGGCGTACAAAAAGCCATCCTTGACCGTCGGCGTGAATGGCTCGGATTTCCACTGCGTCACAGGGCCCGTCGGCACCACATCGGTGTGGCCTGCGAATACAAAGGTTTTGGCATCCGCTGCCGCACCTTTGCGAATCGCCCACAAATTGGTCACGCGAAAATCCTCAGGACCGCTGACGATGGTGTGACACTCAAAGCCCAATGGACGCAAACGCGCCTGCAACACATCCTGACAGCTCTCGTCATTAGGGGTCACCGATGCAAGGCGCAACAATTCGCAAGTCAAATCAAAAGTGGGGTTATTCATGGTTCTCAATTCATTATTTATCGGAGTGTTCAACTCAAATCATACCAAGCTGGCAAGCGCGGCCTCGTCATGACCGACCCAAGTGCGCGCACTGGCCACCACCACTGGGCGCTTGATCACGCTGGTCTTGCTCATCATCAACGCTATCGCCGTGTCGGGCGCGCTCGCCATCGCCTGTTCATCCGCCGACAAACCGCGCCAAGTCGTGCCTTTTTTATTAATCAACAGCTCCAGCGGAATGACCTTGAGCCATTCGCGCAGGGTCGCTGCATCGATGCCCGATTTTTTAAAATCATGGAATTGATAATCGATGCCGCGCTCCTCGAGCCAGACGCGGGTTTTTTTCACCGAATTACAGTTCGGGATGCCGTACACCAACATAAAATGACCTCAAAAATTCAATCTGCGCATTATACCCGAGTCAAGCACCCTCGCCCAATATCATCCGCTCCACTTGTGCCTTGGCATCTGCCAAGGTTTGCGCGGCTTCGGCTTTGAGCTGGGCGGCTTGGGCGCGGATGGATTGGATGTGTGCGACGATTTGTTGTTGTGAGTCAAGTGGTAACAGCGGTATCACTAATTGCCCCAATTCATCTTGTGTGATTGCAGGGTAATTTCCGCCAGTGCTGCGTTGCCCCATTTGAATTAAGGATGTGCAAAGTCGCAGCATGGCTAACAAATAGAGTCTGTCTAACTGCTGCGTCTTTAAGTCTCTCAGCACGGCGAAACCAGTAGACGCGATATTTATATCGCGGTGCGTATTTAGCGCTATCGCTCCTCGTGTCGGTCGGGTTAATGAAACCAGAATATCATTTTCTCGAACTATCATCCTCGCTCTACTAGGCGCATCGGCAATCTCCAATTTTTTAATATCAGCAATGTCGCCAGTCGATAAATTGATTTCGCCAATTTCGATATACGGAAATTCGTTTTCAAAAAAATCTGTTTGATTCCAAATTTCGGATGAGAAGCTAATTAATTGTCCAAGTTTGGCGTGTTGCTTCGTTTCAATTTGAGTGCAAAGTTTTTGAATGTCAATTTTATGAAATGAAGGATCCAACCGCCCGCCCGACACCTCCCGCGAACTAACGCGGAACATGCGTTTTTCAAGGCGGTTGTCTTGCTCGGGCAGGGTGATGCCCAGCTCTTGCAGCAGATAGCTGTCGATGCTCGCCAACAGCGCGGCGGCTTGTTGTTCTTTTTGCTGTGATGAACTTGATGCCTGCTCATAGATACCTACCATTTTTTGCTGAGTAGGCATGTCTGGAGTGGGGATGGGCATACTTCTGTACTCTTCGGCATTGATGTTGGGTTGACCTGCCGTGCGCTGTATCGCCTTTACCCAATCCTTGTACACCTGAAGCTGAGTGTACAAAAATGCAAATTTTGGTAGCATCTTGGATTCATCGATAATAAATCGAATCATGTAGCCCGCAAAAATGCATCGAGATGACATTTTTGAAATATCATGCAAGTACGACTTTCCTACGGTATTTCCACTTCGAGCTATCAATAAATCATTATTGTGCAATATGTACTGACAATCAATATTCTCGGCAGTAACGCCTAAACCCTGAATTAATTGCCCCTTGTCATCAATGTCGGTAATTCGTACATATCGTACAGTCTCATCAGAGGTGCGAGGTATACCGCTTTCACCAGCACCATATTGCGGCTTTGATTTGAGTAAATTTTTTAACGAGAGCACTGGATACGCAAACTTCTGAGTTAATTGCGCATACAAAACCATTTCAGGGTCAAGTCGGTCTTTTATATCCTTTTTGCGAATCAAAAAAACCTTATTCGCATCCACCTGCGGGCTGAGGGTAAATGCGCTCATGATTGCGCTCCATCGTTGTGCTCTGCCTGCTCACTCAGCTGAGCGCGTTCGCGTGTCAGCTCGCGCACCAGCTCCTCTTCGCTCGGCAAATGGGGCATGTATTTGGCGGCGAACAGCTGGGCGCTGTCGGCCAGCACCGAGTAGCGCGCCACCGCGTGGGATTTTTCACTACACAGTATCAAGCCTATGGTCGGGTTGTCATCTACGCCTTTGATGCGCTCATCGTAGATGCGTACATAGGTGTCCATCTGCCCAACGTCCTGATGGCTCAGTTTGCCCACCTTGAGGTCGATGAGCACATAGCATTTCAGATGAATGTGGTAAAACACCAAATCAAGGTAGAAGTCTTCGTCCTCGACACTCACGCGCTGCTGCCGCGCGACAAAGGCGAAACCCCGCCCCAGCTCAAGCAGGAAACGCTGTAGGTTGTCCATCAAACCCTGCTCGACATCGCTCTCAAGCACACTGGCATGCGGTAGGTTGAGAAAATCAAGAACATAGGGGTCGCGCAGGATGTCTTTGGCAGACAGTTGCAGTGGCTCGGTTTTTTCTGCGGCTTCTTGTCTGACTGGGGTTTTGTCGCTGCTCGATAGCAGGCGCTCGTAGTATAGGGTGCTGATTTGCCTGTCCAAAGCGCGGACACTCCAGCGGTTGGCAATGGTTTCGGCTGCGTACCAGTCGCGTGCTTTTGAGTCTTCGATGCGCAAAATTCGGCAATAATGACTCCAGCCCAATTCGAGAGACAGTGTTTCTCGAATTGGGTGCGCTTGATAGAGGCGTCGCATAGCGCGCAGATTGGTGACATCAAAGCCCTTGCCAAATTCTTGCGTCAGCTCAGCAGACAGCCACTCAAGCACTTTCGCGCCGTACTGCGCCCGCGCCTGCCCCGCCTGCTCGTCCTCAACGATCAGCCGCCCGACTTGCCAATAGGTTTGCACCATCGCGCTGTTGACGGCACGCCCAAGCTGCCCGCGTGCGCTGGTGAGCAGGTCGCGAATGTCGGTGAGGAGCGGGTTGTCTGTGTGATTAGTTAGGCTCATGTGCCACCTCATCGCGTATAAACCGCGCCAGTTCTGCTCCAATCACATCCAGCTCGTTGGTTCCCGTCTGTTTGCCTGTTGCGTCGTAGCCGATGTCTTCGGCAATCGCCATAAATATAGGGTAGTCGGGTAGCTCGGCCTGCTTGCGCTGGGTGTAGGCTTCTTCAAGCTGCTCTTTGAGTGCGTTGACCTGCTCGGTGAATTCGGCGGCTTTCTCGGTTTTCCATGCTTTGTAGGCGTCGGTTTTTTTGAATTCCTTTAAATCGCCCTCATGCTGCGCACCTTCGGCGCTGTCGAGTACGCGCTTTTTGGTTTTTTCGATGCGTTCAATTTCTTTTTTGTAGTTGTATTCAGATTTGATGGCGTCTTGTAATTTGAGTTTAAGCGCTCGAAGTTTATCGGTTGTTTTTTTGTTGTACTTGCGCAGCACGAGTACCGAACTTTTTACCCCCGCGCCTGTGGCGGTGAATGCCGTCTGTGGCAGGCTAACCACGGCGACGATGCGGTACCAGTCTTCAATCTGGTCACGCACGTATTGCAGGCTGCTGTTGGTCAGGATGCCGTCTGGGATGACGATGGCGAGGTAGCCGCCTTCGGTGAGGAATTGATGGCACTGCTCAATGAACAGCACTTCGGTGCTTTGGCTGTCGCGGTTTTTCACGGCGGAATTTTTTAAATCTAACCAACTCGGTTCACTATTGCCTAGGTTATAGTTTTTTAGATATGCTTTTTCCGCGAGTTTGATTGTGGAGCCAAACGGCGGATTGGTGATAATAAAATCAAAACTGTTAAATTTAAATCCCTTATTATCACCATTCAGTGCAATCGTATCTTCATCGAGGAGTCCATCGCATGCAATCACATTCGTATGTCCATCATCGTGAATAATCATATTCATTTTAGCTGTGCGCGCTATCTGCTCATTAATTTCAATACCATACAAATTCTTTTCAGCAAAGGTATGCCAATACTCATGCCACGCTCGAAAATCATCTTTGTCATCATCATAGTCTGGATACTCAATATTGGCCTGATTACGCACTTTATCTAACGCATGAAGCAAGAAGCCACCACTTCCACAAGATGTATCCAATACGCGAGATGTGTATTTAATAGGTAATACAACAACCACAAATTTTACAATTGGGCGTGGCGTGAAATATTGTCCGAATTCTCCACGAAAAAAGCTGCCCATAAAGGTTTCAAATGCTCGACCTTTGCTATCAAGATCCGTTTCATTTAAGTTAATTTCTTGCAGATAGTTAACAATTGTTCGGATGCGCTCATTGGAAAGACGAATATCATCCTTAAAAACTTCTTTATCAAAGTTTTTGCCAAGTTGATAAATGTGACGAATGCGCGCGGCTAGAGCTTCATTGGTTCTTTGCGTTGAATCGGCATCATCGGCACCATGAACTGTAATTACCTGAAAATCGTAAATCTCACCCTTTTTACGTCGCTTTAACTCTCCATTAGCCAAGTTATAACGCTCATCCCAAATTTTACAAAAAATGAGTTTGTCCAACTCATCAAAAGCTTCGGATGGATTCAACTGACCGCCGCCCCAAAGTGCGTCATGTGCTTGTTTAAACCGTTTCGTTAATTCACTTTCTGAAACTTTTTTTATGTCCTTAAATATTTGTACTCTATTTGCACCCATCTCATCGATATACTCATGACGACCACCTCCTTTGATATAACTATACGGCGCAACGCTGTCAGAGCCATAATGAGGTAAATCAGACAACGACTGGCGCGTATCTTTTTCTTTATCGAAGCGATAAATCTGACTCAATAAAGACGAGTATATCCAGACATATTTTACAGTCCCAGAAAGGACATTGGCATAACTCAAACATTGATTAATGGCTTGATTAAATTCAGCTTGTGTAATTTCTTGTTTTTTCGCCTCAACAATTATTATAGGTTTTTCATGGTTTGCATCTGCGTAAACCACTATATCGGCCTCGCGTTTTTCAGAGCCATTGGTAACTGTAACAAATTGCTTAATATTTTCAACAGGATAACCAAACTCCGTAACTAATCGCACAAATGCCTCTGCCTGCACCTGCTCTTCAGGATTGGTAAAGTTGCGGCTCTTCTCTTGATGAAGGTATTCGATGCGTTTGCCATCGTCAGTTAATGCGATGAGTTTCTGATTGATGCCGAGTTGAATGTAATCTGTGATGTCTGTGTCGCTCATATACTTCCTAAAATGGTCGTTGTGTTCTATGTTCTGTGTTTTGTATTGTTTAATTCAGTCGGAGTTAGCCGATGTTTTGCAGTAGATTGACCAGTGCGGTATTGATGAAATAGATGTGCTTTCCCTTGCTGCTTTCTTGGAGCAATCCCACGCCCACAAGTTGGCGCAGGTAGTTGGCCGCGGTCTGACGGGTCACGCCTAAGTCTTTTTCTACAAATTCTATCCGTGTATATGGGTGGCGAAACAGGTTGTTGAGTAAATTCTGCGAGTATATGCGGGGCAGCTGCTCGCGCATAATGCGTTTGGCATCTGTCATCAGTATCCGCATGTCATCGACTAATTTGATGGTGCTTTGCGCCGTTTGCTCAATGGCGTTCAACATGTACTCAATCCACTGAATCCATGCGCCCTCATCTCGAACCGCTTGCAATAGACGGTAGTAGTCGCCTTTATGCTGGTTAATATAGCGTGATAAATAGAGTATTGGAATTTCTAACAATTGACTTTGCGTTAGATACAGCACACATAAAATACGACCAATTCGCCCATTGCCGTCACTAAATGGGTGAATGCTTTCAAACTGATGGTGTATCACCGCCATTTTAATCAGCGGATCTTGCTCACTCAGTGCGGGGTCATTGATGAATCGCTCCAAAGCCTCCATGTGCTGAACAATTTCATGAGCTTCCTGCGGTGGTACGAAGACAAAATCGCCAGTTCGTTCGTTTTTAATGACCGTGCCGCTCTGCGAACGAAAGGATTCTTGTGTGTTTTTGAGCATTTGGAATAGCTCAATAATCATGCTGTTGGTCAGCAATCCTTGCTTTTCTTGCATCAATGTAAAGCCGTGTGCCAAGGCTTCTCGATACCGTGCCACCTCCTTAGCCGCAGGGGAAATCCACTCCGCAATGTGTAAGTCGGCTTGAAACAATTCGTCTTGGGTGGTGATGTAGCTTTCAACCTCTGAACTGGCCTTTGCTTCTTGCAAGGTCAGCGTGTTGATCAATATCGCCTGATTGGGTATGCTTTTGGCATAGCCTTTTAGCTCTGCGAGCGAGCGATGAGCTCGCACCAATGCTTTTAGTATGCTTTGATGATCAAAATCCACTCCTTGGGGAGGTAGTTGTGGAATAGCATAGTTCGGCGTTAACATCGCGATAAATCCCTGTGTCGTTGGCGTGCATCAATCCCATCGCTCATGCGTCAAGTCTGATGAATTGTTAACATGATAGCATTATCATGTTAACAATATCGATTTTTTTTAACATGAAGGTATCGTCATGTTAAAAGATCACCTTGAACTGGGTCGATTCGAGCAACAACGGCAAAGACCTCACGAGTCCTTTGGGCAGCGCGCCCAAAGAGCCCGTGAAACGGTGCATATTACTCCCCGCGCAACAACTCATTGATGCTGGTTTTGCTGCGGGTTTGTGCGTCGACTTTTTTCACAATCACCGCGCAGTACAGGCTGTAGCTGCCGTCTTTGGATGGCAGGTTGCCCGACACGACCACTGAGCCTGCTGGAATGCGACCGTAGGTGACTTCGCCTGTTTCGCGGTCGAAAATTTTGGTCGATTGACCGATGTACACGCCCATGCTGATGACACAGTTGTCCTCGACAATCACGCCTTCGACCACTTCTGAGCGCGCACCGATGAAGCAGTTGTCGCCAATAATCGTTGGGTTCGCTTGCATCGGTTCGAGTACGCCGCCGATGCCCACGCCGCCTGAGAGGTGGACGTTTTTGCCGATTTGCGCGCATGAGCCGACGGTGGCCCATGTGTCGACCATGGTGCCTTCATCGACGTAGGCGCCGATGTTCACATACGAGGGCATGAGGACGACGTTTTTCGCGATGTACGCGCCTCGACGCACGACTGCGGGCGGTACCACGCGGAATCCCGCTGCGGCGAAGTCGGCTTCGGTGTAGTTGGCGAATTTGCTCGGAACTTTGTCATAAAATTGGGTGAAGCCACCTGCGGGCATCACGGCGTTGTCTTCTAAACGGAATGAGAGCAAAACGGCTTTTTTCACCCATTGATTGACCTGCCATTGACCATCTTTTTTCTCTGCCACGCGCAATGTGCCTGCGTCGAGCTGTGCCAACACTTGGGCCACGGCTTCGCGCACTTCGGTGGGGGCGGTTTTTGGTGAGAATTCGGTGCGTTGTTCCCAAGCGGCGTCGATGAGTGTTTCTAATGCGTTCATGTTTTTTTCCTGTCTAAATGGGGTTGAAACGGGTTTAATTGAATTTGGGATGAATTTGAAGTGAAATGCGTTATTTCAATCAGCAATTCGTGAATGCGACATTATAATGGGATTTGCACGGTTTCACCCTCGATTTATCTGTGCTTTTGAATAAGGAGTTGTGATGGGTCGTTACATTCTGGCGCTCGATCAGGGCACCACCAGCTCACGTGCCATCGTGTTTGATCACGTAGGTCAAGTCGTGCAAATGGCGCAACGCGAATTCGCGCAGAGCTTTCCGCACTCGGGTTGGGTAGAGCACGATGCGAGCGAAATCTGGCGCACGCAGTCCGCCGTCGCGCTTGACGTGCTGCGTGCCGCGAATCTGCACGCATCCGACATCGCCGCCATCGGCATCACCAATCAACGCGAGACCACAGTGCTGTGGGACAGACGCACGGGTGAGCCGCTGCATCCCGCGATCGTGTGGCAAGACCGCCGCACCGCCGAACTATGCGCCACGCTGCAAGCGCAGGGAAACGCGAGCATGGTTCAGGAAAAAACTGGTCTGCGCTTAGACCCCTATTTCTCCGCCACCAAGCTCAAATGGCTGCTCGACGAGGTCGCAGGTGCACGTGAGTTGGCTGCACAAGGGCATCTGGCTTTCGGCACCATGGACACATGGCTGATGTGGAACCTGACCGACGGTGCGTTGCACGTCACCGATGTGAGCAACGCCTCGCGCACCTTGCTGCTGAACATCCATACTTTGCAATGGGATGAGGAGCTACTGGCGTTGTTCGATATTCCCGCGTCTGTCCTGCCCGAGGTGCGCGCCTCGTCCGAAATCTATGGGCACACGAGCGCGGTGTTTGACACGCCAATTGCGCTCGCAGGCATTGCGGGTGATCAACAGGCGGCACTGTTTGGGCAGACGTGTTGGGAAGCGGGCATGGTCAAGAACACCTATGGCACAGGTTGCTTCATGCTGATGAACACAGGCTCTCAGCCCGTGAGCTCGAGCCATCAATTGCTCAGCACAGTGGCGTGGAAAATCGGCGACTCGGTGCAGTATGCGCTCGAAGGCAGCGTGTTTGTCGGCGGCGCGGTGGTGCAATGGTTGCGCGATGAGCTGGGCATCATTACTCATGCGAGCGAGGTCGAGCCACTCGCGGCTTCTGTGCCCGACAGTGGCGGTGTGGTGTTTGTCCCTGCATTCACAGGGCTGGGCGCGCCGCACTGGAATCCAAATGCGCGTGGAGCGATGTTTGGCCTGTCTCGCGGCTCGTCCAAGGCGCACATCGCCCGCGCCGCACTCAATGCTGTGGCGCACCAGAGTGCCGACCTGCTGAATACTATGAATGCCATGAATGCGGATGTGCTCGCTTCGGGCGGCTCGGGTTGCACTGTTACTGCCCTGCGCGTGGATGGTGGCGCGACTGCGAACAATCTACTGATGCAGATTCAATCGAATGCGCTCGGCATCCCCGTGATTCGCCCCAAAGTCACCGAGACCACGGCACTGGGCGCGGCATATTTGGCAGGGCTGGCGGTGGGGTTCTGGCGCAGTGAGGACGAGATTGCGCAGCTGTGGCACATCGATAGAACATTCACGCCCGAGGGCAATGCGCTGGACTTGAGTCGTGAAGCCGAGCAGTGGCAGAGGGCGGTGCGGGCGTGCATCAGTTTTGCGACTGATTCGACCAACCATGCTTGATTGAATGGTCGTGTGCTGCTCGATAAACGTGCGCTAACGTTCGATAAATCTTGGTTAACCAATTCCTCAAACAATTCATCGTCCATTTGATTGAATACTCGCCCGACAATTGGCACAGGCGCGTTGCGCTCTATCTATGTTGCGCTACAATAGCCACATGAACACACAAACGCCCCTCGCCCAAACCACCATCGCCCGCAGCGCGCTGCTCTATGTCGCCACTTTTTGGGGGCTGTCATGGCTCGCTTTTCGCCATCTGTACGACTGGGGCATGAGCGGCATGGGTGTCGGTATCGCCATCAGCACGGTGGCGACCCTCATCGCGGCGGTGCTGGCGCGCAATTACCTGCGTGCTGAATTGGCGAATATTTCCAAGCCTGCCCTGCTACTCATGGCGGTTAGTGCGGCGTTTTCCAACCTCGGGTTTACTTGGGGCATGGTGCACGGCGAGGTGATGCGCGTGATGCTGTTGTTCTATCTAATGCCTGTGTGGACGGGCTTGATGGCGACCTTGATTTTTCGTGAACGCACCAACTGGGCGGGCTGGTTGGGCATTGCCCTTGGGGTGCTCGGCGCGATGATTATGCTCTACGATCCTGCCAAAGGACTGCCCCTGCCTGCCAATGCGGCGGAATGGTCGGGTCTGGGCGCGGGCATCGGCTCGGCACTGCTCAATGTGCAGGTGCGCCACATGACCAAGATGCGCGCTGAGGTGCAGTGCTTTGTCTATGGATTTGGCACCATCGTGGTCGGATTGATTTGGCTGCAATTTGAATCGGGGCCGCACTTACCACGTGCTGATGCGTGGGTACCTGCCTTGGCGGTGATTGTGCTCACGGGTGCGTTGCTGTTACTGAGTTACCGCATGTACCAATTCGGTTTGAAGTATTTGACCTCGCATCAAGCGGTGGTGATTTTTCCGTTTGAGCTGGTGGTCGGCGCTGTGTCGAGCGCGTTGATTGCGCACGAAATGATGAGCGCTCGCGCTTGGGTGGGTGGTTTTTTAATCGCCATCGCAAGTTTTGTGTCCAGCTGGTGGGGCGTGTCGGATGAGGATGCGCATTAAACAGGCCACCTCAATCCAGCTTAAAAACTAATAATCACAAACTGCACGAAGTGAAAGAACACAGGCGCCGCATAAATCACGCCATCGAGTCGATCGAGTATGCCTTGATTGCGCCCCGTCACATCGCCCCAGTCTTTAATTCCCATACTCATGGCGATGCCGCGCATGACCAAGCGACCCATCACCGAGCTCACCGCAATCAATCCACCTGAGATGAAGGCCTGCCACGGACGCAAAGGCGTGAACCAGAACAATGACGCGCCGAGTATAGCGGCAATTGCTGCGCTGATAATCAAACCATTCCAAGTCAACCGTCCGTTGATTTGCTCGGCAATCCGCTTGGAGCCGTTGCGAAAATAATAATCCGCCACGTGCTGACTCAGAGCCGAAGCGCGCACCAACACCAAGAAAAACAATAGAAACAATGCCTTGCGCCCGTTGGTGTAGTCCTGCACCGATTGGATATTGAGTATCGCCGCCATGTGGCTGATGCAGTACACCGCAACCATCAAACCCCACTGCAAAGACGCATTGCGCGTCAAAAATCGGTCAGTGTCCTGACGAATCACAGTAATCACGGGCAAGAGCAAGAACGCATAGACAGGCACCAACACCGCGAACAAACCATATTCCGCCGAGCCGATGAGTAAGTACTGCAAAGGAATGAGCACAAAAAACGCTATCGACAAAGCGCGGTGGTCACCGATTTTCACAGGCGTGAGGGTGATGAACTCGCGCAGGGCGATGAATGAAATTACAGCGCAGACCACCAAGCCGCCCTTGAGCCCAAACAAACCCGTCAAAATCGCAATCAAAAACATCCACCAGAACGAACCAAGGTAGCGCTGGGTGCGCATCAGAAACGCACGGCGTTCTTTGTTGAAATGTTTTTCAGCCACACCGATGGCCACGTAGGTGATGATGTGACCCATGC
>CAZDLD010000002.1:50191-53661 GCA_964506355.1 uncultured Hydromonas sp.
ATGCCGACCAGAAACACCAGCACGCACAGGGTGAGGATGAAGCGTTCGTATTCTGTCCAGTTCATAATGGCCTTTACGCTTTATTGCTTATTGACTTGTTATTGTAGATATTCAATTGCTGGTGTTTTGCGGGGCGCGTGCGTCTATGACCCCTTGGCGGGCGCGTTCCAAAAACGCCTCTTTTTCCTCGCCCTCTTGCAAAAACAATGGCTTGCCAAAACGCGCCGTACACGCCAGCGGCACTGGCCAAAACTCGCCCTTGGGCATGATGCGAGAGAGGTTCTCAAGGTAAACAGGGACAAACTCAACCTGCGGGAATTTACGTGCCAAATGGTAGATGCCTGATTTGAACGGCTGAGGAATCTCCTCTTTGTTGCGCGTGCCTTCAGGGAAAATAATCAGGGACTCGCCGCTGTTGAGCGTGTCGTACAGCGGCTGTAATAAATCTTCATTGCTGCCCTCGCTGCGGGCGCGCTTGATGTACACCGCGTTCAGCCCTTTGGTGGTGATGTATTTTTTGAACGCGTTGTTCGCCCAGTAGTCCCACGCCGCCACGGGGTGGGTGGTTTTTTGCAGCTCGGCGGGCAGCGCCGTCCAGATGGCGATGGTGTCGATGTGGCTGGTGTGGTTGGCGATATAAATGCGCTGGTTGCTGTTGGGCTTGCAGCCCACCCAGCGCGGATATGCGCCGACCAGCACGCGCACCAACATCTGTAAAAATTGAGAAATCCACATGGTTGCTTTATCCCACTGCTGTTTGCTTTGTTATTAATTTATAGTTGTTGTCTGTCTGGATTGTGTCGCTGATACCGATTATTTTTTCAGCAAGGGTGCCAAATACGCGCCCGTCACACTGGCCTTGTTCTTGGCCACCGCTTCTGGCGTGCCCTGTGCGATGATTTGACCACCGCCCGCGCCGCCTTCAGGCCCCATATCGATAATCCAGTCAGCGGTCTTAATCACATCCAAATTATGCTCGATAATCACCACCGTGTTGCCATGTTCTGAGAGTTTGTTGATCACCGACAACAGCAATTCTATATCAGCGAAGTGCAAGCCGGTGGTCGGTTCGTCCAAAATATACAAGGTGCGACCGGTGTCGCGCTTGGACAATTCCAATGCGAGCTTCACGCGCTGCGCTTCACCGCCCGAGAGTGTGGTCGCTGACTGACCCAGCGTGATGTAGCCCAGCCCCACGTCGAGCAGGGTTTTTAACTTGCGCGCAATATTGGGCACGGCATTGAAAAACTCATGCGCCTGCTCGACCGTCATCGCCAGCACCTCAAAGATGTTTTTGCCCTTGTACTGCACTTCGAGGGTCTCGCGGTTGTAGCGCTTGCTGTGACAGACATCGCACGGCACGTACACATCAGGCAAGAAATGCATTTCCACTTTAATCACGCCATCGCCCTGACACGCCTCGCAGCGGCCGCCTTTGACATTGAATGAGAAACGCCCCGGTTGATAACCACGCTCTTTGGCCATCGGCACTTCGGCGAACAGCTCGCGCACTGGGGTGAACAATCCCGTGTAGGTCGCAGGGTTGGAGCGCGGCGTGCGCCCAATTGGCGCTTGATCGACATTGACCACTTTGTCAAAATGCTCTAGGCCGACGATATCCTCGTGCGGCGCAGGCTCTTCGGATGCTCGGTTGATTTTGCGCGCTGCTGCCAAGTATAACGTTTCGTTAATCAAGGTGGATTTGCCTGAGCCCGACACACCCGAGACGCAGGTCATCAGACCCACGGGCAGGTGCAAATCGACGCTCTTGAGGTTGTTGCCCGTCGCGCCTTTGATTACCAGTTCTTTATCGGTTTTGGGGCGGCGTGTTTTTGGCACTTCGATGCGGCGTTTGCCCGACATGAAATGCCCTGTCGCTGAAGTCGGGTGGTTCTCGATTTCTTCAGGTGTGCCCTGTGCGACCACTTGACCGCCGTGCTCGCCCGCACCTGGCCCCATGTCCACCACGTAGTCAGAGGCGCGTATCATGTCCTCATCGTGCTCGACCACAATCACGGTGTTGTCCAAATCGCGCAGGTGTTTGAGCGTTTCAATCAGTCGGTCGTTGTCGCGCTGGTGCAGACCAATCGAGGGTTCATCGAGCACATACATCACGCCCGTCAAACCTGAGCCAATTTGCGAGGCGAGGCGAATGCGCTGCGCTTCGCCACCCGAGAGCGTGTCCGCGCTGCGATCGAGCGATAAATAATCCAGTCCGACGTTGTTCAAAAACTGCAAACGCAGGGTGATTTCTTTAATAATGCGGTCGGCAATCTCGGCCTTCGCACCTTTGAGCGCAATGCTCTTGAAGTATGCCAGCGTGTCGCGCAGCGCCAGATGAGCGATTTCGTGCAGAGTGCGTGCGGTTTTGCCATCGCCCACGCGCACATTGCGCGCCGATTCGCGCAGACGCGTGCCCGCGCAGACGGGGCACTGTTGCACATTTTGCAACTTCGAGAGCTCTTCGCGGATGGTCATCGAGTCGGTCTCTTTGTAGCGGCGCTCCAAATTTGGAATCACGCCCTCGAAGGTGTGCTCGCGCACCACCGAGCGACCTTTGTCGGAAATATAGGTGAACGGAATCATCTGACGACCCGAGCCGTAGAGAATTTTGTGCTGCGCTTCTTCGCTCAACTCCTCGAATGGTGCGTCGATGTCAAACTCGAATTTCAACGACAGCCCCTGCATCATCGAAAATGAATACGAGTTGCGCTTGTCCCAGCCCTTAATCGCGCCCGATGCAAGCGACAGGCTCGGATGCGCGACCACACGCTTGGGGTCAAAAAAGGTCACATTGCCCAAACCATCGCACTCAGGACACGCGCCCATCGGGTTGTTGAACGAGAACAAGCGCGGCTCCAGCTCAGCAATCGCATAGTCACAGCCGACTTCGGGGCAGGCGAATTTCGCGCTGAACAGTTGCTCGGCGTTGCTGTCCATGTCCACGGTCAGCGCGCGCCCATCGGCCAGACGCAGAGCGGTCTCGAAACTCTCGGCGAGGCGTTGTTTGATTTCGGGATTGACCTTGAGGCGATCGACCACGACTTCGATGGTGTGCTTGTCATTTTTCTTGAGTGTGGGCAGGTTGTCCACATCATATATCTGCGCCGCGCTGGTGTTGGTCGTGCCGCCACCTGAGCGCACGCGAAAGCGCACGAAACCCTGCGCCTGCATCTGCTCGAACAAATCCTCGTGCGAACCTTTGCGATTGCTCACCACCGGCGCGAGTATCATCAGCTTGGTGTCCTCGGGCAGCGCCAGCACGGCGTCCACCATCTGGCTCACGGTTTGCGAGGCCAGCGGTTGGGTGTGGGTCGGGCAGTAGGGCGTGCCCACGCGTGCGAACAACAGGCGCAAATAATCGTGAATTTCGGTGACAGTGCCCACGGTCGAGCGCGGGTTGTGGCTGGTGGCTTTTTGTTCAATCGAAATGGCAGGCGACAAGCCCTCAATCAAATCCACGTCTGGCT
>CAZDLD010000003.1:0-42623 GCA_964506355.1 uncultured Hydromonas sp.
GCATCATATCGATGTGCGCAGGTTGCGCATTCAAGCAGGGGATGTAATGATAATCGCGTCCACCTGCGGCCAAGTACACCTGCTTTAGCTCGTGCGCAATTTCTTCAAGCGTCTCCAAACAGTCTGCTGAAAACCCAGGACAAATCACGTCAACACGACCTGCGCCTGATTGCGCGAGTTGCTCCAAGGTGGCTTGGGTGTAGGGTTCTATCCATTTTTGTTTGCCAAATCGCGATTGATATGCAATCAGTACCTGCTCGGTATTCAAATTCAATGCGTGCGCCAAGGCCAGATGCGTGGCTTCGCAGTGGCTCTGGTACGGATCACCGCGCTTAATATTGCGTTCGGGCAGTCCGTGAAAACTCAACAGCAATTTATCCCCCGCAGCAAAATCAGGGCATCCGTGCGCCTGCCAATGCTCGTTAACCGATTGAGCCAAGGCCGAGATATAAGCAGGGTGCGCGTGGTAATCATGGATGGTGGTGAGGTTGAACAGCTGCTCGTTGTTGCGCAGCTTGCGTGCCTTGTGCATTGCGTACAGGGCGTGTGCAATGGCGTCAACTGCGGTTTCTGTGGTGGTCAGTGAATACTGCGGATACAGTGGCAGCACCGTGATGTCGGTCACGCCGTCCTCGGCCATCTGCTCGAGCACCGAGCGTATGGAAGGGTTTTGATAGCGCATCGCCCAATACACAGGGATGTTCTTGGGCGCCAATTGTTCGTCCAAAGCCTGCGCCTGAGCAAAAGTGATGGCCTTGAGCGGTGCGCCATTCTCGGGGGCAACGCTGTGGTTCCAAATGCTTGCGTACAGTGGCGCGAGCTTGGCAGGGCGTACGCGCAGGATGATGCCGCGCAGTATCGGTTGCCACAGCAGTTTGGGCAAATCAACCACCCGTCTATCGCTCAAAAACTCCTTGAGATAGCGGGCAATCGCTGGGGCGGTGGGCGCATCGGGCGAGCCCAAGTTGATGAGCAGTACAGCGTGTTTGGATGTGTTCATGTGTGGACTTTGTTCTATGCGAGGTTCTGCATCGCGCGGGAGAGGAGTTTGGCGGTGACATCGACCATGGGGATGACTTTTTCATAAGCCATGCGCGAAGGCCCGATGACACCGAGCGTGCCCACCACCTCATTGTTGACAGTGTAGGGGGCGGAAATGAGCGAGACGCCCTCGTAGGGTAAGATATCGGACTCACCACCGATGAATACCTGAATCCCACCCGCTGTGCGCGTGTGCTCGAGCAATTGCAGCAGGCGGGTTTTTTCATCAAATAAATCAAAGGTGTGGCGCAGGCGCTCCATATTGTTCGCAAATTCAGACACATCGAGCAGATGGCGCTCGCCTTTGACAATCAGCCCATCGTCGTCGGACTGAGTGTCGGTGGTGCGCGCGACCGCCTGCTGCATGAGGTTGGTCACATCATTTTGTAGATGCGCCAGCTCGGTGGAGAGCTGAGCGCGGATGTGCTCGAATGACTTGCCTGAAAAATGGCTGTTTAGATAGTTCGCTGCTTGCACCAGTTGGTTGGGCGTGTAGCTGTGCGCCAATTGAAGCAAACGATTTTGCACATCACCCTCGGGCGTGACCATCACCACCAATATTCGCGCAGGCGAGAGTTGTAGAAAATCAATGTGACCGAAAATTTGCGAGCGTTTCGGCGTGGCGATGATGCCGGCGAATTGTGAGAGCTGAGATAGGGTGTGTGCCGCTTGATTGGCCATGCGCGTGGGCGTGTCGGCGGCGATGCTTGACCACTCATGCTCGGCCTGCTGCGCGGTGCCGTGGGTCTCGAACGGCTGTGCAGTCATCATGGTGTCAACGAAAAAGCGATAACCCGCAGGCGTGGGCACGCGCCCAGCCGAGGTGTGCGGACTGACGATGAGACCCAAATGCTCCAGCTCGGCCATCACATTGCGTACGGTTGCAGAAGAAATGGACAAGCCAGAATGCGCCATCAACGCCTGCGAGCCCACGGGGGTGCCCTGAGCAATGTATTGGTGAACCAATGTGGTCAAAAGGGTGCTGGCGCGTTCGTCTAAGCTCATGGCGGGTCACTGGTTCAGCAAAAAGGTTAAGCGAAAATTAGGTCACTCGGAGACAGCGAGTGCATGTTGTTGCGGTGCTATTGTAACCCAACTGCCAGTCCATTCGAGTATCGGATGGCAGATGAGTGTGGCGAAGCGTTCCCTGTGCAACAAACTGCCCCAGCAGTAGCGCAATCGACAGTGATGATTTACAATGCGGGCATGAATACGCCCAAAGCCCCCAAACAAAATATCGCTGATGTGCGCACCGTTGCCATTGTCGGCCGCGCCCTGCCCGACAGCTCGCCCGAGGCCTTGTTGCGGGTGATCCGAGCGGTGACAGATTTGGGCAAAGCGGTGATTATTGAAGAAGCCACCCACCAATTTTTCAAGCTCGATGCCTACGCCAGCGCCAGTATCAAGGACATTGGCCAAGCGGCGGATGTGATGATTTCGGTCGGTGGCGATGGCACAATGTTGGGCAATGCCCGTCAGGTTGCGCCTTATGGGCTACCGATTATTGGGGTCAATCAAGGTCATTTGGGCTTTATCACCGACATCGCTTTGGCTGATGTGGAGAGCTCGCTGCGTGAAATTTTGCACGAAAAGCAGTTCACGATTGAGACCCGTGATTTATTCATCGCTCAAGTCATCCGCGACAACGAAGTGGTGTTTGAAGGGTTGGCGCTCAATGATGTGGTGGTTGCGCGTCGCAGCGTGGAGGGGATGTTGGACTTGAACGTTGAGGTCAATGGGCAGTTTATGTACCGTCAGCGCGCCGATTCATTGATTATCGCCACCACCACAGGCTCGACTGCTTACTCGCTTGCGGCGGGGGGGCCGATACTACATCCATTGCTGGCAGGGATTACCTTGGTGCCTGTGGCGCCGCAGTCCTTGTCCAATCGCCCGATTGTGCTGCCCAATACCTGCACCATCGAAATTGAAATCGCAGGCAAACGCGAAGCCGCCGTGCACTGCGACTCGCAGGTGTTCTCGTACGCACGACAGGGCGACCAGGTGCGTATCGCATTGGCGCCGTCGCCCTCGATATTCTGGCATCCGATGTCGTACAATTATTTCGCTACGCTGCGCCAGAAACTCAATTGGCAGCTCAACCCATCCCGCCCGCTTTAATTTAATCAGCCATTCGATGACCACGCCCACCCCACTGAGCCGACCATGCTAAACCGCCTGTCCCTGAAAAATTTTGTGATTGTCAAAGCCCTTGATTTAGACATCGAGTCGGGCTTCACCGTGCTCACGGGCGAGACGGGCGCGGGTAAATCGATTTTGCTCGACGCCATCGGTCTGTTGCTCGGTGAGCGCTCGGACACCAGCTTGGTGGGGCAATACGCTGACAAGGCCGACATTTCGGGCGAGTTCTCATTGCCTGCGGATGTGCAGTCGTGGTTGGTGGCGCAAGATTTATTCAACGACGAAGACGTGGTTCTGATTCGCCGCAGCATTGACAAACAGGGCAAGAGCCGCGCCTTTGTCAACGGTATTGCCGTGACGCTGACGCAGTTGCGCGAGTTGGCCGACCAGCTGGTGCACATACACGGCCAACACGCCCATCAACTGCTGCTCAAGCCCGCGCTGCAACGCGAATTGCTGGACAATCACGCGCAACTGCACGGCCTGCGCGACGCCACACGCAACACCCATCAGGCGTGGCACACGGCGCAAGAGCTGCGCAGCAAGGCCGAGCGCGACATGGCGCACATCGGCGAGCGCATGGACGCGCTGCAATGGCAGTTGGAAGGATTGAACCTGCTCGCGCCGCAGCCCGATGAGTGGCAGCAGATGTCGAGCGAGCACGCACGCCTCGCACACGCGACCACCTTGCTGCAAGGCGCGGCTCAAGCCGCCGACGCGCTGACCCAAAATGACGAAGCCATTGCCGACAGCTTGCGTGCTCAAATTACCCAGCTCTCAAATTTAGCGCGACTGGACGAGCGGCTCAACGAGGCGGTCGAGATGCTTGAATCATCGCTCATCAATATTCAGGAAGCAGGGCACATGCTCAATGGCTACGCCTCTCGCGCCGATTTGGACGAAGGGCGCTGGGCCGAAATTGACCAGCGCGTCAGCTCGTGGCACGAACAAGCGCGTAAATTGCGTGTTGAGCCAGAAGCCCTGCACGAGTATTGGCAAAACGCACAAGAAGAACTCGACCAATTGCAACAAGGTATGGACATCGACGCGCTTAAAGCCAAAGAAGCACAAGCGTGGACAGCCTTTACCGATGCGGCGCAGGCATTGAGCAAAGCGCGCAAAACAGCGGCGAAAAAACTGGCCATCGAGGTCACCGCCAGCATGCAAACGCTGAATATGACGGGCGGGCAGTTTGACATCAGTATCAGCGAAGCCGCACCCTCACAGTTCGGCATCGACGCACTCGAATTCAAAGTCGCGGGGCACGCAGGCGTGGCCTTGCAAGCCCTGCATAAAGTCGCCTCGGGTGGTGAGCTGGCGCGCATCAGCTTGGCCTTGTCGGTGATTACCAGCGCGGCCAACCCAGTCCCCACCTTGATTTTTGACGAAGTGGACTCGGGCATCGGCGGCGCGGTCGCCGAAGTGGTGGGCAAGTTGCTCGCCACCATCGGTCTGAGCCGTCAAGTGCTGTGCGTTACCCATCTGCCGCAGGTCGCCGCGCAGGGCGTACACCAATGGCGCGTGAGCAAATCAACGGTCGACGGCGCCACCTACTCGACCATCGACGTGCTCGACTCTGCGCAGCGCGTGGACGAAATCGCCCGTATGCTCGGCGGCGTGACGATTACTGAGGCCACGCGCGAGCACGCCATGGAAATGTTGGGCGTGTGACAGAAAACCACGGATTTGTTGCAAGCTATTGATTTTGATTGATTTTGCGTGCGAATTTGATTATAATTTCGCTTCTTTGCGTAATGGTGCGCAGAGAGATTAATTTTTTAAGGATTTAAAATGTACGCAGTCATAAAAACTGGTGGCAAACAGTATCGTGTTGTCGCTGGTCAAAAATTGAAAATAGAACAGATCGCTGCTGACATTGGACAACAAATTACCTTAGATGAAGTTTTGGCCGTTGGTTCTGGCGAGAGCTTGGTTGTGGGTACACCGTTGGTGTCTGGTGCGTCTGTCGTTGTAAAAGTATTGTCTCAAGGTCGTCACGATAAAGTGCGCATTTTCAAAATGCGCCGTCGTAAACATTACCAAAAACGTCAAGGCCATCGCCAAAATTACACTGAAGTGTTGATTGAAACGGTGAATGCTTAATTTTAAAAATTGAGCACTTGTTAAAATGATTGCCAGTGTATTTAAATACGCTGGGATTAAAAGAAGGATGTCATCATGGCACATAAAAAAGGCGGCGGCTCTACGCGAAATGGTCGCGAATCGGAATCGAAACGATTGGGCGTGAAAATGTACGGCGGCGAGCACATCGTTCCGGGCAACATCATCATCCGTCAACGCGGTACTGAGTTCCACCCAGGCGAAGGCGTTGGCATGGGTAAAGACCACACTTTGTTCGCAAAAGTTGAAGGTAAAGTACAGTTCTCAGTAAAAGGCGCTCAAAAACGCCGCACCGTTAGCATCGTATCTTAATGCTGAAGTTGCATTGAATTTGCACTGAATTTGTACTGAATGATGTATCTAAAAACGCCGCAAGTGATTGCGGCGTTTTATATTGTTCGGGCTCAGTGACAGCGATGGGCAGATTTAAGGGCGCCCGTGTCATAGCCGACCGACTTTGAGCTAGGCTGCTGAACCAGCAAATGCCATCACATGTTCCAAATCCAAACGCACCCCAATC
Organism: uncultured Hydromonas sp.; assembly: GCA_964506355.1. Taxonomy (GTDB): domain Bacteria; phylum Pseudomonadota; class Gammaproteobacteria; order Burkholderiales; family Burkholderiaceae; genus CTSOIL-112. The sequence goes on from CAZDLD010000003.1 coordinate 5,825, forward strand.
ATCTCACCGACGGCGTGGTCGTGATGAGAAGGGACAGATGCAAAAACCGTTTGCCCATCGCTTAAACGCAAGTGATAAATAAAGTTCGCGCCTAAGAATTGTTTGCTCAGAATCTGCGCTTTGATGGGCGCATCATCATCGTGCACCACATCATCAGGGCGTATCAAAACCGCCACCGTGCCAGATACCTGCGCACGCGGGCTGAAAAATCTACCCAAATCGGCCACCGATACCGTATGCGCATCGAGCATCTCTCCCAGCAAGAATACCGACTGGCCAATCATTTGCGCCGCCTGAGGTGAGGAGGGTCTGTGGTACAAAGCATAGGGCGTGTCCCAAGCCAAAATCTGCCCAGATTGCATCAGAGCAATTTTATCGGCCAACACAAATGCTTCATCCTGATCATGCGTGACCCACAGCGCAGTCGTCCCTTGCTCGCGAATCATATCCCGCACTTCTTGCGTCAATCTTGAGCGCAACGCTGTATCCAAACTGGACATCGGCTCATCCAATAGCAACATAGCAGGGCGAGGGGCAAGCGCGCGTGCCAAAGCCACTCGCTGCTGTTGCCCACCCGATAGACTGCTTGGATAAGCTTGAGCATAGTCACTCAGATGGGTGCGCTCAAGCAGTTCAGCCACCCTGTGTGCTTGTTCTGCGCGAGGTAAATGCGAGAGGCCAAAAGCAATATTTTGAGACACGGTTAGATGCGGAAACAGTGCGTAATCTTGAAACACCATGCCCACGTGTCGCTGATGCGCGGGCAGATGATGATTCATGCTGGCGATACACGCGCCATTGAGCGTGATGCTGCCCTGATGGATTTGATTAAATCCAGCGATGCAGCGCAATACGGACGACTTGCCACAGCCTGACGCACCTAAAATACACGCGATTTCACCCTGTGCCAATGACAGATTCAGTCCGCGCAACACGGGCTGATGGTCATAAGAAAAATGGACTTCGTTTAGCTCCAAATACATTTTAACTCCTGCGTGCAATAAGTAATACAGGCAAAATCCCCAAAACCACCAAAGCCAAAGCAGGCATGGCGGCGCCTTGCCAGTCGCCTTCACTGACCAGCCCAAATATTCGTGTAGCCAAGGTGTTGATATCGTAGGGGCGAGCCATCAAAGTCATGGGCATTTCTTTGAGCACATCGACAAACACCATCAAAAATCCAGTCCACACACCCGATGAAAGCAAGGGCAAATGGATGCGTCGCCACAGATTCCAACCTGTGCTGCCCAAGCTGCGTGCAACTTCTTCGTGGTGCGCGCCCATGCCCTGCATCGCGCCATCAACGGCAAAAAACCCCACTGCTAAAAATCGCGCCATATACGCGAGCATCAGTCCTAGTAAGGAGCCTTTGAACCATGTCTGACCACTGCCCAACCAACCCAAATCGATGAGCCAGCCATCCAAAGCCACCAAAGGCGCAAAAAATGCCACAGCCAATATGGAGCCCGGTACGGCATAACCCAAGGTCACCGCCTTGACCCAAACACGCACACCACGCCAGTGACTGTAGCGCTGAGCATAGCTGAGCAGCCACGCCAGAAGCAATACGCAACAAGCCGCCACAGCCGCCACCTGCAGAGACTGCCACAGCACAGGCGCAGTGCGTAGCCACTGCGTGCTAAAGTCATCTGCGAGCCAACTGAGCAGCTGCGCCACAGGCAAAGCACATGCAATCAACAGTATGCCCCATGCATAAAGATTCGCAAGCAAAGCGCGCCAACCGCGCAACGGATGTCGGACTAAGCGGGGGCTTTTGCTGAGCGCCTGATAGCTGCGCTGCCCGCGTGCGCGCAACTCAGACCACACCAAGAAAAAAACCACAACAATCAATAAACTGGCCAATTGTTGAGCGGTCTGAAAAGAGAATAACGAAAACCACGCCTTGTATATCGCCGTTGTGAAGGTGTCAAAATTCAACACCGAAACCGTGCCAAAGTCAGCCACCGTTTCCATCAATGCCAAGCTTAATCCGCCGAACCACCAAGGACGAGTACTCGGCAACACCACACGCCAAAATGATTGCCACGGCGTAAGCCCCAACGACTGCCCGATTTCTAATCCGCGCTGACCAAGCTGTGCAAAGCCCTCCTTGGCCAGCAGATAAACATAGGGATAAAATGCCAAACTGAGCACCAAAACCACGCCCCAGCGTGAGCGCAGATTCAGCCATTGGCTCACATCCCCAAAGATAGGACGCAAAAATGACTGCGCAGGTCCCGAGTAATCGAACCAGCCAAGCAAAGTAAACGCCAGTACATAAGCGGGCAAGGCCATAGGCAACATCAACGCCCACTGCAATACAGACCGAGTAGGGAACTCATAGTGCGACACCAGCCCCGCCAAAGACAGCCCCAACAACAACACGCCAAAGCCAACGCCCACAAGCAAGGTCAAGGTGTTGAGCAAAAGGGTGGGCAGCTGATAACGCCACAGATGAGACCAAATCGCAGTGTCGATATCCGAGAAACTAAATAAGCTCAACAGAGGAATCAGCGTGAGCAATCCAGCAAACAACAAAATCACGACCCATAACCATGAGTAGCGATTGGCAGTGAACAACACTTTAAGTTGAGAAATACGCATCTAACTTCCTTGCAGGTGAGCATTCATATTAGAAACGAAGCGGATGGATCAAGTAACTAAGACTTAAAAAAACATAAACACACTTAAACAGACTCAAACACACTTAAACACGCTTAAATATCCATAAAAACATTTCATATTGAGCCAAATACAATCAAATTTCAGCGATTGACTAAATTCAATAATCACAAAGCAAACTGCCTAAAAACCACCATCGGTTAAGAAAGTGGTTTTGTGGCATAGGCGCTGCGCTTGGCGCGCTAACGATTGACGCGCTAACGATTGGCGTTACTTGTAAGCCGCTCTGTCCATCAGCATCACCGCTCGCGCTTGTTCGCGTCCTACTGTGACCACATTGACATTGTCTTGCTTAAACGCACCCCAAGCGGCGACACTCTTGTCAGCAGCCACTTTGGTGTTGACGGGATATTCCATATTTGTATTGGCAAATTCAGCCTGCGCTTTTTCAGATGACAGCCACTCGAGCAATTTGACCGCTTCATCCTTTTTTTGGCTGTGCGCGGTCACACCTGCGCCTGAGATATTGACATGAGTGCCTGTGGTTTTTTGGTTCGCCCACGCGATGCCGATGGGCAGGGTGGGTGATTTGCTCATCAGTTTGCCATAGTAATAGGTATTGGCTATGCCAACAGCGCACTGACCTGAGCCGATTGCTTCGAGTAACTTGGTGTCATCGGGAAACACCTCCGTGGCTAAATTGGCTACCCAGCCTTTGACCGTGGCTTCAGTTTTTGCTTCGCCGTCCTGATTGATGAGCATGGCAACCAATGACTGGTTATAGACTTTTTTCGAGCTGCGCAAACACAGCTGGCCCTTCCATTTACTGTCGGCCAAATCTTGATAGGTGGTGATTTGCTCAGGTTTGACTTTATCCTTGTTGAAAAAAATCGTGCGGGCGCGCACCGACATGCCGAACCATTTGTTTTCGGGGTCGCGCAGATGCGCGGGGACATTGGCGGTCAATACGGGCGAGTTGATGGCTTGCAACACACCTTCATTGGAAGCCTGCCATAAGTTGCCTGCATCCACCGTGATGAGCACATCGGCAGGCGAGTTTTTGCCCTCGGTTTTTAAGCGTTCCAACAACACGCCTTCTTTATCCGAAACCACCTTGAATGATATGCCCGTTTCTTGAGTGTACTTGGCCAAAATCGGTTGCAGCAATTGCTCAGCGCGTGCGCTATAAATCGTCAATTCCTTGGGATTGCTCGATGCTGCGTTTGATGCGGGCTTAGTCGCCTCGGTCGTGCCCGAATTGCAGGCGGTCAAAGCAGTCGCGCCGATGAGGGAAGCGACGAGTAGTAATTTGAATTTCATTAAAGTTCCTTGGTAAAAGTGGCCAGATGGCATAGTGATTGAATCAGACAGATGCATTCTAAATGCAAATGAGAATGAATGTCAATTGCATTTAATTGATATGTGCACAGTGTTGCATTTATTTAAAATTAATTTAAATTCAAACTGACGCAGGTTCACGACAGAATGGAGCAAAAAAACTCAAGCAATCGCACTGCAAGTGCATCAGCGCGTGCGTTTTGCGCGCAGAACACACACAAGTCACGTGAAGCCGCGCCGCTTGGCTTATAATGTCGACTTGAATTGAATACAAAATGCGCGACTGCGCGACTGGAATAAAAATGAAGTTTATTGATGAAGCAAAAATTGAAGTGATCGCTGGCAATGGTGGCAATGGTATGGCCAGCTTGCGCCGTGAAAAACACAAACCCAATGGCGGCCCCGATGGTGGCGATGGCGGTCGCGGCGGCAGCGTGTACGCAATTGCGGATGAAAACTTAAATACCCTCATCGATTATCGCTTCACCAAAAAACACCTCGCACAAAATGGCGAAAAAGGCGGCACCTCAGATTGCTACGGCGCGGGCGGCGAAGACATCATGCTCAAGATGCCTGTGGGCACGATGATATTTGACGCCGAGTCGGGCGACTTGCTGCATGATTTGGCGGTGGTGGGGCAAACAGTCCTACTCGCCAAAGGCGGCGAAGGCGGGCTGGGCAACATCCACTTTAAATCTTCTGTCAATCGCACCCCGCGTCAATGCACCCCTGGTACCGAGGGCGAGCGCTTCGGCCTGCGCTTGGAGTTGAAAGTGTTGGCGGATGTGGGTCTGCTCGGTATGCCGAATGCAGGCAAATCCACTTTGATTAGCGCGGTTTCAAACGCACGTCCGAAGATTGCCGACTACCCGTTCACCACCTTGCACCCGAATTTGGGCGTGGTGCGCACGGGTCCTGAGCGCAGTTTTGTGATTGCCGATATTCCCGGTTTGATTGAAGGCGCGGCCGATGGCGTGGGCTTGGGCGTGCGCTTTCTCAAACATTTGACACGCACGCGCATCCTGCTGCATTTGGTCGATTTGGCACCATTTGATGAGGGTGTGGACATCGTGCACGAAGCGCGAGCAATCGTCGAAGAGCTGCGCAAATACGACGAAACGCTGGCGGACAAGCCGCGCTGGTTGGTGCTCAACAAGCTCGATATGATTGCTGAGGAAGACCGCGCAGAAAAAATCGCCCAGTTTGTCAAAGACTACGGCTGGACCGGCAAAGTTTATGAGATTTCAGCAGCCACCCGCGAGGGCACAGAAGCGCTGATGATGGACATTCAGAATCACGTCGATCAAGTGAAATTGGAAGAGCAACGCGTCCGTGACGAAGCCGCAGCCGCAGCGAAAATCGCTGAGGCCATCGCGCAGACGCAAAACCGCGCACCGCAGCTTTTGCAAGCCGCCGCAGCGCCAGCGAACAACGAAGCCACAACAAATACGGACACACCATCAGCGGAGGGTTCAGATGCCTGATGTGCTCATCAACAACGCACACCACATCCATCAAGCGGCCAGCTTAAAAACCGCGCAACGCGTGGTGATTAAGGTCGGCAGCAGCTTGGTGACCAACGAAGGGCGCGGCTTGGACGAAGCAGCCATCGCCAGCTGGGCAGCACAGATAGCCGCACTGCGCGCCTTGGGCAAAGAAGTGGTCTTGGTCAGCAGTGGCGCGATTGCCGAGGGCATGAAGCGCCTGAACTGGGCAACGCGCCCGAGCAACATTGACGAATTGCAAGCCGCCGCAGCAGTGGGACAAATGGGCTTGGCACAGGTCTATGAGACCCAGTTTGCCGTACACAACATCGTCACCGCACAAATTCTACTCACCCATGCCGATTTGGCCGACCGAGCGCGTTATCTCAACGCCCGCTCGGCAATGTTCACCCTGTTGCAGCTCGGCGTCGTGCCGATTATCAATGAGAACGACACCGTGGTCACGGACGAGATCAAAGTCGGCGACAACGACACCCTCGGCGCACTGGTCGCCAACCTCATCGAAGCCGACGTGCTGGTGATACTGACCGACCAAGATGGCCTATTCACCGCCGATCCGCGCAAAGATGTCAGTGCACAACTGATACAAACCGCCCCAGCAGGACTGGACGCGCTCGAGCAGATGGCTGGCGGCGCAGGCAGCAGCATCGGCAAGGGCGGGATGCTCACCAAGGTCCTTGCGGCCAAACGCGCGATGAAAAGTGGTGCTTCCACCATCATCGCCAGCGGCCGCGAAGCCCAAGTGCTGCCCCGACTGGCGGCAGGCGAGCGCATCGGCACAGAATTATTCGCCGACACCCCACTGCTCACGGCACGCCAGCAATGGCTCGCCGACCACCTACAGATGCGCGGCAGCGTGACGCTGGACGCAGGCGCGGTCAATGCCGTGCGCACGGGCGGCAAGAGCGTACTGCCCATCGGCGTGATTGCGGTGATGGGACAGTTTGAGCGCGGCGAAGTCATCGCCTGCGTGGACGAAGCGGGCACCGAAGTCGCACGCGGACTGACCAACTACAGCAGCGACGACACCCAGCGCATCGCGCGCCACGCCAGTGGCGAGTTTGCGCAGCTGCTCGGACGCGATGCAGATGAAGCGGCGTTGATACATCGGAATAATTTGATTGTGGTTTGAAGATTGCCGCTTGATATTAATGTGGGTTTATTGCGAGGTAATTGTGAGCGAAGCTGAGTACTATAACAAAGCGAGAGAGTATTTACTATCATTCGACTTAGTGACAGATGAGGTTTTGGAACTTCACATTAACGAATGGAAGGGTCGCAAACCAGATTCTATACAGGGCCTTTTTAAAGCTCTGCTTGGGCATGCTAAAAATAGACAAGGAATGCCAAATAGTATTGGTGATATTAACAAACTATCAGACGTGCTTTTCGATTTTAATCACATAAAAGTAACCCAAAATTATTGCGATTGGATGGCTCTTTTCGATGCAATAATTGAGAGTGGTTATAGACCTCCAGGACGGATGGTCAGAGACAACAATAAAAGTCACTGGGTAATTTACTGTAAAGCCGTTATCTCAATTTCTGAATTTATGTCATCTTATGAAACTCTTGAAGATTTTCAAAAGTTTGTTGATGGATTTTTAACTAATGAGCAATCAAAGCTCGCGTTACCGCTTTTACTTTCGGAAGAGATTTTTGGTTTTGGATTCGCTTTGGCATGTGATTTTCTTAAAGAAAATGTTTCTCCCCAATTTATTAAGCCGGACACACACATTAATGATATAGCTCAAGGGCTTGGCATCACTAAAGCAACTAACGATTACAAAATTTTTAAAGATGTCATCTCATATTGTTCAAGAATCGAAATTCTGCCGTATGCAGTTGATAAGGTTTTTTGGCTGGTGGGAAGTGGAGATTTTTACTTATCTGGTTTTAAGGTAGGCACATCAAAACATGAATTTATTTCACAACTCGTAACTCGTAACTCGTAACTCGTATGGCGACAATAAACGTGGTTTTCGCGCATTGCGTAAAAAACACTTATTGCGCCCTACGAGATGGACAGATCTCATTCAAGATGAATGGTTAAATCTGTGCGTCAGTAATTCATGCCACATCTTACTCAATCTTTTCAAAATGAATAAAGCAGCTTCAATAACTTGGCAAGGCGAACCAAACAGTCCCGAGCGTGACGCATTCTTCATGCGCCATGCTTTGCATTGCGCTCAACTTGCTTACGACGCTGGCGAAGTGCCCGTCGGAGCGGTGGTGGTGTACGAGAATCGCATCATCGCGCAGGGCTTCAATCAGCCGATAGGATTGAACGATCCGTCCGCACATGCCGAGATGCAGGCGCTGCGCGCTGCGGGTGTGGCGCTGCAGAATTATCGTTTGCCCGAGTGTGAGTTGTTTGTCACGCTGGAGCCGTGCCTGATGTGTACGGGGGCGATGTTCCATGCGCGGCTAACGCGAGTGGTGTATGGCGCTGCGGATTACAAGACGGGTGTGGCGGAGTCGGTATTGCGTCTGTACGAGCACGAGCAGCTCAATCACCATGCGCAGGTGGTTGGTGGTGTGCTGGCAGATGAGTCGCGTGAGTTGCTGCAGCGGTTTTTTCGAGAGCGCAGGGCGTTGAATAAGTCTTTGAGTGGGTCCTTGAATTCGGGGGATTGAGTGCAATATAGGTGGTGCTGATGGTGTATTGCGATTTTACTGATTTTGTTGATTTTAATTAACGTATGACTGCTTAGGAGTGCTGTATGGATAGCCCACAAATTCCCGATTATTCTGATTCCAGCTTTTGGGACAAGCTCAAAAATTTCGCGCTCAAAGCAGGCAGCGAGGTCATCGAAAAAGCCTTGTATCTGTACTACGCTGCCCAACGCCCTGAGACGCCGACATGGGCGCGGACGGTGATTTTTGGCGCGCTGGCGTATTTCATCTCGCCTGTGGATGCGATTCCGGACATTATTCCTGTGGCTGGGTTCACCGATGATTTGGGTGCTCTGGCCGCTGCGATTGGCGTGGTGTCGATGTACATCACCGATGAGGTGAAATCACAGGCCAAGCAAAAACTCATCACTTGGTTCGGTGCGCAAAATATCGATAAGCCGCAATAAAAGAAAACAAGTTGCGACAAATGCGCGCAACTTGTTTTAATTCAAATTAAAATCCGTCTAAAACTCAAACCACACCCTGCGCTTGCAACTGCGCCCATTCGTCGTCAGTAAACAGGCGCGAACGGGTGAGAAATGCCTTGCCCGTTGACCCCTCCAACGAAAATGTACCGCCGTGCCCATCGATGACATCGATGATGAGCTGGGTGTGTTTCCAGTATTCGTACTGCGAGGCGCTGATGTAAAACGGCACCCCACCAATATTCCCCAGATGCACGTCGTACGCGCCTATGGTCAAATCCGTGGGCAGGTAGCAGTTCGCCGCGCTGTTGTCACAGCAGCCGCCTGATTGGTGAAACATGATGTCGCCGTGCTCGGCTTTGAGCTGGGCGATGAGTGCCAGTGCTTCGTCTGTGGCGATGACGCGTTCGACCATGGTGTGCTCCTGAAAAGTGATTTCGCAAATATTGACTGGCATAGACCAGCATAGACCAGCATGGATTATCAATTGGTTAGTGAGAATTAGCCATAAGCCCCTCTCCCGCATACGGGAGAGGGGTTGGGGAGAGGGTGCGTGCATCAATAGAAAACATATTATATTGACCTTCCCTCTCCCCAACCCCTCCCCCACTTGGGGGAGGGGCTAATGGAGCAGCGTGCCACTGATACCTTGTTCAAACATAAACCAAAAGGTGGCATCGAAAGCATTGCTCTCGAGCCACCCGTGTATCATTCCCCAACCTCAGAGGCATGAGATGTGCTTAGAAGAAGCCCAATTTTGACTCAGTATAGCTGACCAACAGATTTTTCGTTTGTTGGTAATGGTCGAGCATGACTTTGTGGGTTTCGCGACCGATGCCAGATTCCTTGTAGCCGCCAAATGCCGCGTGCGCTGGGTAGGCGTGGTAGCAGTTGGTCCACACACGACCCGCTTGAATCGCGCGACCCATGCGGTAGGCGACGTTGCCATTGCGGCTCCACACGCCTGCGCCCAAACCGTACAGGGTGTCGTTGGCAATCGCCAAGGCGTCAGCTTCGTCTTTAAACGTGGTCACAGCGAGCACTGGGCCAAAAATTTCTTCCTGGAAAATGCGCATTTTGTTGTGGCCTTTGAACACCGTTGGCTCGATGTAGTAGCCATCGGCCATGTCGCCAGACAGCTGGGCTTGCTTGCCACCTGCGAGCACGGTTGCGCCTTCTTGCACGCCCAAGTCCAAGTAGGATTTGATTTTGGTCATTTGCTCGTTCGAGGCTTGTGCACCAATCATGGTGTCGGTGTCCAATGGGTTGCCTTGCTTGATTGCAGCGATGCGAGCCAAGCATTTTTCCATGAATTTGTCGTAGATGGATTCTTGAATCAATGCACGCGATGGGCAGGTGCAGACTTCGCCTTGATTAAACGCGAACAGCACCAAGCCTTCAATCGCTTTGTCCAAATAGCCATCGTCCGCAGCCATCACGTCTTCAAAGAAAATATTGGGCGATTTGCCACCGAGTTCCAATGTGGCAGGAATCAAGTTGTTCGCCGCCGCTTGGGCGATCACGCGACCCGTAGAGGTGGAGCCTGTGAATGCAATTTTTGCAATGCGTTTGCTGGAGGCCAGCGGCATGCCCGCTTCGCGACCAAAGCCGTTGACGATGTTCAATACGCCCGCTGGCAAGATATCAGCGATGAGTTCAGCGAGGATGAGGATGCTCACTGGGGTTGATTCGGCTGGCTTGAGCACCACACAGTTGCCTGCGGCGATGGCTGGCGCGAGCTTCCATGCGGCCATCAAAATTGGGAAGTTCCAAGGGATGATTTGACCGACCACGCCCAGTGGTTCATGGATGTGATAGGCCATGGTGTTGGCATCGATTTCGCAAGCGCTGCCTTCTTGTGCGCGGATACAGCCCGCGAAATAGCGGAAATGATCGATGGCGAGCGGAATGTCAGCGTTGAGCGTTTCGCGAATTGGTTTGCCGTTGTCCACGGTTTCGACATAAGCGAGTAATTCTAAATTGGCTTCAAGGCGATCTGCGATTTTGAGCAGCATATTCGAGCGCTCAGTGGTTGAGGTTTTGCCCCAAGCAGGCGCGGCAGCGTGTGCGGCATCCAATGCCAGCTCGATGTCCTCGGCGGATGAGCGCGCAACTGTGGTGAATGCTTTGCCCGTAATCGGTGTGATGTTGTCAAAATACGCGCCTTTAACTGGGGCGACGAATTTGCCGCCGATGAAGTTGTCGTATTTGGCTTTGAATTGAATCGGTGCGCCTGCGGCGTTCGGTTGTGCATAGATCATGATGGTCTCCAATAATGGTTAATTTTTGTGAATTAAGTGCGATATCTTTCACACTGGGATGCATCATGACATGCGGTAGGTTGAAAAAAGGTTGAAGCCTGAGGGCGTTCAACCTTTTTGTTTGATAAAAATTTGAGGGCGTGGTTTAGGCCACAGGCACAGGCTATTCAAACTGCGCCAGCTTGGTCAGCACCGCCGCACGGCGACCATCGTGCTCGGGCAGCAAGTCATCCAAGCGTGCCAATACCTCATATTCGGCTTCGTGGCGTAGAGTGAACTGCCACAGCGCTTCAACGTCGGTGGACTTGAGCAGGGCGCGGATGACCAACTGATGCAGATAGTCGCGAAATTCGACCACGGCGGGCGCTTGTGACTGGGGCAGCAGGGGGCGCTGATACAGCTCAATGGCTTCTTTGACTTGGCCTTGCAGTGCGTACTGCTCGATGAGGTGGGCGTCGCTGGCGACGATTTGCGCGGTCAGGTGCAGGCGGTAGGGGCGCGCTTGTAGACGCTCGCCGATGTGTTGGCGCAGGTGGGTGATTTCGGATTTGAGCGTGGACATCGACACGGGTGCATCGCCATACACATGTGCGTGCAGGGATTCCAAGCTCAAGCCCTCGGGGTGCAATGACAGCGCGATGAAAATTTCTTGCAGGCGTTTGGGCAGGATGGTTTGACCCAAGCACAGACCCACCGATTGACCGCAGACATTGAGGTAAAAACACGGTTCGAGTTGCACGCTCGACCACAGTTGCGAAATCTGCTGCGCGTAGTGACTGACCGTTGCCAGCGCCATTGGGTTGGAGTGCTGCCATGGTGCGCTGATGTCGAGCACGCCCGCGAGCTGGCCGGTGGGGCCGTGGATGATGGGTGCGGCGTAGCACACCCATTCGTGTAGGGTGGGGACGTAGTGCTGGGCGGAGAAGATGACCGCAGGTTTGACCAGTCGTGCCGCCAGTCCCACGGCATTGGTACCGAAACTTTGTTCGTCCCAATGCGCCGATGGGACAAAATGCGCTTTTTCCAAGCGTTTTTCCATCACGCGATTGGACGCGGTCCATTGCAAAGTGGCGTTCGGGTCGCTCAGACCGATGGCAAAGCCCGCATCCTGAATCGAATCGAGCAAATCGTCCAATATCGGTTTGGCCACCACATAGAGTTGCGACGAAATGAATTTTTGACGCACCGATTCTGGGTCGTCGATGGGCGCGCAGGTCTTGTTGACATTCACGCTGGACGCGGACATCTGCCAAGATTGCTCCAACCATGAGTGTTGGGGCGGCGCTGGATGCGATTCAAACTTGAGCGTGAATTCTTTCCACTGGCGCTCGGTTTCGATTCGTTGGGTGCGCAGTCGGTCATTGATACGCATATCATCTCCTGATGCGAATAATCAGCCGTGTGTGTTGTCTCTGATGTTGTTGTATTTTTTGGCTGGATGAGCTCAGCCATGGGGTGCCATGGGGTGTCTTCTGGCACGGATGCATGGTGCATCATACAATAAAATTGATTTTGGGATAAATTTATTCAAGAAGCGGCAAGGGCGGCGAGCAATGCAGTGGCATCCAAGCGCCCTTCGCAGATGATGTGCTCATTTGCCGTGGTCAGCACAGGGATGCGCCAATCGAATGGGTGGTGCTGTCCGTCGCTCTGCGTGTCCTCAATATCGACCCACACCAGCTCAAAATCCAATTGCTGCTGTTGGCGCAGCACCAGTATGTCGGCCCACATATCGTGGCACAGGTGACAGGTTTCCCGTCCGTGGAGCAGATAAACGGGTTTATTCATGTGCGGTGAGGCTGACAAATTGGCGCAATTCGCCACGCACCAGATACACCACCACCGAATCGCCCGACTGAAGATCCTGAGCCAGTTGGTTCAGTTGCGCAACGGTATTGAGCGGAATTTGATTCACGCTGATGATCCAATCGCCGGCTTGCAAACCGTTGTTCAGGGCATCACCCTGAACTTCGATCACCAGCACACCACTGGCAATGTTGGCGGCATTTTTTTGCGCGGTGGTTAGAGGGCGGGTGCGCAGACCGAGTTTGCGCCACGACCATGAGGCTATGGCGCTGTTGAGTTTCGGGCTGACCAGTTGCACCTCCACAGGTGCACCTGCGCGCATGACGGTCAAGCGCGCTTGGTTGTCTTGACGCAGAAAGTCGGGCAGCGCGTTCAAATCGGCCGCTTCGACGATGCCTTGAGATTCGAGCGAGACGATGACGTCATTTTTGAGCAAACCTGCGTTGCCCGCCATGCTGCCAGGGCGCACTTGCAACACCATCGCACCAGAAGCAGTGGTCAAACCCAGCGCTGCGGATTGTTCCTTGCTCATGTCACGGGCAGAAAAGCCCAAATTGGACAGAGAATTAAAGGTGTGCGTGCCGTCGTCAAATCCGTCCGAGCTCAATTTGGCCAAACGCGGGTGGCGGAACAAGCCCAAGGTGGTTTGCATCCGTGTTGAGTTCAGACCGAGCACTTGACCTGAGGTGTTGAGCAGCGGACCGCCGCTGTTGTCCGCATTGACATTGACATCGCTGACCAAGCCCGACGCGGGTGTTTGCGCAGGGGTGCTGACAATAACACCGACCGATGTGCCGCGTCGGTGCGCGCCCACTGCAATCACGCCCTCGCCCTCCTCGACCCGATCGGCCAAGCTCAGCACAGGCAAATTGTTTGCGTGGATGCGGATGATGGCCAAATCATTTTTGGCATCGCTGCGCACCATATTGGCTTTAAAGACGCGCTTGTCCGCCAGAATCACGATGATTTCGTGGGTGTCTTTGATCCATTGATAATTGGTGGCAATTTGGCCTTGGGCGCTGATGACGAAGCCTGAACCGTTGATTTGTTTTTTGATGACGGGTGCGGCGCGAGTTTGGTTCGGCGTTTGATTGTCCATCAATATCGACGATAGCGAACGATAGACGGGGTCGTCGGTGATGTCTTTGTACTGTTCGGGGATTTTGACCTTGACCCAGCGGATGCCCTGAACTTGCACGATGGCGGGGGCGCTGTCATTGACCAATTGATTGACGTCCACGGCCTGCGCCAAATTCAGCGCGGCATAGAGCACATTGCCGCAGAGCAGCAATATGGCGTAGACAAAAGAGAAGCGAAGGGTAGAACGCTGAAATAGTGGCATGATGGACAGTTCGGTGTGCTCATGGGAAGCGGGTTGGCGTCGCGATTGTGTCGCTGGCTTTGCCTACTGTGTATACATTATAGCAACTATTGGGCGTAGCGGCTGGGTGCGGGGCATTTGATGTGATGCGGCAGTACTGATATGTGTGGCAGGTGCTGGTATTGATGTTGATGTCGATGCTGATCCGATGTTTATGTTGGCGATAAAAAGACCACGCGATGGCGTGGTCTTAGGGGTGTTGCTGTGGTTTTGGTGCCGAATTAAGCAGCGAAGTTCTTCGCTACGAATTCCCAGTTCACCAAGTTCCAGAAGCTCTCAACGTATTTAGGACGCGCATTGCGGTAGTCAACGTAGTACGCATGTTCCCAAACGTCACAGGTCAACAAAGCACGGTTGTCTGTGGTCAAAGGCGTTGCCGCATTTGAAGTCGATACCAAGTCCAACTCGCCCGCAGGCGTTTTTACCAACCATGCCCAGCCTGAACCGAATGTGGTCACTGCGCATTTTGTGAACGCTTCTTTGAACGCGTCAAATGAGCCCCATTTGGCGTTGATGGCATCAGCCAGAGCACCTGTAGGTGCGCCACCAGCATTCGGTGCCAAACCATTCCAGTAGAACGTGTGGTTCCACACTTGAGCGGCGTTGTTGAAGACGCCTGCTGAAGATTTTTTCACGATTTCTTCCAAAGATGCATTTTCAAACTCAGTGCCTTTGATCAGATTGTTCAAGTTGTCCACATAGGTTTTGTGGTGTTTGCCATAGTGAAACTCTAAGGTTTCAGCAGAAATGTGTGGCGCGAGCGCGTCCATGGCATAAGGCAAAGCGGGTAAAGTATGTTCCATTGAGTTCTCCAATATAAGATGAAAAAAGCTGAGTCGGTTATTCAGATTCAGTGTGATTGACCGTGCCAATCACTCGTCCACGCGACAGCTGGATGGTGATGCCATCCCCCGCGTGCAGGGTGCTGGCATTATAAACGATGTCTCCATTTTGTGTTTGCACATAGGCAAAGCCCCTGTTCAAGACATTCTCGGGATTGAGCTGAACCAAATGCTGCTCGAAGTTGAGCACGCGATGACGCTGTCGTTCCAGCAGTCGCGCATGGGCGCTGGTCAGTTGCTCGGTGCGCTGTTGTAATGTGTGCTGCTGTTGCGTCACTTGGGGTTGAACCCGTTGCAGGCGATCAAATAGATAATGTTGCTTGTGTTGGGTTCGGCTCAGTTGCGCATCGAAATGACTCTTTAAACGTAAAGACCACTGCTCAATCTGCGCTTGGGTGTGCGCCAATCGTTGCGCAGGCGTGAGCAGTCGCAATGTACTGCGATCCAAATCTTGTTCGGCACGCTCGAGATGGCGCTGCATCAGCCGTTGCAAAGCACGCGCATGGTTGTTGAGTGTCTGTGCCCAATCGGCTTGCGAGGGCGAGCTGATGAGCTCGGCCGCGGCGGTGGGCGTCGCGGCGCGCACATCGGCGACATAGTCGGCAATGGTGGTGTCGG
This sequence comes from uncultured Hydromonas sp., assembly GCA_964506355.1. Taxonomy (GTDB): domain Bacteria; phylum Pseudomonadota; class Gammaproteobacteria; order Burkholderiales; family Burkholderiaceae; genus CTSOIL-112. The sequence continues at coordinate 21,299 of CAZDLD010000003.1, forward strand.
TCTCGTGACCCACGCCACAGATGGTGGGCAAACGGCTGTTGTACAACGCGTGCGCCACTTCAGGCTCATTGAAAGCCCATAAGTCTTCTAAACTGCCGCCGCCACGTATCACCAGCAGCGCATCGAGCTCAGGATTTTGGTTGGCGCGCTCAATCGCACGGGCAATTTGCCCAGCGGCTTGCTCGCCCTGCACCAAACAGGGGTACAAAAACGCCTCGATGTGCGGCGCACGTCGCGCCAAGGTGTGCGCCACATCGCGCAGGGCGGCGGCCTGCGAGGAAGTCACGATGCCAATTTTGCGAACGAAGTTTGGCAATGGTTTTTTGTGTGCGCTGTCGAACAGACCTTCACGCGCCAAAGTGTCTTTGAGTTGCATGAAGCGCTCGTACAGTGTGCCCATACCCGCAGGGCGCATCGATTCGACCGTGAGTTGAAAGTCGCCACGCGCAGCATATAGCCCCGCGCTGACGTAGGCCTGTACGTGGTCGCCCTCTTTGGGTTGCCATTTGAGCAGGGCGACCTTGGGGCGAAACATCACGGCGCGCACCTGCGCATCCTCGTCCTTAAGTGAGAAATACCAATGCCCACTGGGGTATTGCTTGAGATTGGAAATCTCCCCCTGCACCCACAGCAGTGGCACACTGCGCTCGAGCAGGGTGGCTATGCGTTGGTTCAGCTCAGCGATGGACAGATAGGTGGTGGACATGGTGGCTCTACGGTGGTGTGAGGGTGTGCGTAATGAAGCGATAAAAAACGACTGATTGTAACTGAATTTCGAGTATAATTATCCGTTGAAATTTTAACCCTTTTGTGGAGGAATCATGAGTTACGAAGAAAATAAAGACGAAGAACAACGTGTGGTCTGGGGCGTATTGATTGCCTTGGGTACGGTGTTGATTGGCGGCATCATTGCTTTTGCAGCTTCAGTGGGCAGCGGCGATTCAGGTGCGACTAAATCAGCGGCCAATGGCGCGGCAGCAGTTGCAGCAACCCCAGCGGCAGCGGTGGCTCCAGCAGCGCCAGCAGCTGCGGATGGCTCTAAAGTCGTGGTTGAAAATGGTGTGGTTAAATTCTACTTCGGTTCGGGCAAAGCCGATTTGGCTCAAGGTTCTGACGCGGCATTGGCCGATGTGGTCAAGGGCTTGAAAGCGGGTCAAAAAGCAGTGATTTCAGGTTACCATGACAGCACAGGTAATTTGGCATCTAACCAAGAATTGGCGAAAAAACGTGCGATTTCAGTGCGTGATGCTTTGGTTCACTTGGGTGCGCCAGTGGACCACGTCGAAATGAAAAAACCTGAGAACTCATCAGGCACAGGTCCAGCCTCAGAAGCGCGTCGCGTGGAAGTGGTATTGGCGAAATAAGGTATACCCGCCTGAGCACAACGCTTGATGTTGTGCGCTGAAAAAAGACCATCGAGCTTGGCTCTGATGGTCTTTTTTTGTCCAAAATTTCGCAGTGCTAAGACATTGGCGCAACTTGACCGAAACTACTGCCCACGCATAAAAAACGCATCCAGCTGCTTCATCGACAGCTGTATCCATGTTGGGCGGCCGTGGTTGCATTGATTGGCACGCTCGGTTGCCTCCATGTCGCGCAGCAGTTGGTTCATTTCTGGTAGGGTGAGTTGACGGTTCGCACGCACCGCGCCGTGACAGGCGAGCGTACCCAGCAGTTGGTTGCGCTGCTCGGTGAGCACTTGGCTCGCGCCGAGTTGGGCGATGTCGGTGAGCACCGCACGCGCCAGCGCGATGGCGTCGGCTTGTTTAATTAAAGCAGGCACGCTGCGGATGGCGATTTCATTGATGCCGAGCGTGGACAGGCTCAAGCCAATTTGCCCGAGCACTTGCGCCACTTCAGGCTCGGCCAGCGTCGCCAGCTCGAGCGCATTGGCGCTAAACGAGAGTGGAATCAATAAATCTTGCTTGGCCAAAGTGTGTTCGTCCAGAGCGATTTTGAGCCGCTCGTACACGATGCGCTCGTGCGCCGCGTGCATGTCCACCAGCACCGCGCCTTGGGCGTTTTGAGCCAAAATATACACCCCATGAATCTGTGCCAAGGCAAAGCCCAGCGGATGCGATGGCGCTGCGTAGTCGTTGTGTGTGGGTGCTTCGGTGTGGTTCGCAACTGGCGGGGCAAAGCGCTCGGGCGCAGGCTCACTGCGCAATACATCCAGATAACTGCGCACATTCTGCGCCAGTGGTAAGCTGCGCTGTGATTGCGCGGTAAATCCTCTGTCCATCGGGTGCGCGGGTAAATCCGCCGCCACAGCGGATGCCAACGCATTGGCCGATGGTGATGGTGCGCGCCAAGAAGGGGCGTTTGTGTCATTGCCCATAGTTTGTGCGCTAGGCACGCGGGCGCTGGCGGTCTGCGCCAAGGATTTTTTCAAACTGTGGGTGATGAGCTGATGCACCGCACCGCTGTCGCGAAAGCGCACTTCGGTTTTGGCAGGGTGGACATTGACATCCACACTGCTCGCAGGCACATCGAGGAACAACACATAAGCAGGGTGGCGCTGATGGTGCAGCACATCGGCATAAGCGGCGCGGATGGCGTGGCTGACCACTTTGTCGCGAACATAGCGCTGGTTCACATAAGCGTACTGCGTATCGGCGCGGGCGCGGGCGGCATCGGCAGGGAAAATCATCCCCGTGAGGTTGAACTCGCCCGAGGTCTCATTGACCCAAATCGCGTGCTCGGGCAGGGTGCTGGCGAGCACGTCCGAGATGCGATTTTTCCAGTCGGTGGCGGGGTAGTGGGCGCTCACTTTATTTTGATGAAACAGCTTGAAGGTACAGTGCGGATTGGCCAGCGCGATGCGCGTGAACACCTCGGCACAGTGCGCGAACTCGGTGCCATCGGTCTTGAGAAACTTGCGCCGCGCAGGCGTGTTGAAATACAAATCAGCCACCTCAATGCGCGTGCCCACGCCGCCCGCAGTCGGAGTGATGCGCCATGCGCCTGCGTGGTTATCGATGCTAGAGGCGTGCGCGTCGTCATCGGATTTACTGGTCATGCGTAGTTGCGACACCGAGGCAATTGACGCCAGCGCCTCACCGCGAAACCCCATAGACTCGACGTGCTCGAGCTCATCGAGCGAGCGAATCTTGCTCGTGGCGTGGCGTGTCATCGCCAAGGGCAGTTGCGCCGCGCCCATGCCGCAGCCGTTGTCGCTGATTTCGATGAGGGTTTTGCCGCCGTCTTGCAGGCGCAGATTGATTTCGGTCGCGCCTGCGTCCAGTGCGTTCTCCAGCAACTCCTTGACCACCGAAGCGGGGCGCTCGACAACCTCACCTGCGGCAATTTGGCTGATGAGTTGGTCGGGAAGCTGGATGATGTCGCGCTGAGGCGCAAGGCGGATTTTCATATTGGGTCAGTGCGTTGAGTGATGTGTGATTAAATTTTAACGCAAATCACGCATGATTACTGATGCACCTGTGCGAGCATCGCAGACGTTTTTGCCAACATGTCGTGCGCTACCGCGTTGTAGGCGCGTTGTAGCGCAAAGCCATAAGCGTAGCTGTCGGCGCCGCCATGGCTCTTGATGACCACGCCGCGCAGACCGAGCAGCGCCGCGCCGTTGAATGGGCGACCATCGACACTGCGCTTAAAGCCATTGATGGCAGGCAGGGCAAATAACGCAATCAGTTTGCGCCAGATGGATTTTTTGAATTCATGCGTGAGCTTGTGGCGCACCATTTGGCTCAGGCCTTCTGAGGTTTTGAGCAGGACGTTGCCCACGAAACCGTCACAGACGATTACATCGGCGCCGCCGGTGAAAATTTGATTGCCCTCGACATTGCCGATGAAGTTAATCGGTGTTTGTTTGAGCAGTAGCGATGCGGCCTTGACCACTTCGTTGCCCTTGATGTCTTCGTGGCCGATGTTGAGCAGGCCCACGCGTGGGTTGCTCGCGGTGGCGTGATCCATGGTCGCGGCGACCAGTGAGCTGCCCATCAGTGCGAATTGTTGTAAATGTTCAGCCGTGCAGTCGACATTCGCGCCCAAATCGAGCACCACTGTACCCGTGGCATCCATGCTCGGCATAATCGAGGCAATCGCAGGGCGGTCAATGCCGTCGAGCGTCTTGAGCACAAAGCGCGCAATCGCCATCAGCGCGCCGGTGTTGCCCGCCGAGACCACTGCGTGGGCGCGTCCGTCTTTGACTTGATTGATGGCCACGCGCATGGAGGAGTCTTTTTTGCGGCGCAGCGCGGACTCGACCGCTTCGTCCATCTCGACGATTTCGCTGGCGTGGACAATTTGGCAGCGCTCAGAAATGCTGAGCTTGTGGTGCGCCAATTGGTTTTGAATTTGGGTTTCGTCCCCGACCAGCAATAATTGCGCGTCGGGATGGGTGCTTAGAAATTCAGCGCATGCGGGCAAGGTCACCGCAAGACCATGGTCGCCGCCCATGACATCAACGGCGATGACGAATTGAGAAGGGCTGTGTGGACTGGCTGTGCTCATGGTGCTCGCTTTGATTCAAGGTTTGATTCAAATTCTGATTCAAGGGTGGTTGTTTGGGCGTACGACGTGAGGGTTCGTCCCGTGACAATATACGCGCTTTGAATTGATACGACGCAAAAAATAAACGACAAAAAGCTGGAATTAACCAGCTTTGCAATGTCGTTGTCAAAACGATAAACAGTCAATCACAGCGCGAACGTTGTGATGGGTGAATTATTCGTCGTTTTTAGTTTTCAATACTTTTTTGCCACGATAAAAGCCGTTAGGGCTGATGTGGTGACGCAAGTGAACTTCACCTGTTACAGGCTCAACAGCAGTTGCTGGACCTGTGATGAAGTCGTGCGAACGGTGCATGCCGCGTTTTGAAGGTGATTTTTTGTTTTGTTGAACAGCCATGTTAATGCTCCTGAAGCCTTAATTACATAAATATGCAGAATGGGCGATTATAGAGGAGTTTCTCTGCTTTGCCAAGAGGTTTGCAGAAAAACATCGGATTTTCAAATATTTAGGTGTTTTTGAGTGTGCGCAATGCATCAAAAGGCGACACTTTTTCGCCGACCGAAGTGGGCAAAGTTTGCTCGCACACCGTGTGCGCCACCACCAAGGGCAGTGAGAGGATGATTTCGTCTTCCAGCAAGTTGAGTAAATCATACGTGGTGCTGCCAACGATTTTTTCCAAGCCCACAGATTGACCTGCCGCTATCGCCGCCAAGACTTCTTCTTCATCGTCCAAATCGGCTTCGGTGTGAACCAGCTCGAGCGCGTTGTCCACCGCGATGTGGTGCGTCAGTGGTTCCGCGCAGCGTTGGCAATTCATCGACACCGCGCCAGTGACTTCGAGGTGCAAAATGGGGTGTTGTTCGTCATCGAGCTGTCCGCTCACACAGTAGGCGAGCGTGCCCTCGGTGCTCGACAAGTCCTCGCAAAAGCGGGTCAACAGGGCAATCGGCAAGTCGCCTTTGAGTTGCGCGGCATCGCTACACAGGGCAAAAACATCAATCGGGGTTTGAATATTCATTATTAACTTTCATGGTGCAAAGGTATTTTTGCGATAATGCGCCATTGTATCAAATAGTGCCCTAAGGAAACACCATGTCGAAAATTAGTTTGATTTTAGGCTCGTCCTCGCCCTACCGACGTGAGCTGCTGTCGCGCTTGCGCCTGCCTTTTACCGTGGTCAGTCCGAGCATAGACGAGACACCGCTGGCGAACGAGACGCCACCTGCGACCGCGTTGCGCTTGGCTGAGCTCAAAGCGCGTGCGATTGCACAGAACCACCCCGATGCCTTAATCATCGGCGCCGATCAAGTGGCGACGGTCAATGGCGAGCAAATTGGCAAGGCGGGCAGCTTTGACAAAGCCTTGGCACAGCTGCAGTCCATGCGTGGTCAAACCGTGCAATTTCACAGCGCTTTGTGTTTGTATGATGCACGCACAGGCGCGGTCGATGCGCGCAACATCATCACCCACGCGACTTTCCGCGATTTGCCCGATGCGGAATTGGCCGCTTATCTGCGCATCGAGCAGCCGTATGACTGCGCGGGCAGCGCCAAGGTCGAAGCATTGGGCATCACGATTTTGGAGAAAGTTCAGTCGGACGACCCGACCGCGCTCATCGGTCTGCCCTTGATTGCGCTCACGGATATGTTGCGCAAAGCAGGCGTGAATCTGTATGAGGATGCGTCATGACAAATACACAACATTCTTTGGGCACACTCTACCTCATACCGAATACCCTCAGCTCGCCCACGGACATCAATCACGACACATTGAATGCTGTGTTGCCCGCACAGGTGCAGAGCGTGATTCACGGGTGTGCTGATTTTGTGGTCGAAACCGCCAAAGTCGCGCGCCAATTTCTCAAAGCCGTGGGCACCGACACGCCATTGCAAGAACTCAATATTCAAGAACTCAATGTCAAAACCCCCGATGACGCGGTCAAGCGGCTGCTCGCACCGTTGCTCGCAGGGCGCAACTTGGGATTGCTCAGTGATGCGGGCTGTCCAGCCGTTGCCGATCCAGGTGCGCGGCTGGTCGAGGTGGCGCATCAAGCGGGCATTCGCGTGGTGCCTCTGGTCGGACCTTCATCGATACTGCTGGCGCTGATGGGCAGCGGTTTGAACGGGCAAAAATTCGCGTTTCACGGCTATTTGCCCATAGATGCCGCGCAAAAATCCAAAGAAATCAAACGCTTGGAGCAAGAATCCAAAAGCGCCAATCAAACGCAAATGTTCATCGAAACCCCGTATCGCAATATGGCATTGTTTGAAACCCTGCTCAAAACTTTGCAGCCGAACACCCGACTGTGCGTGGGCGCTGATTTGACCCTGCCGAGCGAAACCCTGCGCACGCAGACTGTGGCGCAGTGGCAAAAAGCCATCAAGGTGGCTCAGGGCGTGGAGCTGAACAAACGGCCGACGATGTTTTTATTTTTGGCGTGATGGGCGCGTCGTTCGATGCTTTGTTCATCGGATAAATCAACGCTCGAACCACGGTTCGGGCGTTTTTTATGGCCTATTTGCGGTACAATGGCGCGGTTAAGCGTTTGGATACGGGTGGGTTTTGAAAAATATCGTCATTTTAATTTCGGGCGGCGGCAGCAATATGAAGGCCATCGTGGCGCACGCGCAAACATCCGCGTGGCAGTCCAAGGGCATTGCGCGCATCGCGGCAGTGGTGAGCAATCGCGCCGATGCCGCAGGGCTGGCGTATGCCGAGCAACAAGGAATTGCGACCGTGGTGCTCTCGCACAAGGATTTTGCCACTCGTGAGGCGTATGACGCAGCGCTGATGGCGCGCATCGATGAGTTTGCTCCTGATTTGGTGGTGTTGGCGGGCTTCATGCGGATTTTGACGGCGTCGTTTACCGAGCATTATGCGCGCCGCATGTTCAATATTCATCCTTCGATTTTGCCGAATTTTAAAGGGCTGCACACCCATGAGCAGGCGATTGCCGCTGGGGTCAAGGTGCATGGCGCAACCGTGCATGGCGTGACCGCTGAGCTTGACCACGGCCCAATTGTGATGCAGTCGTGTGTACCTGTGTTGCCCACGGATGATGCAGATGCATTGGCCGCTCGTGTGCTCAAAACAGAGCACATGATTTACCCTCAAGTGGTTCAGTGGTGGGTGCAGGATGAACTTATTTGGGACGAGGCGGGCATACGTCTGAGTCCGAGCGTGGCAGCGAGCGCACAGGTGCTGTTTGCGCCCGAGTTGTGAACTAAGCTTGGCCCTATCACTCATCAACAACATATCAATTACACGGTGTTGCGGCGCATATGTGGCACATGAGTTGTACATAAGCAGCACACCATCCATCAAGGAATAAAATGAGCGACGCAAAGAAAAAATCCTACAGCAAAAAACCGAGCAAGAAAGAACGCTTGGCCGCTGAACTGGCACAAAAAGAGCAACACGCACGTGTGCAAGCAGGTGGCGTGGTCATCCGTGCCGATGGCGTGGGCGTGAGCTCTGTGGCATTGGCCGCCCGTCAAAAAGCATTGCAAGCGGCCAAAGGTCAATCAGAACCTGCGCTGCATGATTTTGGCGCCCCAGCAGGCGCGAGCAGTCGCGCACGCGGCAAGGCAAAAACCGATGCCAGCGCAAGCATCCCTAAAATCGAAGCCTCGCAGGATTCGGGCAAACGGCTGGCGCAGTGCCTGTGGTGTGCGCAAATTTTGCTCATCGATGTGTTGAAATTCGATGCCGCTGCGGACAAACAGGTCTCGATTTTCCTGCGCGCACACAAAGAGCTGGGTGCGCGTGACCGTCACATCGTCGCAGAAACAGTCTATGCGGTGCTGCGTCATCGCCGCGTGTTGGCGCATTTGGCTCAGACGGGTTCGGGGGCGCTGGAGCGTCGCTTGGTCTTGCTCGCCGCGCAAAAAGTGGTGGACATGGACACGCTCAAAGCCGCGATTGCCGAAGAAGAATTCGCATGGGTGAGTGAAACTTTGAATGCGCCTGTGGATGGCTTGCCTGCGGCTGTGCGCAGCAATCTACCCGATGAGTGGTTCGCCGCGCTGGTCGCTGCGTATGGTGAGGCCGAGGCCTTGCAGTTGACTGCGTCATTGAATCAATCTGCGCCATTGGATGTGCGTGTGAACACCATCAAGTCCTCACGCGAAGCGGTGCAAATCGCTTTTGAACATGCGGGTATCGAATCAACGCTGTGCGAATTTGCGCCGCTGGGTCTGCGTTTGGTTAAAAAACCTGCACTGCAAAAATTAGACGTGTTCCTCACGGGTGCGATTGAGGTGCAGGACGAGGGCAGTCAGCTGCTCACTCATCTGCTCGGCGCCAAGCGCGGCGAGATGGTGGCGGATTTTTGTGCGGGTGCGGGCGGCAAGACTTTGGCGATTGGTGCGATGATGCGCAACACAGGGCGCTTGTATGCGTTTGACGTGGCGGCGCATCGACTGGCCAAACTCAAACCACGATTGGCACGAAGTGGTCTGTCAAATGTGCAAACCACCGCGATTGACAGTGAAAAAGACATCCGAATCAAGCGCCTGAATGGCAAGTTTGACCGTGTTCTGGTCGATGCACCGTGCAGTGGCTTGGGCACTTTGCGCCGCAATCCAGATTTAAAATGGCGTCATGGTTTGGACAGTGTGGCGCGTTTGGTAAAGGTTCAGGGCAGTATTTTGGACTCGGCAGCGCGACTGGTCAAATCGGGTGGGACTCTGGTCTACGCCACGTGCAGTGTGTTACCTGAGGAAAATCAAGGCATCGTGCAGGCGTTTTTGGCCGCACATCCTGAGTTTGAATTGGTGCCTGCGCGTGCGGTACTTGCAGCGCAAAAAATCGAGATTCCGCAGTCGGCTGAGCGTGAGGGTTGTTTGCAGTTATTGCCGCATTTGCACAACACCGATGGTTTTTTTGCCGCGTGTATGCAGCGCATCAAAACCGCTGCACCTGCTCAAGAACCTGTCATTGAGCCGTCGGACGACTCGACTGAACAGTGAATTCTGGGTGGCGAACATCGGCTGATTTAGTGGGACTTGGGGAGGTTTATCGATGCGATTGGGACATGTGAAATATTGGGTGGTGGGTGTGTTGCTGCTGGCAATCGGCTTCGCGGCAGGCGGCTCGGTGCGCAGCTGGGCACAGGCCAAAACCAATTCCAGCGCCAATATCAATCCACCCAAATCCAATGATGATGCCCCAAAGAGCGCCGATGTGCGCTCGAGTACGGCGCTGATCACGGCCTTGTTCAGCCCTGAGGACAATATTCAAAAAACCCTCATCAACACCATTAACCATGCGCAACGCAATATCTTGGTTCAAGCGTATTTGTTCACGGATGATGATGTGGCCAATGCCCTCGTGCGGGCGCATCAGCGTGGTGTGAATGTGGAAATTCTGATGGATGCGCAGATGGTCGATGGCAGTAAAGGCTCGGATGTGCTGCGCTTTTATGAAGCGGGGATTCCTGTGCGGCTGGAAACGCGCTATGAAAATGCGCACAACAAAATCATGATTTTCGACCACGACACCGACAACGCTCTGGTGGTCACAGGCTCGTATAATTTCACCTACAGCGCCCAAAAACGCAATGCCGAGAACGTGGTGCTCATCCGCCGCGCACCGGAGCTGGTGCAGCGCTATGTGCAAAACTGGCGCCGCCATGCGGAACAAGCGATGCCGTTCTCGGGCAATTCAATATCATAAACCATGAGCAATTTAGAACAGACCTTAATCCTCGATGACACCCCGGTGCAGGGCTTGCGTGCGCTGTGGGCGGAAATATCGCCGACCTCCATGGTGATTACCGTGTTGATTGTTGCTCTTGGGTTTTCGCTCACGTGGCTGGTGCGGCGGCTGTTCGCTCAGCGCGATTTGCAGCACAAAGTCCCCAACTGGGTCAATGTGCTCATGCGCATGACTTTGCCGTTTTTGCTCTGGTTGTTCGCCCACATCACCATGCAGATTTATGCAGCGAAACATTTGACCACCATTTGGTTTGAGTTTTTGGCTTTGTTGTTTGGGGCGTGGTTCTTTGTGCGCTTGTTCTTGTACGTGGTGCGACGCGCTCTGCCTGAAGGCACGCGGCGCTCGACCATGGAGCGCGTGACCATCGTTGTGGTCTGGGGTGTGATGCTGCTGGACTATGTGGGCAAGCTCGATGGCATACTGGCTCGGCTCGATGGTTGGCACATCAAACTGGGCAATGCACAGTTGTCGGTATTGGATGGCTTGACCCTCATCACTGTGCTGCTGGTGTTGTGGTTGGTGGTGAAGTGGCTCATGCATGAGTTGGAAGACCTCTTGCTCAACGATCCGAATCATCAATTTGCCAAATTTGATTTGTCCGCGCGTTTGGTGCTGGTGCGGTTTCTCAAAGGACTGTTGGTGCTGGTGGCGATTTTGTTGAGTTTGTCTGCCTCGGGCATTGATTTGACCGTGTTGTCGGTATTCGGTGGCGCGTTGGGCGTGGGCATCGGCTTGGGCTTGCAAAAAATTGCCAGTAACTACGTGTCGGGCTTTGTGATGTTGTTCGAGCGCAGTGTGCGCATTGGCGATCTCATCAGCACATCGGATGGCACTCGTGGCTTTGTCCGCGCCATCAATGCGCGCTACACTTTGATAGAGGGTGCCAGTGGCGATGAGGTTTTGGTGCCGAATGAGCATTTGGTGGTTAATCCCGTGGTCAACTGGTCGCTGCACGATAAGAAAAACTGGTTGAGTACGCGCTTACCGATTGCATACGACATTGATTTGGACTTCATCATGCCCAAAATCATCGAGGCGGTCAAAGCCCTGCCTCGCGTATCGCAACAGCCCGCGCCGAATGTATTGCTCTCGTCCATCAGTGATAAGGGGTATATTTTGGAAGTCACATGGTGGTTGGAAGACCCAGAAAACGGTCGTTTGAACATCATTTCAGAGGTGAATTTGGCGGCGTGGCGGGTGCTGCGTGCACATAATGTGGATGTGTTTACCCTCAAGCCAGTGGGCGTCAGCGGCTCTGAAATTGGCTTGGGCTTGGAGTAAACGCTCACCTATGCTGTTTCTATGCACTTGTGTGTTGACGCACAGCGTACAAAAAATCCCAGCCATGGCTGGGATTTTTCTTTGGTGCAATCAATGCAATGAATGCGATGGTCGCGGTTGCGTACACGCAATCAGGGCTTTTCAGATTTTTTCAAACCCTTGATGGACACCTCGATGCGGCGGTTCGGATACAGACAGTCGGTCACGGCTTTGCCATGATCGCCTGGACAATCGACGATTGGGTTGGCTGGGCCCCAGCCTTTCGTGACAATGCTGGGGTTGATGCCATGCTGTAAAAAATACTCTTTGACTGTGTTGGCACGCGCCAGAGACAAGCGCTCGTTGTATGCCACACTGCCAAAGCGGTCGGTGTAGCCGTCGATGGTGATGCTGTCGATGCGCTCAAATTCGGTTTTCATATACTTAACAAATGTGGCGAGCTTGACGCGACCCTCTTCTTGCAAATCGTTGATGCCCGATTTATCAAACGCGAAGAAGCCATCACCGCCCAACACCACTTTTTCGGCTGGGGGTGATTGGCAAGGCTTGTTGGTATAGCGTGGGATGGTGTGCATTTGCAACAAACCCACGTCTTTGAGCTCACTGACTTGGCGAGGAAAGAGCAAAACTTGCCCACCACTGGATAAAATCGACTCAAAGAAATACACTTGTTTGTCCTGAGCGTTGAGCTTAGCTACCGTCATGGGCTTGGTGCGGTCTGCGTCATTGACTGCTACACTGACACTATTGACGCCCACGCAGATGCTTTGAACGGTGTAGCCGCCCGGCATCAAACTGGCTTGATAGTCGCCATTCAAAAAGAACGACAATAGGCTTGAATCCGAGCTGTTGGTCGCGCCGCCTGTGTTCGCTTGGGTGCGATAGATGACGATTTTCGCGCCATCAGATTTGGAGTCAAGCGTTTCAGCGGTGAGTTGTTCGCCGAATTGCTTGAAGTCCTTAGTCGACCAGTACGACTTTAGACTGGTGATGGGCTGAATGTCTTGTGCTGTCGCATACACATTGACTAGGCAAAGTACGCAGACGGCGGCAGTTTTGAGTAGGTTGGGTTTCATGATCAGTCTAATTGAGTAGTGTGTCATTTAAATGGTGGTGAAAATAAAGCTAGCATCGGTTACCAAACCCACATAGCTCGACAAGTCGGCGATGGATGCGATGTTGAGTTGATCCAAAAAAATGTGCGCTGAGCGTCCGTCGTGATCTGCATCGACCAAGGTGATGTCAGTCCAGTTGTCACTTGAGTTATAACTGACCGCCGCCACCACGTCCAAGAGATTGATTACGCTGTCCGAATTGGAATCAATGACATCAAAAAAGTTGATGTTGTCTGAAGCAGTGCTAAAATCAGACAATATATTGATGTTACTGCCTACAGTATCCGAGATGCTGGAGCTTAACCAAAATTCGTCTCGACCCGAGTCACCGTTTACAGATTCGGATATGTCGCCACATATACGCGAAGCATGGGCACCCGATGGCAAATAAATCTTGTCGTCACCTAAGCCACCAACTAGGTAATGCAATGTACTTTCAGCAAAAATTTTGTCATTGCCTGTGCCTGCATAAACTCCAGAATTGACAGCAAGCAAATCTATTTTGTCATTATCTGCACCTGTGTAAGCCAGAGTGTTATTTGTTGCCGCGGCCTCGATGGTAACGGTGTCTGAACCTTCGCCAGTGTAATTTGAACTGCCCATCGTGCTGATGCTTAGAGTGTCGTTCAAGCCGTAAATCTCTTTGTCACATGATAGATTAGTTACATTGGTGCCATCTTCAAACACAACATCAAACCCTGTGTCTGGAATAAAACCCTGTGAAGGGTTTAGTCGGCTAGGTTGGTAACTGTATTGCGCCAAAGCGGCATCTAAATCACTTTGACTATGAATGCCAGTCAATACAACGCTGACTAGGGTCGTGCCGCTGCTATTCTTGAGTGTCCCTAAATCGCCAGCAGACAAGCTGATGGTAAGGCTGTAGCCATTCACAGAGGCACTATCGACATCGTGGATGGTAAAGCCCAAGGTGTCCAAAGTGTGTGAAATAGGGCTAATCGTCGTAACCCCAGTGTTGACTACTGCGCCAGCGATGTTTTCATACCATTTAAGCGCATTGGTGTCGTTGACGGTCAAAGTGGCAGCATCATCGATACCTGTGATGCTAATCGTGACGGTACTGCTGGACAAACCGTCCGTGCTGGTGACTACGAAGGACTCGGTTAAGGTCTGCCCAGCGGATAGGGCTTCAACGACGGTGTCAGCGCTGTTCAAATCATAGGTCCAATTGCCAGATGTGTCTATGGTGAAACTACCGTGCACGCCACTGGTGTCGCTCCCTTGAGTGCCGCTTTGTGCTGTATCGGCATCGATCACGACGATGGTGCCCGTGGCTTGCAAAGTGGTATTTTCGACCACATTGCCACTACCATCGGGGATGTCTGCTAAATCATTTACTCCGTTGATGGTAATGGTGACCACGTTGCTGGCAGAGCCATCTTTACTTTTCACCATAAATGTTTCAATCATGGTGTCGCCTTCGCCCAAGGCTTGCACCGTTGAGTCGGTGGTGTCCAGCTGATAACTCCAATTACCTGCTGTGTCGATGACAAATGTGCCGTGTATGCCTTCGGCTGTGCCCGCTTGAGCACCGCTTTCACCCGCATCGGCATCCTTGATCGTGATGTGACCGCTCACGGGGGTTGTGGTGTCTTCGGTCAATGAGCCAGTACCCTTAGGGACGATGGCAACGCCGTTGGGGGATACTGTACTGCCACCACCGCCCGCAGCTGCCAGTGCGCCGAGCCCGAGCAGTCCCAACCAGCCCCAAGGCAGGCCAGCGGCTGATTCCACAGGGCCGAGCGCGTGCCAGACTCCCTGCTCACTTGTTAAGTTAGGGATGAATTCGGATTTTTGCCCTGCATCAGGCACGTAGTAATAGTATTCATCATTTTCGGCCAAACCAACCAGCCCTGCACTGTCCTGATCGTAGAAGTTTTGAATTACGATGTCTGGTTTTGCATTTTTTTGAAAAGCAATGGTGAGGTTTTGTCCATCACGTCGCACCAAAATGTTTTGTGGCGCATGGCCTGTTTGGGTGTCCAAAATACTAAACAAGGCCTTGGGCTCGGAATTAAGTGTCAAAGGCTTGTCAGTACTACCGCTGCCGACTGTGACCGTCTTACTTAATGGCGATTTGACGTTGTTCACAGTGATTTGGATGGTGTTTGGCATAAGGTTATTCAATGTCTGTAGTTAATAAGATATAGCTCATGCTGAAAATAAATAATCTAATAAAATTAGATAGTTACAAGGGTATTTTAAAGTATTTGATAAGTATAAGCCCGCCCGCAATTATTCGTCAAGACAAAAATAGTGAATTATGAGTGTCATGTCTCTTTTGAGAAAAATAAGTGTTTTTCAACACTAGAGAGTTGGCTCGTGGTCTTTGCATATGAGGATTTATGGCGCACGCGAGAAGTTAACGCGCAAAAATACTGGGGTAGTTGTGTAAATCGGTTAGAATTTCACCATTATTTGAATTAAATGGCGAGACTATGGACGCATTATTGATTTTTTTGGCTCAAGGCTTACTTGATTGGAGTGCTTGGGAAATTTTTGCTTACACCGTGGTGGTGACACAAATCACCATTGCGGGTGTGACTTTATATTTGCACCGTTCTCAGGCGCATCGCGCCTTGGATTTGCATCCTGTATTGGCACATTTTTTCCGCTTTTGGTTGTGGTTAACCACCGCGACCAACACCAAGGCTTGGGCGGCAATTCACCGCAAGCACCATGCCAAATGCGAGACCGAACAAGACCCACACAGCCCACAAACTCGCGGCATCAAAGCGGTGTTGTGGACGGGCGCCGAGTTGTATCAGGCTGAGGCCAAAAATCAAGAAACCTTAGACCGCTACGGTCAAGGCACGCCCGATGATTGGATTGAGCGTCATTTGTACACGCCGTATCCAAACGTCGGCATCAGTTTGGTGCTGTTGATAAATTTTGCTTTGTTTGGGTTTTTGGGCATCACGGTGTGGGCGGTGCAAATGGCGTGGATTCCGTTTTGGGCGGCAGGGGTCATCAACGGTTTGGCGCATTATGTGGGCTACCGCAATTTTGACTATCCGGATGCTTCGACCAATTTGTACCCCTTGGCGTTTATCGTTGGTGGTGAGGAGCTGCACAACAACCACCACACCTACCCAACTTCGGCAAAATTTTCCATGCACTGGTTTGAGTTCGATATCGGCTGGATGTACATCACCATTTTGAGCGCGTTGGGTCTGGCGAAAGTGCGCAAAGCACCGCCCAAACCCGTATTCACATCGCCCAGCGCGTTGGACGAACACCGTTTGGACGCGGTTTTACGCTATCGCTATGATGTGATGGCGGCCTATGCCAAATCTTTGCGTGAAAATGTGCGCCACGAAATCGATCGTCTGCGTTCAAGCAACGACGCCATCGACGCGCAAGCCGCACAGGCTTTGGCCAAGGTGAGCAAACCGATTTTGCGCGAGCCTGCACATATTTCTGCCGCGACCAGTGCGCAGGTCTCTCAAGCGGTGAGCGTAAGTCCAACCGTGCACACCATGTACGAGATGCGCGATGAGTTGGCCAAGTTGTGGCAACGCTCGAATATGACGCGCGAGCAGCTTTTGGCTTTGTTGCGCGACTGGTGCGAGCGTGCCGAGCACAGTGGCATTGAAGCGCTGAGCAAAATGTCGGCGCGTCTGCGTTCATACAGCTGATTGAGCAGGCACGACGCTGAATTGAATCGATGGGGGCAACGTGTTTGCCCCTATCTTTTTGCCGCCGAAATCGGCTTGAAATACGCTACAATGCCAACCTATTATTGAAAGAATGTATGGCACAAAAATTATTATTCGGATTTCATGCGGTGCAAGCGCGTTTGCGCGTGTCGCCACGCAGTGTCCAAGAAGTGTATATCGAGCAAAATCGCGCCGATAAACGCATGCAGAACTTCATCGGTATGCTTGGTCAAGCGCGCATTGAGCCGCGCTTGGTCGAGCGTCACCGCTTGGATGGTTTGGTCGGCCACACCCGTCATCAGGGCATCGCGGCGTTGGTCGATGATATGCCCTTGGCGCACAGCTTGGACGATGTGCTCGAGGGTTTGACCGAACCGCCGTTTTTGTTGATTTTGGATGGCGTGACCGATCCGCATAATTTGGGTGCGTGCTTGCGCGTGGCCGATGCGGCGGGCGTGCACGCGGTGATTGCGCCCAAGGACAAAGCCGTTGGCATCAACGCCACGGTGGCCAAAGTCGCCTCCGGTGCGGCAGAGCACGTGCCCTACATCATGGTGACCAATTTGGCGCGCACATTGCGCGAGATTAAGGAATACGATATTTGGGTGGTCGGCACGGACGACGCCGCACCCAAAAGCGTGTACCAAACGCAACTGGCCGGCCCCATTGCATGGGTGATGGGTGCAGAGGGCGAAGGCATGCGCCGCTTGACCCGCGAGCATTGCGACGAATTGGTCAATATCCCGATGGCAGGCTCAGTGAGCAGTTTGAATGTTTCGGTGGCCTCGGGTGTGTGTTTATTTGAGTCGGTGCGTCAACGCGGATTGCTGGTGCAGGATTAATGGCGGGGGCTTGATGCACTCGTTAATATTAGTTGTATGAATGTTTCATGATTCGATGTTTAAAATCAGTTTAGTGTGAGGAAAACCTATGCGTTTAGATCCCAGTCAGCAAAGTGACAATATTGAAGACCGTCGCGGCTCATCCGGCGGTGGATTTTTGGGCGGTGGCGGCGGTCGTGTCGGCATCGGCGGGATGATTTTGGCCGCGGTCGCGTATTTCGTATTTGGCATCAATCCCTCAACCACATTGTCCACCGTGAGCGCTGTCAACAGCATGGGTGGTGGATCAGCCAGCAGCACAGGGACAAAAGGCCTGCGCACTGCGGATGAGCAAGCCGTATTCGCATCCAAAGTGCTAAAGAGCACCGAGTCGGTTTGGAATGATGTGTTCAAGGGCAAGTACCCTGCACCCAAGATGGTGCTGTACACAGGACGTACCCAATCGGCCTGCGGTGTTGGTCAAGCGGCAGCAGGGCCGTTTTACTGTCCAGGTGACCAAAAATTGTATTTGGACTTGAGCTTCTTCCAAGAAATGGAGCGTCAAATGGGCGCAGGTGGCGACTTTGCACAAGCCTACGTGATTGCCCATGAAGTGGGTCACCACATCCAGTACATCACAGGCACGGAAGAAAAAGTCAGCGGCATGCGCAATCGCGTGTCAGAAGCTCAGGCCAATGCATTGTCGGTGCGCATGGAATTGCAAGCCGACTGCTACGCTGGGGTATGGGCAGTTCAAGCGAACCAGAAGAGTCAAATTCTCGAGCAGGGCGACATTGAAGAAGGTCTGAATGCCGCGCACAAAATTGGCGATGATTATTTGCAAAAGCAAGCCCAAGGCTATGTGGTGCCCGACAGCTTCACCCATGGCAGCTCAGAGCAGCGCATGAAATGGTTTAAACAGGGCTTGCAAACGGGCAACCCCAATTCGTGCAACACCTTTGCGCAGCAAAATCTATAAGATACTCGCTTGAATTGCGCAAAACTGCCCTCATGTTCACAAGCATGAGGGTTTTTGCTTTGCAGTATGGAACAACGAGGCGACGTGACAACGCTATGCGTTTGAGTGATGCCACAGCAAAGCCAGATTAAAAGCGGTATGATGATTCAAAATCGAAATAGCACACAAACCACAACAGAAAGTGACACGGGAGGCTCAAATGTCAGAAAATACACCAAGCGATAAAAAGCCACGAGTGACGGTCGCCGCGACCATACGCAAGCCTAAAAAAGGCGCCGAAGCATTGGGCGCAGATCAATACCCGCTGTTGCCACTGCGCGACGTGGTGGTGCTGCCGCACATGGTGGTGCCGCTGTTTGTCGGGCGTGAGAAATCCATCAATGCATTGGAAGCGGCGATGGAGCGCGACCAAATGGTGGTTCTGGTCGCACAAAAATTCCCAGAGAACGACAACCCGAATGTCAATGATGTGTACCGCATTGGCTGTTTGTCGCGGATTGTTCAGTTGCTCAAACTGCCCGACGGCACGGTTAAAGTGTTGGTCGAGGGCAAATCGCGTGTGCTGTTGAGCGAAGTGACCGAAAACTCAAAATTCTTGCAAGCGCAGGTTGAAGTCATCAGCGACACCGACAAAGATACCGCAGAGGTCGAAGCGCTGCGCCGTACGGTGTTGCAGAAGTTTGAACAGTACATCAAGCTGAACAAAAAAATTCCGATTGAAATTCTCAATGCATTGGCCACCATCGATGACGGCTCGCACTTGGCGGACACCATCATCGCGCATCTGCCGATTAAATTGGAAATCAAGCAAGAAATGCTCGAATTGCGCAATGTCAAAACCCGCTTGGACAATGTGATGCGCCAGCTCGAAGTCGAAATTGACATCCTCGAAGTGGAAAAGCGCATCCGTGGCCGCGTGAAACGCCAAATGGACAAGAGCCAGCGCGAATACTACCTGAACGAGCAAGTCAAAGCCATCCAAAAAGAATTGGGCGATGGCGAAGACGGCGCGGACATGGAAGAATTAGAGAAAAAAATCCTCACCGCCAAGATGCCCAAAGAAGCGCAGGACAAAGCCGATTCAGAAATGAAAAAGCTCAAGCTGATGTCGCCGATGTCGGCCGAAGCAGGCGTGACACGCAACTACCTCGAAACCTTGGCCTCGATTCCATGGAAAAAAGCCACCAAGGTCAATAAAGATTTGGCCAAAGCTGAAAAAGTGCTGGACGAAGACCACTACGGGCTGGAAAAAGTCAAAGAACGTGTGCTCGAGTACCTCGCGGTACAGCAACGCGTGACCAAGAACAAATCCCCGATTCTGTGCTTGGTCGGCCCTCCGGGCGTGGGCAAAACTTCATTGGGGCAATCCATCGCTCGCGCGACCAATCGCAAATACGTGCGCATGGCGCTCGGTGGCGTACGTGACGAAGCCGAAATTCGCGGTCACCGCCGCACCTACATAGGCGCGTTACCCGGTCGCATCATCCAAAGTCTGATTAAGGTCGGTGTGCGCAACCCATTGTTCCTGCTCGATGAAATCGACAAAATGGGGCAGGACATGCGCGGCGATCCCGCCTCGGCGATGCTTGAGGTGCTCGATCCTGAACAGAACCACACCTTTGGCGACCACTATGTTGAGGTTGATTACGATTTGTCCGATGTGATGTTTGTGGCGACTTCAAACTCGTTCAACATCCCAGGTCCGCTGCTCGACCGTATGGAAACCATACGCCTGTCGGGTTATACCGAAGATGAAAAACTCTCGATTGCGAGCAAATACCTGCTGCCCAAACAGATTAAGAACAATGGTCTGCGCACGGGCGAGTTGACCGTGACCGAAGACGCACTGCGCGACATCATTCGCTACTACACGCGAGAAGCGGGCGTGCGCTCGTTGGAACGCGATATTTCAAAAATCTGTCGCAAAGCGGTGAAAATGATTTTGGTCAACACCAAAATCAAGAAAATCAAAGTCGATGGCAGCAATCTGGACAGCTATTTGGGCGTGCGTCCTTTTGATTTTGGTAAAGCCGAGGCAGAGAACAAAGTCGGTCAAGTCACAGGTCTGGCATGGACTTCGGTGGGTGGCGAATTGCTCACCATTGAGGCACAAGTCATGCCTGGCAAAGGCATCATGACGCGCACAGGCTCACTCGGCGACGTGATGAAAGAGTCGATGGAAGCCGCGCGTACGGTGGTGCGGGCGCGTGCAAACGCTTGGGGCATCCTCAATGGCGCGTTTGAGAAAAAAGACATTCACCTGCACGTCCCAGAAGGCGCCACACCCAAAGACGGTCCATCGGCAGGGATTGCCATGACCACCGCCTTGGTCTCAGCGCTCACGGGCAACCCAGTGCGTGCGAACGTTGCGATGACGGGCGAAATCACCTTGCGTGGCGAAGTGCTGGCGATTGGTGGGCTCAAAGAGAAGTTGCTCGCAGCCCTGCGCGGTGGCATCACCGTGGCGCTGATACCGCATGAGAATGTCAAAGACTTGGCCGAAATTCCAGACAACGTGAAAAATGGCATCGAAATCATCCCTGTCAAATGGATCGATGAAGTGCTCGGACACGCGCTGGAAAATCCGGTGTCAGCGGTCACAGAGCCTGAAGTTGTGGTGGCGGATGCTGCTAAGGCTGTGGTGGAGATTAAGCCAGAAGGATTGGCACATTGACTTTGCTTTTGTTATGATTTTTTGTGAGAAAACGGGCAAACATTGTGTTTGCCCGTTTTTATCGAGCATACAGTCTATCTATTTGAGTTTCGGAATATCAATCTTACCAGTAATCACCTGATTATTTGTTGTCACATTTACATTGGCACTTGAGGTAGCTATTCGCTCTTGAATGGCTTTATTGTTTACCGTGGAGCTTATGAAGGCGCCAGGAAGGTTAGATGCGCCAATAGGCGTGTCAAAGTTGGGGTTCAAAATCTCCTCTTTTGCATAAATTTGACCATTTTCAAAATCCTGTTTGTTGTCTACTATCTTCCGTTTGAACTGGCTCGCAAATTGCTCGTCTTTTAAAAAGATCGAAATATGATCACACCAAACAGCACCACCAACTTGTGTATACGATTCAAGTAGAATTGAGTTGTATCCACTGCGCCTGCCCCACGTTGCTAAAGCACGCCCACTGTCTGGATAAAAGCGCCAGCAATCAACAGGGTATCGGTGAAATTGCCCTTGCGATGGTACGTTCAAATAAAACACTCCGAAAGGCTTTAATACCCGTAAAATCTCTAAATAGACCAGCCAAAACA
>CAZDLD010000004.1:0-22714 GCA_964506355.1 uncultured Hydromonas sp.
CGATGGTCACGCTGTCACGTTTGTTGTCGATGGCGTATTGAATCGCTTTGCGAACCAAGCGTGTCGTGCCTTCAACTGAAACAGGTTTGATACCGATGCCAGAAGACTCTGGGAAACGAATTTTCGTCACGCCCATTTCGTCTTGCAAGAACTTGATGATTTTTTTCACTTTGTCCGAGCCATTTTCCCATTCAACACCAGCGTAGATGTCTTCTGAGTTTTCACGGAAAATCACCATATCAATTTTCTCAGGTGCTTTCACAGGTGAAGGCACGCCTTTGAAGTATTGAACAGGACGCAAACACACGTACAAATCGAGCTCTTGACGCAAAGCCACGTTCAAAGAACGGATGCCGCCGCCGATAGGTGTGGTCAAAGGACCTTTGATTGACACCGCGTATTCACGCAAAATTTCCATCGTTTCAGTAGGCAACCAAACGTCAGGACCGTATACATTGGTCGCTTTTTCGCCTGCATACACTTCCATCCAGTGAATTTGGCGTTCGCCGTTGTAGGCTTTTGCCACAGCAGCATCAACGACTTTAAGCATCACAGGGGTGATATCGAAACCTGTGCCGTCGCCTTCGATATAAGGGATAATCGGGTTGTTGGGAACATTGAGACTAAAATCTGCGTTCACCGTAATTTTTGCGCCGCCTTCGGGTACTTTGACATGTTGATACATGGTTGCTCCTTTGATTGGATGGATGACATCTTTTGGGATTCTGACTGGCAGCTGGTCACTTTTTGAGAAACCAATGCCTTTGAATAATTTAGTCTTATATAAGACCTAACCAACCGCATTATGCCTTATTTTTTTTCATGATGCACTTGATTTAAACACAAAATATCAATAATTTTGATGAACGCCCATGCTAATTTACATGTGTTGCGCCAATTGAATTTATTTGAGGGTTATTTACATGCTATTGTTGTTAAACAAACCGTTCGGGGTCATCTGTCAATTTTCTCCGCATGAAACGCACGCCAGTTTGTCAGACTATGTCCCCATTCCTGAGGTCTACCCTGCGGGACGTTTGGACACCGATTCCGAAGGGCTGGTGCTGCTCACCGATGATGGTCGCTTGCAGCATGAATTGTCCCACCCCGATCACAAAAAGCCCAAAACTTACTGTGTTCAAGTCGAAGGCGCGCTCAACTTAGACGCCTGTGCGCAACTGCGCGCTGGCGTTGAGCTCAATGATGGCATGACCCGTCCATGTGTGGTCGAGCCGATAGACGAACCCGCATGGCTGTGGGCGCGCAATCCACCGATTCGAGAGCGCAAAAACATCCCCACCCATTGGTTGCAAATCACCCTGACTGAAGGGCGCAACCGTCAAGTGCGCCGCATGACTGCCGCAGTGGGCTTGCCCACGCTGCGCTTAATCCGTACCCACGTGGGCGAACTCAGCCTGTGGTCCAATACAAATACAAATACAAATACAAATACAAATACAAATACAAATACCAATTCCAACGCCAACGCCAACGCCAACTCCGAACATCGAGCCGAGCCCTTGAGCTTGGGCGCTTGGGTGTATTGGGACGAAACCCCTTGCGCCAAAGTGCCCACTCACACGCGCACGCTCGCCACACCACGCACAGCTCGGCCAAAAAGCAATCCGCATCCAGCGAAACGACATTCACCCTCGACACCCCCAACACCCTTGAAACACCGAAGCAAATAAGCATGATGAACCAGACAACCACACAGACAACCATAGAACCACAAGCGCATCCTGCGAGCAGCATTCACTACGCCATCGCCCGCGCACCCGAGCAGGTGCGCCCTCGATTGCAGGCATTGTACGCACTGCACCGCAAATGGCGCGAAGCCGCCAACGCAGCGGACAATCATTTTGCCGTCACCACCCTCAATTGGTGGCACGAGGAATTGCAAAGCCACCGCGCACCCAGCAGCTCACCCAGCGGACACCCTGCCCTGCTGGTAATGCAGCCCATACTCGCACAAGCCGATTGCGCCGATGCGCTCGAACAGCTGTTGCATGGGCACATGCACTGGCATCATCTGAATCGTGTGGACAGCCTTGAACAATTGCTGCCCACCATTGACGCCATCGGTGGTCAGTTTGTGCGCACATGGCTGGCATTGAGCGAAGTTCAAGTCGCGCCAGACTACGCCACACATGCGGGGCGCGCCCTGTGGTGGATAGACCAGCTGCGACATTTGGGGCATCAAGTCAAAAACGAACGCATTTGGATTCCCATGCAATGGCTCAAGCACACCGATGTGCCCGCACACCTGCTGCTCAACCGTCAGCAAACGCCGCAACAACGAGTGCAACAGCTGGGAAAACTAATTCAACACATACACGAGCACACCCTGAGCGAAGTGGCCCAATACCGCGCCGCTCACGCGCAATTGAGCGCAGACGAGCGCAAACAAGTGCGCTCGCTGCATTTACTAATGCAACTGCGTGTGGATTTGATTCAAGAGATGATGAGTGAGCCTGCAGCCCTGTTTCAAGGCTTGGTCAGTCTTGCGCCGCTACGCAAATGGTGGCGAGCGGTGCGCAGCTAAGCCGTAGGCAACTTAAGCTTCTGGGGTATTGGTGTCTTCGCGCCCTTGATTGAGTTCACTGCGCGCCTGTCGCGCGAGGCTCTGATAGCGCTCGCGAAACGCCTCCAAACTCAGCTCATCCAACTCCTCTAAGTCAAGTAGTGCGTTGTGCGCACCTTGATGCGCACGAATGAGCTCATCAAGTTTGATTTGTATGGCTTCGGTGTCTCGGTTTTGGGTATTTTGAATCAAAAACACCATCAAAAACGTAACGATGGTCGTGCCCGTATTAATCACCAGCTGCCAAGTATCGCTGAAGTGAAATATGGGTCCTGTCACCACCCACAATACAATCACACCGATGGCCGCTGCAAAAACAGGCGGACGACCGCAAAACCGCGAAGTCGCTTTGGCAAAGCGCGCATACAAAGACAAATTAGTCAATTCTGAACGATCCAACATCACACCCTCCCATCACAACTTTAATCCATGACACCTCACGAACCCACGCGCATCAAAGTGGATTTACCGAACAAACTGTCGACCAAATCCACCGCAATCTGCGCCGTCTGGTTTTTCACATCAAATGCGGGGTTGAGCTCCATGATATCCAACGAGGCCAAACAACCCGTGTCGGCAATCATTTCCATGCACAGCTGCGCTTCGCGGTAGGTCGGACCGCCCGCCACAGTCGTGCCCACGCCCGGCGCGATGCTCGGGTCTAAGAAATCCACATCAAAACTCACGTGCAGATGGGTGTTCGGCGTGATGCCAAACAAAGCCTGCTCCATGGTCGCGCGCATGCCCTCTTCATCAATGTAGCGCATATCAAATACTTCCAATCCCATTTGATGCACCAGACGTTTTTCACCTGCATCCACACTGCGTATACCCACTTGTCGCACCATATCGGGTGAAATCGCAGGCGTATGACCGCCAATGTGGGTCAATAATTCAGGGCCAATACCGCTGAGCACCGCCACGGGCATACCGTGAATATTGCCCGTTGGGGTCAGCTCGTGGGTATTAAAATCCGCATGGGCATCGAGCCACAAAACGCGCAAATCCTTGCCCGTTTCACGGCAATGGCGTGCAGCCGCACTAATCGACCCAATTCCCAAGCAGTGATCGCCCCCCAAAGTAATCGGCAAGTGCCCCAAACTCAATGCTTGATAATACGCATCGTGCAAAGTTTGATTCCACGTGTGCACCTCATGCAGGTGGCGGTAGCCGTCCACAGGGGGCAACCAAGGATTGGCTGGCCCATGCAAATTGCCGGCATCGATGACTTCGAGCGAATGACTGCGCAGCATTTCGATGATGCCTGCCACGCGCAGGGCTTCTGGCCCCATGGAAGCGCCGCGCGCGCCCGCACCGATGTCGGTGGGCACGCCGATGAGTTCAATGACTTTTGTAGGACTGCTCAGTGTTTGTTTGTTTGTGTGTGTGTTCATAATGGCTCGCTTTGTAGTTTTTTAATCAGCTCTTGTACGGCTTTGCCTCGATGACTGAGGGCATTTTTTTGGGGTTTGTCCATCTGTGCGGCGGTCAAATTGAATTCGGGCAGATAAAAATGCGGGTCGTACCCAAAGCCATGTTCACCCACGGGCGTTTGAATAATTTGCCCCCACCACTGCCCATCGCAGATGATGGGTTGGGGATCTTCTGCATGACGCACCAACACCAAGACACAGTAATAATACGCGCTTTTATCCGAAAGCTCTTTGAGATCATCCATCAGCTGGGCGTTGTTGTTCGCGTCCGTACTCATGCCCTCGATTTGTGCCCGTCCTGCACGCGCAGCATAGCGCGCCGAATACACCCCTGGCGCCCCACCCAATGCAGGGACACAAATCCCCGAGTCATCGGCCAATGCTGGCAAGCCTGTGTGCGCTGCGGTGTGACGTGCTTTGCGCAATGCGTTTTCGATAAAGGTGTTAAAAGGTTCATCACAGTCGGGCACTGCAAAACTCGATTGTGCGTGCACCTGAATCGACAAGGGCGACAACAGTCGCTCAAATTCAGCCAATTTACCTGCGTTGTTCGAGGCCAATACAATTTGTGAAATCATCACCAAGCCGTACCTTCATCAATTTTGGATGTTAAAAAGGTGGGCCATGCCCACCTGTCGGAATTGGATTACACCGAGGTTTTATCCTTGTTCTCATGATCCTCGGGCCAGTCGCGGATGTAGGCCTTGAGCATTTCGTTCTCTAATTTTTGCGCTTGAATCATGGATTTTGCCACGTCAAACAACGACAACACGCCCATGAGCAGCTCGCCGTCCATCACGGGCACGTAGCGAGTGTGTGAATCGAGCATTTTTTGACGCATTTCAAACACATTCATTTCAGGCGAGAGCACCAGTGGGTCGTGCGCGTAGGCGTCTCCGACCTTTTGGTCGGCTACTTTACCGCCGTTGCGATGAATCGCGGCGAGAATTTCGCGGAAGGTCAACATGCCCGCCAGTTGACCCTTTTGCAACACGACCAATGAGCCAATGTCTTCTTCGACCATTTTGGCAATCGCTTCGTACAAATAATCTTCAGGTGAAGCGGTGTACAGGGTGTTGCCCTTGATGTTCAGGATTTCGGATACTTTCATAGAATTCTCCAATAATAATTAGATTCAATTGTAACCATAACTTCACGAAGATGCACGGAAAAGTTCACTCAAAGTCACATCATGTGCGGGTGTGCGCTGCAACGCCCTCAAATGACGGGCCCACGGCAACTGATGGCGCTCAGCTTGGCGCACGAAATAAGGGGTATCAAACACAAACGCGTCATAAATCTCAGCCAAACTGACAATATTCGCATCGCAAATCAACGCCCAACCATAGCCGCCATCAGGTTTCTTAATTTTACCAACCCAGCCACTGCGCTGCAGCTGTTCGATGATAAACGCCATTTCTTCGCTGTTCATTTTCATCTTTTTTTGCAACTCGCCCCAAGTCATCATGTGCGTGAGTGAGGTCTGCACTTGATACAACAGATACAGCATCATCAAAGCCTCAGGCAAACGATCGCCCACGTGCGACTCGCGGCGCCAGCGCTCATACTTGAGTATGGGCAAATTAGCGGTAATGCCTGCACCGAACAAAATCCCCCACCAAAACACATACAGCCACAGGAAAATCGCAGGCAAAATACTGAAAGCACCATACAAAATCGCATAACCCGAGAACGACTTAAACACCGCTGAGAATGTGTGCGTGAGCACAGTAAATATCATGGCCGCAATCGCCCCACCGACCAGCGCATCGCGCCACTGCACACGGCGATTGGGCACAAACACATACAGAGCGGCAAACACAAACGTGGACAGCGCAAAGGGCAACACCGCCCCCAAAAAAGAACTGATAAAGACAAAGGCTTTTAAACTGTGCACCAACCAATTGATGAGCAACAGAGTACCGCCAAACAAAAACGGCCCCAAGGTCAACACCGCCCAATAAATCGCCACATTCGAGCGAAAAGTTGGGCGCTTTTTGATGCGCCAAATGTCATCGAAGGCACGGTCAATAATTGCCATGGTCGAGAGCGAGGAGAAGATTAAGAACACACCACCGACCAAGGACAGGCTGGAGCTGCGCTGAGTAAAAATCGTGATTTGCTGCATCACCAATTTACTCATTTTCGCGGGCATGAGGTTCTCGGTCATAAAGTTTTGAATTTCTTTTTGAAACCCTTGAAACTGCGGCAAAATCGTCAATATAGACAGCACAATCACCAGCAGCGGCACCATCGACAGCACCGAGGTGTAGCTCAAGCTGCCCGCCACTTGAGGCAAGCGCAGCGCGCCCATGCGCTGCCACAGAAACACGATGGCAGCGCGTACGGAGCGTAAAAAATCAGGCAGGTTGTGTAAAAATTTTTGCATAAACGTCTAAGTGTATGAGTAAGGGTAACGCCGTCATCTAACGAATCCACGCCGAGCGCCACCAAATCACCGCTATAATAACGCATCTGCACACACTGCACCCATTCAAACTGACAAAAATCCCATGCCCGAACTCAGCCCACGCCCCAATTCAACCTCTGACGAGCTTGCCCCAACTGATGCCATAGCGACGGCCTCAAGTCACACAACACTGGCCAGTCGCACCGCATGGTGCGTGATGGCGCTGGTGGTGTGGTGCGTGCTGTGGGAAACACTGATTGCACCGACGCGCCCACTGAGCCAAGGGTTTCCGTGGTTGGCGCTCAAAGGATTGATACTGCTGCCCCTGCTGACACGGTTGTGGCGTGGCGAGCGACGCGCATTTCAAGTGCTCACTTTGCTTATTTTGCTCTATGTGACCGAGGCCTGCGTGCGCGCGTATTCCGACCCATCTGGGCTCAGCCGTGCGGCGGCGTGGGTCGAGTTGCTGCTCTCTGGGGTGATTTTCGTGCTCGCCAATCTGTATGCGCGACGCACCCGCGTCACCCCCACAGATGCGCAACTGCGCACGCGCAAACCGCGCCCTAAAGGCATGGCTCAATTGATGATGTACCTGTATGCCAGTTTATTGGTGTTCACAGGCATGTCCTACGTCTACACCCCTGACGGCACTGAATCTGCACGCTTTCATCAAGTGGTGTGGCTCATCCGCATCGGTTTTGTGCTGTTCAATCTCTACCTCATCACGCGCCTGATTGTGCAAGGGCGCGCCCGTGCACAAGCCGCCACAAACCAAGCGACCAAGGAGCCGAGCGCGCCATGAACCCGCCCGACTGGACCGAAGAAGCTGAAACTGCCTTTCTAGACACATTGCGCGCCCTTGTTAGCGCCGCACAGATGCGCACGGGTGCGGATGCCTTGGGCTTTCACACCGATGAGCGGCTGCGCTACCACCACGCGCCATTGGCTGTGGTTCTGCCCGAGAGTGTCGCGCACATCACGCAAATTGTCCAACTGTGCGCACAACAGCACGTCTGCATCATCCCGCAGGGCGGCAATACAGGATTGGTCGGTGGTTGTGCGGTGTTGGCACATCGTCCCAGCATCCTGCTCAACTTAACTCGTTTGAACCAAGTCATCGCAGTCGATGCGCTCAACCACACCCTCACCGTGCAGGCGGGCGCGACACTGGCGCAGGTGCAAGCGGCTGCACAGGCGCACGGCTTGATGTTCCCACTGAGTTTGGCATCAGAGGGCACTGCCACCATCGGCGGCAATTTAGCCACCAATGCAGGCGGCACACAGGTGCTGCGCTACGGCAATATGCGCGACTTGTGTCTGGGGCTTGAAGTGGTATTGGCCGATGGTCAGGTGCTAACGTCGCTCAACACCCTGCGCAAGAACAACACGGGCTATGATTTAAAACAACTGTTCATTGGCGCCGAAGGCACTCTGGGCATCATCACCTGCGCCGTGCTCAAGCTCTACCCAGCACCACAAGCGCGACAAGTCGCCCTCATCGCTGCCGACAGTGTGGCGCAACTGCTGCAGGCATTCGCCGAGTTGCGCCGCACTGAGGACGCACGCTTAACTGCTTTTGAATTAATCGCCCCCTACCCAATGCAGCTGGTCTGTGCGCATCTGAACTGCGCCCACCCATGGAACCATGCGCCTGTGTACAGCGCGCTGGTTGAGGTCAGTTATCCCGTGCAGGCAGACGAACAACTGCACAACCGACTGCACACCCTGATGGAACAAGGCGTATTAAGCAACGCGCTACTGGCCGAGAGTTTGGCTCAAGCCCAACAGCTCTGGCAAATGCGTGAGCAAATTTCTGCTGCGCAAAAAGCTCAGGGCAAAAACATCAAGCACGACATCAGCGTACCCATCTCCGCCATCGCCGAGTTCATCGCCGACACGGAGCATGCTTTGAACCAATCCTACGCAGAGATACAGCCCGTGGTCTTTGGTCACGTGGGCGATGGCAACCTGCATTTCAACATCAGCGCGGGCAGCGCATTTGACAACAGCGAAGCACTCATGGCGCATGAAGCCGAGATCAACGCGCTGGTGTACGCACAGGTGCAGGCGCATCACGGCAGCATTTCCGCCGAGCACGGCATCGGCCTGCTCAAGCGCGA
This sequence comes from uncultured Hydromonas sp., assembly GCA_964506355.1. Lineage (GTDB taxonomy): Bacteria > Pseudomonadota > Gammaproteobacteria > Burkholderiales > Burkholderiaceae > CTSOIL-112. The sequence goes on from CAZDLD010000004.1 coordinate 8,548, forward strand.
TGTGCTCAGCACGGTCAAGTCCACTGTGGAGCTGGACACCATGCGTGCAATCAAACGCGCCTTAGATCCGCACAATCTGATGAATCCAGACAAAATCATCAGCATCGATTAACTCAACAAAAAAACCACAAAAACAAAAACTAAAAAGGCGCTGAATCAGCGCCTTTGCTTATCTCACGTACAGCAAGCTCTCGAAATTACAAAGTCACCCACTGCAACAACACCTGCTCGACCTGCGCCAAACTCTGCTCACGCAGTGCGCGCCATTGGTGCACATCATGCGCCGAGGTCTGCGCCACGCCCGCTGCGAAGTTGGTGCACACGGTAATCGCTGCGTACGGCAGCGCCAATTCTTTGGCCAGTATCACTTCGGGCACCAGCGTCATACCGACCACCTGTGCGCCGTCGGTGCGCATGCGACGCACCTCTGCTGGGGTTTCCAAACGCGGGCCGTTGGTGCAGGCGTAGACCGCTTCGGTCTGTACCTCGATTGCCGCCTGTTGCGCCGCACGGATGAGTTTGCCACGGGTGGTGGCACAAAATGGCTGGCTCATATCGGTGTACACGATGGGGTGGTGCGGCCCTTCAAAATAGGTGTTCAGTCGCCCCTGCGTGTAGTCCAGAATATCCTCGGGGATGACAATTTGCCCCGGCTGGATGGCTTCGCTAAACGAGCCTGTGCTGCCGATGGCGCACACCGCTTGCACACCGACGTTTTGCAACGCCCAGATGTTGGCGCGGTAATTGATTTGGTGCGGTGCGAGCGTGTGGCCGTAACCGTGGCGATTGATAAACGCGACTCCCACACCCGCGAGTTGACCAAAGGTGATGGCGCAAGATGCCTCGCCAAATGGCGTGCGCACGATTTCGCGGCGCACATTTTCAAGCTGATTCAAGTGTTGCAAACCGCTGCCTGCGATGATTCCTAACATGGTATTCCTTTGTTTTATCAATCTCTGATTTCAATCGTTGTATTTAATCTGTGTTCTTTGCAGGTACATTGCAAATACATTGCAGATACATTGAGTCACATTTATTCAGCTTGTGTTGCCAAATCCAACGCGTTCAACATGGTCAACATCTGCGCCTCATCCAACACCACCACGCCCAGCTGCTGCGCCTTTTCAAGTTTCGAGCCTGCTTCTGCACCCGCCACCACAAAATCGGTTTTCTTGGACACGCTGCCCGCGACCTTGGCGCCTGCGTTCTCCAGCATGGCTTTTGCCTCCTCGCGTCCCAGCGTGGGCAAGGTGCCCGTGAGCACCACTGTTTTGCCCGTGAATGGGGTTTCGATTTTGTCCGCCACCACCACGTCATCCCAATGGATGCCCAATTCTAACAAATCTTTAATGACCTTTTGATGACGCGCATCCGCCCAAAACACCACGATGGAATGCGCCACCACAGGGCCAACGTCCTCGACCGCTTGCAACTGCTCGAAGCTCGCCGCCATCACCTCGTCTAAACTGCCAAAGGTTTTTGCCAAGGTTTTCGCCGTGGCTTCGCCCACATGACGGATGCCCAGCGCGTAAATCAAGCGCGCCAATGTGGTTGACTTCGACACTTGAATCGCGTCATAAACATTTTGCGCGGATTTTTGTGCCATGCGCTCCAATCCCGCCAGTCGCGCCACATCCAGTCGGTACAAATCATCGGGCGTGCGCACCCAGCCGACATCCACCAGCTGCTCAATCAACTTGTCGCCCAGCCCATCGATATTCACCGCCTTGCGCGAAGCGAAGTGAATCAAACTTTGCTTGAGCTGCGCGGGGCAAATCATCCCACCCGTACAGCGCGACACCGCTTCGCCCTCCTCGCGCTCAATGCTCGAGCCACACTCAGGACAGACCGTGGGCATGACGAATACACGCGCGTCCTGCGGGCGCTTCTCAACGATGCTCATCACCACCTCGGGAATCACATCGCCTGCGCGACGCACGATGACGGTGTCGCCAATGCGCACGTCTTTACGCGCCACTTCGTCGGCATTGTGCAGCGTGGCATTGGTCACCACCACACCACCCACCTCAACGGGTGCCAAACGCGCCACAGGGGTAATCGCCCCCGTGCGCCCGACCTGCACCGTGATGTCCTGCACCGTGGTGCTCATCTCTTGCGCAGGGAATTTATGCGCGATGGCCCAGCGTGGTTTACGTGAATCAAATCCCAATAAATCTTGTTGAGCTACGTCATTGACCTTATACACCACGCCATCAATATCAAAAGGCAGTTGCTTCCGAGTTTGTCCAGTTTGCTCATAAAATGCCAACAGACCAGACACACCCTTTACCACTGCATGAGTACTATATACAGAGAATCCATAAGTACACAGCTGCTCAACAATGCGTGAAAAACTACTGAAATCAAACCCACCCGAACTATCTATCACTTCACCCAAGCCATAAGCAAAAAAGGATAAATTTCGTGAAGCTGTAATACGTGAATCCAATTGTCGCAATGCACCAGCCGCAGCATTACGAGGATTAGCAAAAGGCTTCTCACCTTTCTCAAACTGCACCTCATTCAACCGCTCGAAATCCGCGCGCTTCATCAGCACTTCTCCGCGCACTTCAATTACCTCTGGATACTTGTCGCCCTGCAATCGCAGGGGAATCGAATGTATGGTGCGAACATTGGCGCTCACATCTTCACCAATCTCGCCATCTCCGCGCGTAGCCGCCTGCACCAGCAGTCCGTGCTCATAACGCAGGTTAATCGCCAGTCCATCGAATTTAACTTCGACTGCGTATTCAATCTCTTCGTCACGAGCCAGCCCATCTCGCACCCTCGCATCAAACGCAGCCACCTGAGATTCATTAAAAGCGTTACCGAGCGACAGCATCGGCACACGGTGCGCAACTTTCTCAAAATGAGGCAGTGCCGCGCCGCCCACGCGTTGCGTCGGCGAGTCGGGTTGCATCCATTCGGGGTGTTGTTGTTCCAAAGCGTCCAACTCACGAAACAGCGCATCATACTCGGCATCGGTGATGGTCGGTGCATCGTTCACATAGTAGGCGGTGTTGTGCTGGCGCAGCTGCTCGCACAACAGCTGCATGCGCGCCGCTATTGACGATGTCGCAGTAGGCTCGCTGCGCTCAGGCTCGGAGAATAAATCGTAGGTACTCATACACACATCGCTTTTGAGGTTGTTCGGGGTCGCCGCACTGAGCTGTCTGACAGATTGACCGGCGGTGGGGCATTATTGCGAGAGCAGTCGTTTGGTCATCAATGCGCCCGCACTCAGGCCCAGCGCATCGAGCATGGCCGTGTAGGCGTGTACGCGCTCGTCCATACGCGCTTGCAAAGCGTGTAGCGAAATTTCATCGCCTGTGGCGTTTTGCCACTGCGCGTCCAGCGCCTCAGCGACTTGTCGGGCGTCCTCGCACATGCGCTGCACGGGTTGCAACGCGCTGTCCACACGCGCAAATTCCAGACAAAACGACAACGTGTGCACATGCATCATCGCCATTTGATCGCGGAAGAAGTCCAGTGCGCGGGGATTGTTGATGTCATTGAGCACGGTATAAATCGGCGCACGCGGCGCATCGCTGTTGCCCTGATGCGCTTCGCGCACCAGATACACGCCATTTTGATTGAGCACCGCGCCGCAGGCGGTGAGTTGCTGGTGAATTTCGTAGGCGGGCCACAGACCATTTTTTTTATGCAGTTGCAACACAATCGGCTGCCCCAAACGCCGCGCCACGCCGTGCAAAAAGCGCGCATAGTTGCCCAACTCGGTTAAATTCGGTACGGCGTCAATTTGCCCTGCCAGTCGTTTGCTCAATTTTTCAGCCAACTCGAACCACGATTGCAACAAGGCCTCGTTGGCGCAGTGGCTGCGGTTCGCCAGTTGCAAGCTCAGGCGCAATGCGCTGTACGGGGCGCCCACTTCTAATGGCTCCCACTCGCGCGTGCGCTGTCCCGAGAGCTGCGCCTCCATGCTGAGTCGACCCGCGCGCGCACCGAGCAGATGAATCGGCAACTGGGTGTTTAAACGCAGTTCAAACAATGCGCGCTCGATGTCCTCGGTCACTTTGGGCTGTGCAATGGTGATGTCGATGATGCCGTCGATGGACGCAATTTTGTCCACGCCATCGGGATAAGCGGTGTTCAACCATGACTCAAAACGCATCCACGGCGCATAAACCGCCCATGAAGCTCGCTCAACCAAGTCCTGCATCGAAGTGATGGGCTGGTTTTTTGCCGTGGCTGCCGATGTGGCTGCTGCTGTGGCTGAGGTGGTTTGAGCTTCGCTTGCAGAAGCGGCGGCAGGCTGAATGAATTCAAATTCAGCATCTTGCTCGGCAGTTTCGACCACGCTCGCTGAGGTGTGGGTTTGCAGGTTCGGCGGGTTACTCGTCTGCTTATTCGTCTCAACTTGTTCTACCGTCACATCATCCAATGGCTGCGCCACAGGTTCTCTGTGTACTGGTGTCGACACTTCAGCAGCCTCAGTAGCAACTTCGGCAGGCTTGGACACTCGGGTCAATGGCGATGGCACAGGAATGAGGTCAAAATCGCCACTGCGCCGTGGCGGCTGACTTGGCTTGTTTGGTTTTTTCGCCCGATACGCGGGCACTTGTTTCACCGTTGAGCGACGCTCCGATGGGCGCGCATCTGAGTACAGATCCTCGTATGAACTGGCGTAATCATCTTCGTAGCCTGAACCGTAGCTCGATTCATCGTCATAGGCTGCGTTTGATTTGGCACGCCCTGCCTGCGGTTGCTTGGATTTGAGTTGCTTTTGCGCACGCGCAATTTGCACATAGCTGTAGCCGCCCACGCCCAAAAGCAGCAGCCCCAGCACAGCTAAAGTCGATAGTTCAAATTCGTTCATGTTCTCTAATTTCTACCAGCGGTATCATGACATTGCAGCATCGCAGCACAACTGCATCACACCGTGAGTGCTTCGCCCGATTGTTGCAGCTTGAGTGCAGATTCCATATCTACCGCCACAATGCGAGAGACCCCTTGTTCTTGCATGGTCACACCCACCAGTTGGTCCGCGATTTCCATCGTAATCTTGTTGTGGGAAATAAACAAGAACTGCGTTTGTTGCGACATTTTCGCCACCAGTTGTGCAAAGCGGTCGGTGTTCGCATCGTCCAGCGGCGCATCGACCTCATCGAGCAAACAAAATGGCGCAGGGTTCAAACGGAACAGCGCAAACACCAGCGCGGTCGCGGTCAAAGCCTTTTCACCGCCCGAGAGCAGGTGAATGGTGGAGTTGCGTTTGCCTGGTGGTTGCGCCATGACCTGCACGCCCGAGTCGAGAATCTCGTCGCCCGTGAGCACCAGTCGCGCTTCGCCACCGCCGAACAACTCTGGGAACAGCTCGCCAAAGTTTTTGTTCACTTGGTTGTAAGTGTCCATCAGCATTTCACGAGATTCTTTGTCAATCTTGCGGATGGCGTCTTCCAGCGTGGTCATGGCTTCGTTCAAATCCGCCGACTGCGCGTTGAGGAATCCTTGACGCTCTTGCGCCACTTTAAGCTCATCGAGCGCCGCCAGATTGACCGCGCCCAAGGCGTTGATTTGATTGTTCAACCGAGTGATTTCCGCTTGCAAACTCGATGCACGCGCTGTGTCCGACAGGGTTTCACGCAGACGCTCGCGCAGCTCGGTGATGTTCACCTGCGCCTCGTTGAGCTGGGCTTCGTATTGTTCCTGATTGATGCGTGCCGCTTGCTCGGAGAGTTGCAGCTGGGTGATGGCCTCGCGTTTCGGGTCAAGCTCACGCTCAATCTGTATGCGCTGCTCATCCATCATGCGCACGTCGTGCGTGAGGGTGTCGAGCGCAATGCGCGCCGCGCTCAAGGCCGCTTCGCGCTCCACGCGCAGCGCCAGTGCCACTTGCAGACCCTCGTTATGATTGACCTGCTCAAATTCCTCGAGCGCAATGCTCTGCTCTTCCAAACTGCTGTGCAGCACTTCGAGCTGCTGCTCTGAGGACTGCTGGTTGTACTCGATGTCCGCCAAACGCTGGGTCAGGGTCTGCACGCGGTACTGCGCGTCGCGGCTTTGGTGCTCAACTTCGCGCAGGCTCGCGCGTTTGTCCGCCAATTGACGCTCAAAGCCATCAAAGGCGTCTTGAGCCATCTGCCACGCATCCTGCTGCGCGACCAAAATCGCGTCGCCCTCATCGAACACCGCCTGCGCGTCGAGTTTCTGCGCTTGCAGCTCTTCCTCGGTCATGGTGATTTCGGCGATTTCATCGTCAATCTGCGCGTGGCGCGCCTGACGCTGTGAACGCTCCAAATTAAATTTCTGCGCCTGCATATTCAATTCATGCACACGCGCCGTGGTGCTCTGCAACTGAGCACGGGCGCTGTTGTGCTGCGCGGTCAGGCGCTCTACTTGCGCCTGCAAATCGCTCAAGCCGCTTTGCGCGGTGTCAACCAATAAATCTTGCGCACGCAGCTGAGTTTCAATTTGTTCAATTTCCTGTGCGCGTGCGAGCATGCCCGCTTGCTCAGATTCGGCGACATAAAAGCGCAGACTGTTGCGCGTCAGTTGATGTCCTTCAGGCGTGACCAAAATCCCACCCTCGGGCAACTGCTCGCGCAGCGTGTACGCCTCGTTCAAAGAATTGGCGACATACACCGCGTGCAACCAGTCGGGCAACAGCGCGCTCAGGGTCGCGTCAGCGGTCTTGACCAGCTGCATCAACGGGCGCAATCCCGCGACCGCATCGGTGTGCGCGCTACTCGGCACATTGGCATAAAAACTCAAACGCGCAGGCGGCACATCGGCGAAGTAATTTTTCGCGCTCTCGATGCGCGACATCTCAAAGCCATTCATGCGCTCGGCCAACACCGCTTCGAGTGCATTTTCCCAACCCGCTTCGATGTGCAATTTTTGCCACACGCGCTGGCGGCTCGCCAATTGGTATTTGTCCAGCCACTCGCCCAATTGACCTTGGGTTTGGACTTTTTCTTGCAAGTCCATCAAGGCCTCCAATCGCGCGGTCAGCTGCGCGATGCGTGCTTGCTCGGCGCTGGCGCGCTCGCGTGCGCTGTGCAGCTGTTCTTGCGCCTGTGGCAATGCGTCATCGACTTCGTCCAGCGCCGCTTGTGCGGCTTCTTGACGCGAGAGCTCATCGGTCAGCTGCATGTCCAATTGCAGGTGCTCTTTGTCATCGAGCGAACCGGGTGCGAGTTTTTCTTGCATCAGGCGCTCACGGCGCATGAGCAATGCGCTCAATTGGCGATCGGCGTTGCGCTGATCGTCCGCAGCACGCGCCACCGACTGCTCGGCCTGCACCAGCTGCGCACGCGCATCGTGCATTTTTTGCATCGCCTCGCGGTGTTGCGCTTCCAAGTCGGGCAGACTTTCGGAGGCCTGCGCCAATTGCTCGGCAAAAATTTCTTGCTCTTCTTGCGCCTGCTCGCGCTCGGCGGTCAGGTTGTGTAAATCATCGACCAAGCTGCTCTGACGCTCTTGCCAGTTGGCAATCTGCACCTTGATTTGCTCAATCTGCGACTGAATGCGTGCACGCCCCTCGGTCATGAAGCGCAGCTCGGTCTCGATGCGTGAGACTTCGGCATTGGCTTCGTACATCGAGGCCTGCGCCAAGTTCAGCGCGTCGGAGAACTCATAGTGCTGGCTGCGTTTGGATTCGAGCTGGCTCTCTGCGTGGCGCAATTTCGCCATTTGCTCCTCAAGCGCGTTGTGGGCGTTTTGAATTTGGGTGGTGATTTTGTCGCGCTCGGCTTGTGCCTCGTCGTAGCGCAGCACCCACAGGTAGTAGAGTTTGTCCTGTGCGGAATTTTGTAAATCGCGGTACTCCTGCGCGACCTTGGCCTGCGCATCGAGCTTCTCGACCTGATTGTTCAGCTCGCGCAGGATGTCCTCAACGCGGGTCAAATTGTCACGGGTGTCGTTCAAGCGATTTTCAGTTTCGCGGCGGCGCTCTTTGTACTTGGACACGCCTGCGGCTTCTTCGAGGAACACGCGCAATTCCTCAGGTTTCGCCTCGATGATGCGCGAAATCATGCCCTGCCCAATAATCGCATACGCACGCGGCCCCAAGCCCGTACCCATGAAAATATCCTGCACGTCGCGGCGGCGAACTTGTTGGTTATTGATGTAGTAACTCGAGCCGCCATCGCGGGTGAGCACACGGCGCACCGCTATCTCAGCGTACTGACCCCATTGACCGCCCGCACGACCTTCGGCGTTGTCAAACACCAGTTCGACCGAAGCGCGAGCAGATGGCTTGCGATTGCCCGAACCGTTGAAAATCACATCCGACATCGACTCGCCGCGCAACTCCGAGGCGCGCGACTCACCGAGCACCCAGCGCGTGGCGTCCATGATGTTGGATTTGCCACAGCCATTGGGACCGACCACCGCGACCAATTGACCGGGCAATTGAAAGCTGGTGGGATCGACGAAGGATTTAAAACCTGCTAATTTGATATGGGTTAGTCGCACTGCTCACCTTTTTTGTTATCATGTTTCTGTCGGCACAGAGGTATCATCTGGATGCTGGGCACTCAGTTTTGTACCCCGCTTATCGCCACAAAATAGGTGCTATCATACCATTTTCGCGTCGATATTAGGGTATAACCCCTGCATTTCAAGCACAAAAGCGCTGTAAATTTAAGCATTTAAAATCAATACCCTACACAATAATTCAACCTCGCTACGGAGACAGCAACATGAGCATCCATGTGCGTATAGCGCCCTGCACTCAAATCGAGCACAGCGCCGCCATACTGGCCATATTCAACGAAGCCATCACCCACAGCACCGCGCTGTACGACTACCAGCCACGCAGCCCCGAATACATGGACACATGGTTCACACACAAGCGCGAGCAGCAGCTGCCCGTACTCGGGGCGTTTGACGCTGAGGGCAACTTGCTCGGATTTGCCACCTATGGTGCGTTCCGCCCACAGGCAGCGTTCAAATACACCGTCGAGCACTCCATCTACATCCACCAGAACCACCGCGGCAAAGGCGTCGGCCGCGTCCTACTCGAAGCGCTGATAGACCACGCGCACGAGCAAGAGGTGCACTGCATGGTCGGGGTCATCGACTGCGCCAACACCACCAGCATCCAACTGCACGAGCAGTTCGGATTCGTCGCCTGCGGTGCGATACAACAAGCGGGATTTAAATTCGGAGAGTGGTTGGATGTGGCGTTTTATCAGCTGCTGTTGAGTGGGCCAGAGCGGCCTGTGGATGGGTGATGTGTGGGGTTGTTTGCGGTGGGGTATCAGCTCGTAATGCACGGCGACGCCAAGCCCCTGCACCGTCATGCTGTGCTTGACACGGCATCTGCCTGCATAAAGATTGCGGGTCAAGCAAGCAATGACAGTAACAATATTTCGGCGCGTAGGTTGGCGGTGAGTCGCTTAATGGCAACCCCCCAACATTGTCAGAATACCGAGATTGTTGGGGTTCGCAAAAACCGCTCACCCCAACCTACGCGCTCAATGGTGCCTGACCATTTGGATGTTAGGACTGTGTGAGGAAATTCCCAATTTCATCCTCACCCTTTTCATATGCAATATCAGAAGCTGTCGCTCCGATGTTATCAGTGATATCTTTAACTGAACCCAAAACGATTACAATCATTGGGGTCATACAATCATTGGGGTCAGACTCCATTGGAATCATTGGGGTCAGAATCATTGGGGTCAGACTCCATTGATTAGAATCATTGGGGTCAGACTCCATTGATTCACTTTGATTTCAAATGAGGACAAATCAGAGTAATTCGTAGCACGAAATTCCAATTGTAATATTTAGACTACTTAATAATTTTAATTCGTCATGCGTTAATTCAAAATTACATTGTTCGACATATTCATAGACAATAACAACATCTTCGTAATCTAGTTGAAAATTATTTTTTCTAAAAACCCCAATAAAATCGACTACTTCTGACAGTTCACCACGAACACTCAAACTATCCTCTTTTGATGGTTGACCAGCATATCTACCCCTTTTTTTTAGCGTGCCTTTACAGATATATTGAATCTCAAGATTTTTTAGATTATTTTCTTCAAAACTAAATATGCCAGTACAGCAGTACGTTACATATATTTTCATAATTTTCTCCCAGAATCAATCAGCAAGTAGCAAGTTGGGTGGGCAAATGCTTTTGCCTTATATTTGCCCACGTGGATGTAGCGGCCAGCGTGGGCAAAAGATAAACCATTTTGCCCACCCTACAAGATTCGCGTTTTTTATGTGGATACGTGACGCAGAGGTTTCAACACCGCCCAAGCGTCTTTCTTCAACTCAGGCTGCTCCATCATCGCTTGTAGGCTCGGCACGCCCAGTTGGCGCTCGTGTGTGGTTGTTGCCGCGAGGGCTGCGCCCAAGATAATTTGGGTGGTGTGCTCGAGGGTGTCGAGCGAGCTGGACTGCTGTGCCGCGCTCAGAATGAGGGTGTTCAGCTCAGGCCACGCAGCCAGTCCTGTGCCCATGAGTTGCGCTCGTGTGGCTGTGTTTGCGGTGCCAGTGCTGTGGCTATAGATGCATTCACCCGCATCTGCGCCAATGGCGTTGAGCATGCCTGCGAGCAGATAAGCTTGTTTCTGTGTGAGTGCGTGCTCACCGACCACCCAGTAGCGCGCTTGGGTGATGATGTCGGGCAGTGGTGCGCTTGAGTGCTGGGCGGTTGTATCTGGAACTGTGCGCGCCATCTCCGCGGGTGTGGCTTGAGCCGTTGGTTCTGCATGTGTGGTAGGGGCAGCAACTTCGGCAGTCTCAAGCTGCGCAGGCGCACTGCGGTGTCGCCAGCGCACGTCTATGCCCATGGCGTGTAGCCATGCGTCGTGGGCTTCGGGGTGTCGTTTCACTAAGTTCATGGTGTGGTTTCTGCTGGGCTGCTCGTGGTTATGGTTTTGCACATCAGTCGCGCGTCTTCGCGTTCAATTCGCACGCTGTCGGTCACGATGGGGGCATAGTACCCTTTTCTGCGCCCCACTTCAACAAAGCCCATGCGTTGATACAAGCGCAAGGCGGCTTCGTTCGAGCTGCGCACTTCCAAATGTATTTGGTGAACTTGATGCACGCCCTGCACCTGTTCGATTAATTGGTTCAACACCTGCTGCCCGAGTCCTCGCCCTTGCTGCTGCTGCGCGACGCCGATGCTGAGGATTTCGCATTCATCGAGCACCACACGGGCAATCACATAGGCGAGCATCTCGCCGTCTGCGTCGTGCAGCACCGCGCCTGTGTATTCGCCAGCACTGTTGGCAACCTGCAGTGCAGGCGCAATCGCCAGCACCTGCTCATGCGTCCACGGATCGAGCTGAACCGCGTGCTCAAGCTGCGCCACTTGGGGCAAATCCGCAGGGGTCAGCTCGCGGGTGTTCATGCTTTAGCAGCGCCCTGCTCGCGCTCGGCGATGGTCTGGGCGACTTTATCGCGCACGTACAAGGGCTGCACCTGCTCGGGTGGCACAGCCCCCCCCACGGACCACGATTGATTCGCCACGGGGAAAAAATCCTCGGCGTGTGGCGCGCTGTGGTCTATCGGGGCGATGGTGATGGCATTGCGTGCGCAGGCTGCACCCACTTCGTCAAAGACCTCCTGAGCATTGCCCACCAGCACACAAGCCCCCTGCAACGCATCGAGCCGCTGTGCGAACACCGCCACATCGTCCAAGCTCGGTGTGGTGCGCGTGTGCAATTGTTCGTCCTCGAAGTGGTAATGCGCCCAATACACCTGCTGCATCCGTGCATCCATGGCAACGACGACCTCAGCAGTGCCGCTGTGGCGATGTGCGGACACCGCCATCGCCTCCAATGACGCGTGTGCGAGTACAGGCACGCCCATCGCAAAGGCCAAGCCCTGCGCGACCGCCACTGCCAGCCGCACACCTGTAAATCCGCCAGGCCCCACACCCACCACCACGGCGTCAATTTCAGCCAGTTCAACCGCAGCATCCGCCAGCAGTGCGCGCACCATGGGCAAAATCATCGCCGAGTGTTTCTGCTCTGATAACTCATGCTGCGCCCACACCTGGCCGTGCGCTTGCAATGCAATCGAGCAGTATTGATTCGAGGTGTCTAAGGCCAGCAAAATTGGCTGTACAGCGGTGTGCTTATCCGACATCAGACCAGCTCCGTGCGGCGGTTCTCTTGAGTGGGCGGCTCACAATCGGGCACGAGCAGCACCACCACTTCGCAGGCGATGCCCTCGCTACGCCCCAAAAATCCGAGTTTCTCGCAGGTCTTGGCCTTCACGTTGACGTCCTCATACGCGCTGAGCAAATCCGCAGCGATGTTCTCGCGCATCGCGGGGATGTGCGCCATCATCTTCGGCGCTTGGGCGATGATGCTCGCGTCCAAATTGCCCAGCACATAGCCCTTGTCGCGCACCAGTTGGTAGGCGTGGCGCAGCAGTACGCGGCTGTCCGCGCCTTTGAATCGCTCGTCGGTATCGGGAAAATGCTGACCAATATCGCCCAGCGCCAGTGCGCCGAGCAGCGCGTCGGTCACGGCGTGCAGCAGCACATCGGCATCCGAATGCCCCAAAAGTCCTTTTTCATAGGGTATGGTCACGCCGCCAATAATCATGGGGCGATTGTCAACCAATGCATGAACGTCAAAGCCCTGTCCTATGCGAAATAAATTCGTTTTCTTCATATCATGTTCCAAAATTTGCGTCTAAATTACTTCTAAATTACTTCTAAATTACTTCTAAATTACTTCTAAATTATTTCTAAATTGCTTCAATAACTGCTTCAAAAACCAATGCGATCAAAGCGCTTGCGGTACTGCAAATCGACCCCATTGACCGTGCCGCCGCGCAATATCACTTGCCACGAGCGCGACAAGGACCAAGTCAATCGCAGCACACTGCTCACCGTGTCGATGCCCTGCTCGTAGGCCACGCCGAATCGATCGGTGAACTGTTTGCCCAAGCCCACATACGTGCCCGAGGTGCCGCTGGTGGTGGTTCCGACCGTGCCGACATTGATGCTGTCGATGCCAAAGCGCTCGGTGAGTTTGCGCCCTTTTTCTGAGCCGAGCAGCAAGCTGGCCGCGCCCGCAATCGCACTGATGTCATTGCCACTCAAATCCGAGGTTGAGCGACCAAACAACATCCATGCGAGTTTTTCTTCATCGGGCATATCGGGGCTCGAGCTCAGGCGCGCACGGGTGTCGGCCAATGTACCGCTGACTTCAACGCCCACCTCGGTGGTGTTGATGCTGCGCGTGGCGAGGATGTTGATGCTCGGGTCATCCACGGGCCCTGCAAAGGTCACCAGCCCGCGCTGCACAGTGAGCGTTTGACCATAGAACAAATACGTCCCTTTGCTGATTTTCACCGTGCCATTGGCGCGAATTTCGGGGTTATCCGCTTCGGAGTGCATGCGCACATCGCCCGTCATATAGACATCGGCGCCTTGCCCCTTGAAGCGGAAGTTTTGTCCCAAGTCCAAATTCAAGTCCACCTGGGTGGCGTAGGCGACGTTGGGCGCGCTGGATTTTTGGGGTGCATTGGCCGCTTGCGCGAGGCGCACATCACCGCCGAGTCGCGGTGGCGGGAATGGCGGCATGTCAATCAAGGCTTTGTCCACAGCCACATTCCCCGTGATGGTGAACAAGCGCACCCCATCAAAGCCCAGTTGCGTCACACCGCTGAGCACCACTTCGCGATCGGGACGCGCAAACGGGCGCAGATGGTTCATGGTCATGCTCGCATTGACCCCTTGCTTGACGCCCCAACCGACCGTGCCCTGCACCGATAGATTGCCCTCAACGCCTTGGGCTTCGAACTGTTCAAACACCATTTGTGATGGCTCAACGCGAATGCGCGCAACCCCGCCCTGCAGCCGCATCCCCTGCTCCAACTCATAAAATTGCAGGTTCTGCCCCGTGACCACACCCTGAGGCACCCATGAGGATAAAGTACCGGTCAAATTCAAATCTGCCTGCGCCTGCCCATCGACACGCACATTAACGCCAAAAAGATGGTTGAATTGATTGAGCGCGTTGAGCTTGGCATTGATGTTCACATTCAGCGGCGACAGTCCCGTGACCACCCAGCCAGCGGCGCTATTGACCAAGCCCACATTGCCCTGCAAGCGATTTTGTCCAATACTCGCGCCATTGACCTGCCCTGACAGGCGCATTTGTCGTCCGTCCATCTGACCTTGGAAATTAAGATCGGACAATTCAATCAGATTTTTGCGGCG
>CAZDLD010000004.1:22724-33809 GCA_964506355.1 uncultured Hydromonas sp.
CGCACATCGAGTGCGATGTTGCCACGCTCACGCTCGAACGAAAAGCCACCCGCAGGCGCCGCGCCCATGGTGATGTCCCATTGACCTTTGAGCGCCAAATCATCCGAAGGATAAAACGGCAATTTAATCGCCAACCACGACAGCCATCGGTTGGCCACCAGATTGCTCACATTGCCTTGGGCGTTGATGCGCTGACCTTGGATGCTCAATGCGTTCATGTTAAGTTGCGCGTCTTGCACATTGGCGATGAAGTTGCTCAGCTTGAATTCTTTTTTCTCATAAACGATTTGCGCGGGCTGCGCCATTTGTACATTGGGTTGCCCTGTGTTGCGCAGCTGGTTGATTTGTCCACGCCAACCATCGTTGGTCACGCTGCCCGTGCCTGTGGCTTGCCCGTCCAATATCCACTGCACGGCTGATTTGGCCTCTTGCGCAGGGCTGCCATTGCGCCCCGTCGTGCGCCCTTGACCTGCGAGCACCATGATGTTGCCTGAAAAACTGCTGTTGAATTGATGTTGCGCTTGCGTGCCGCGCACGGTGCCGTCGAGCTGCTTGATGTGCACCCGACCCACATCGTAGCCCGTGACCAAGACATCGGCATTCATCGGGCCTTGCTCGCCCGTTTCCCACTGTCCGTTGATGCGCGCCGATTGCACCGCATTGCCCAAAAACGCCAGTCGATTCGCCTGCAAATCAAGCTGCCCGCGTGGACGCATCAAGTCGCCCGACAAATCGCCTTTGACATTCAAGCTGCCACCAAAGCCGAATTGCAACTGCGCCAAATTGGGCGCGTTGATGTTTAGATTCAATCGATTTTTGCCACCCGTCAATGCGCCTTTGGCCTGAAAATGATTTTCACCCACCACCACGTCGAGCGTGCGCACATCGATGCGGCTGGGCACTGCGTAGGTCAAGTCCACCTGCCCCTTGGCATTGGCATCGGCCCAGCGACTTTGTTGCAGCTCACCTTTGAGGTTCAGTTTGAACGTTGGTTTGATGTCGCCATCGACCGTGAACGCACCCGCCAGCTGACTGCTTGGAAAGTCACCCAAGTCGCGCAGATTGAATTGTTCAGCGTTCATCACCCCTTCAAAAGGCATGTGCTCGCTCATTTGAATTTTGCCCACGGTCGAGAGTTGCGCCGCGCCCAGACCGCTGATTTTGGCGGTGCGAATATCGATGACACCATTGCCCATCAGCACGTCCGCATCGATGCGCATATTGACCGCACCTGACTGCGCCAACTGGCCGTCATAGCGCTGCCCATCGGGGTTCGAGGTGATGCGGATTTGTCCGTCCAATGCGGTGTTGAGCAATTTCTGATGGATGGTTTTGAGATTGTAGTTCTGCACCTGCACGTCAATTTGCCCCTGACGATTGGCAAAGGCACCCGCACCAATGAGCTTGCCGCCGTTCATCAGCGCCACTTCCATGGCGCTCAGTGACTGCTGCGCATCGGTCAACGTGAACTGTCCTTGCCCCGTAAGCACGGGCATACCCAACTCAGCCAAAGTCAATGGCAGGTGATTGACCACCGACCAGTTGCCGTTCACGGGTTTGCGTGCCAAGTTTGATTGCTCATCGCCAGCGTCGACCGTCACAGGGGTTGCGTACAGCTGCACGTCCAAATCCGCTTGCGGCAAACTGCTCCAGAACAACTTGGGGTTGATGCGTTTGAAATCCAATTGCCCTTGGTGGATGTACAGCCCATCAATCAACTGCACTTCAATATTGCCCTGACCTGAGAGTTGGTTCACGCTCGCTTGCCCAGTGTTGGCAGTCACATCCAAACGCAGGTGTTTTAAATCACCTTTGGCCATGACCTTAGCACTGTAGTCGGTGTGCTCATCACTCACCGCCACATCAATCAGACCATCCATGGCGAATGGGCGCATGCCATTGACCGCGAGCTTGCCTGAGTATTCGGCGCCAGTTTGTCGCAGGTGGGCGAGGTTGATTTGGTGTTGCACCTTGTCCGAATACAGGCTGCCAGCGATGTCATGAAGTTGGGTGGTCTTAATCCCCTGTACCAAATTGAATTCACGCACCGTCAAATCATCGACCGTCATGACAAACGGCATGGTGATTTTTTCCAAAGGTTTGGAGACTTTGTCCGTTGGGATGATGGTCACATCCAATCGCTCAGCTGCGATGTGCGGCACATGCCAATGCAGGGGGAAAACCGTCCAGCGCCAGTTGCTTGATAGCTCGTAAATATCGATGTGTACGGTGTTCAAATGGATGTTCACTGACTCGGCGCTGCCGCCTTTGGCCAGAGTGCCCGACACCCACTGTGCCTGCACATGCCCTGCGGTCAGGGTCTTGGCCGCACGCCAAATCAGCCGTGTGCCGCGCTCGGTGTGTGCTGCGGTCAACACGCCCGCGAGTGCCACCACAACCGTTGCCAGAATCAGCCACAGCCAACGCCAAGCACCCGCCCCCGATTTTTTCGGTGCAGCCGTGCCCTCGCTGGCATTCGCCGCTTGTTTGGTGTCCGAGCTTGCAGCGTGCTCAAGCTCGGTGTCGGTGGTGTTAAGCTCAGTCATTAAAAAACAATCCCGATGGAAATGTGAGGCGATAATTTTTTGCGCGGATAGCCGTAGGCCAAATCCATTTGTATCGGGCCGACAGGACTGCGCCAGCGGATGCCAACGCCCGCACCATGATAAACAGGACGACTTGCAAGGTCATCCGTGACACTGGCCACATCATAGAACACCGCCCAGCCCCATTCATCTTGGAACCAATGCGTGTACTCTGCCGAAGCCGTCGCCAAGTACTGCGTGGGCAAAACCGTCCCCGAAGTCATAGACGTCGGATCACCGATGCTGTGATACGGATAGCCGCGCAGTGAGCCACTGCCGCCCGCTTTGAACAACAAGCCCGAGGGCACATCGTAAATGTTGTCTTGGGTGTTGATAAAGCCCACCTCAGCACGCAGCACCAAGGCGTCTTTTTTCAAGAACGGGAAAAAATGCCGATAGCGTGCATACCAACGGGCAAAGCTCGCGGTCGAGCCCAAACTTTTTGACGCCAGACTGCCTGAGGCTTCAATCGCGTAACCGCGTCGCGGATAAGCGCGGGAGTCCACTTGGTAACGTGTCCAATCAATTCCCGCGACCCACGCATGACTGCGGTAGGTGTCCAAGACACTGCGGTAGTAATCCAAATTGTACGAAATCGAGCTGTGGTCGAGTTTGCGTGAGTAGTGCAAGCCCGACTGATAAGTGTCATCACGCAGATTGGTGGTGCGGTCAATGTCGACCTTGCCAAACAAACTCCACTGAAAATGACGCTTGTTCTGTGGGGTGGACAGGGACATTTGACCCGATTGTTCTTTCTGTTGCCAGTCGTAACGCGCATTGTAAATCCAGCCACGCTTGAACACATTGTAGTGACTGTATTGCGCATTGGCGTGAAAGCCTGCATCTGTGCCATAACCGACCACGGTTTTGATACTCGAGCTGGGCAGTTCAACCACATTGACCTTAATCGGGGTCAACTGTGCGTCATCTGGATTCGCATCGATGTCGACCGTGACATTGGAGAAATACGGCAAGTCTTGCAAGGATTTTTGGTAGTCCAATAATTTTTGGCGGTTGTAGGCTTCACCCACCTCAATGGCATTCATATTCTTCACAATGCGCTCTGGGTAACGACTCAAACCCTTGACCTCGACATCGCCCAAGGTGAAGTACGGTCCCGAGTCCAACACCGCCGAGACGTCGGCATTCAAACGCGGCTCATCAATCAGCGCCGAGGTGTCTTTGTAACGCGCGCCAGCATATGCATCAGCACGTAACTTGCGCAACAACAAGGTTTTTGACACTGCCCAGTCTTCTTGACTGAACGGCTCATCTTCTTGCAAAGACCAGTCAAACTCCAGCTCGCCCGCACGGGGCTTATCCTGCTGGGTAATCAAGCCTTCGATATTGAGTTTGGCCGAACGCACATTAACCACAGGACCCAATGACACGCGGATGGTGTAACTTGGACGCGCACCATCGCTGTTCGATGGCGCATCGGCTTCGTTGCCCATTCCCTCTGGACGCAAAGCCGTGGCGCGGGTGGCCAGCGCCGCATCACTGGCGCTCACCTGAGCGTCCGTGCCCACGGTCAGTCCTGTGCGGTCGTCAATGACCGTGATGCGGCTGTTGAAATAACCCTTGGTCGCGAGCAGACCCGCCGCCTGCTCAGCAACGTGATCGACCAAAAAGTCCAAATAGGCATCGCGAATGTCATCCCGGGTGCGGTAACGCACGATGTCCAAATGCTGCTCGAGCAAGAGCTTGATTTCCTTAGGCGCGAACACCTTGACCGAGTAATTGTCCGCACGCGCAGGCAGGCTCACGCCCAAGAGCAGCGCCGCGCCCAGAATGGACTGAAGTAGCGGCTGAATGCGCTTGGGTTTTCGTGCGGATTTCGGCGGAATAATCACAAGATGCTCATAAATTCGGGTAAAATATTGCTGATTGAACCTGTATGCACCATTATAGGCGCATTCAAGTCAGACCCCGCATTGTAAACAATTCTCGCCCCACCGAGGGCAAAACGGAGCAATAAAATGGCGCGTTACGAATCAGAATTCACCCTGTTCATGCAAGAACTCAAAAAATCAAAACCTGAATTAGAAAAACAACAGGCCGAGGGTCGCGCCCGTCTGTGGGATCAACCACAAAATGCAGGCTTGTTGCGTGATTTTGACGCCGCCAGCCTCTCGTCAAAACGCTCAGGCTACTGATCATCGCCAGCAAATCCGTGTCCAGCCACATCGCCTCAGACCCTCTGAGCGACACAGTCGCCCAAATGGAGCAGCTCGCTGCCATCCAACCGTCCACGCCCGAAATCATCGATGGCTTGGCGTATGCGCGACTGTATGGCGAGCCACTGTTCAATATGCCGCAGGATTTGTACATCCCGCCCAATGCCTTGGAGGTGTTTTTAGAAACCTTTGAAGGCCCGCTGGATTTGTTACTTTACCTGATCCGCAAGCAAAATTTCAATGTTCTCGACATTCCGATGGCGCAAGTGACCACGCAGTATCTGGGCTACGTCGATCAAATCAAAAACTACAATCTTGAACTGGCTTCTGAGTACCTGCTCATGGCGGCCATGCTGATTGAGATTAAATCGCGCATGCTGCTGCCCGTCAAAAAATCAGATACAGGCGAAGAGGTCGATGACCCGCGTGCCGAACTGGTGCGTCGCCTGCTCGAATACGAACAAATCAAACTGGCAGCCCATACCCTGAGCTTGGCGCCTGTGGCAGGACGCGATTTTTTACTCGCGCACGCCGATGCAGATTTGGACGCGCCCAAAGCGCTGCCCCAAGTCAATGCAGATGACCTCAAATCGGCTTGGCAAGACATTCTCAAGCGCGCCAAACTCAACGCGCACCACACCATCACGCGTGAGACCCTTTCGGTGCGCGAATTCATGACCAATATTCTGCGCAAGCTCAACACCCACCGTTTCATGGAGTTTGCTGATTTATTCGATGATTTGGTTGAGCAGGGTTCTGCCCGTTCGGTCTTGGTCGTCAATTTCATCGCCATGCTCGAACTCTCACGCGAGGCGCTGATTGAAATCACCCAAGCTGAAGCCTACGCACCGATTTATGTGCGCTTGAGCTATCAGCCCACCACATTCAGCACCAACTAATTAACACCCCATTCTTCAAGGACGACCGAATGAGCACACCACGCATCCAATTGTTTCGTGAGCAGGACACTGCACCTGAGTTTGATTATCCACGTGCGGAACGTCTGGTCACAGGCAACCCCAAACGCACCACATGGAACCACTTCACCAACCAATCGGGCGAGTTGTTTGCAGGGGTTTGGGCGAGCGAGGTGGGCAGCTGGCGCATCGAGATGAGCAGCGGCGAGGATGAATACTTTTATGTGATTGAAGGCTCAGGCGCCCTCATCGAGGAGGGCGGCGAGCGCCGCAGCTTTAGCGTTGGCGATGCGGTCATCATACCGGCTGGATTCAAAGGGATTTTTGAAGTGACGGCGCCACTGAAAAAGCACTATGTGATTTGTGAGCGCAACAGCGACTAATTTTGTCTGAATTTACCTGAATTCGCCTGAACATTATTGAAGGCGATTGAACTGAATTCATCCGCCTAAATTCTTATGCATTGCGCAAATCATAAGCGCGCATCTGTTTGCGCAGCGACCGATAATCAGGACACAATTGCTCGACCACGAGCCAAAATTTCGGGCTGTGGTTCATCTGTACCGTGTGCGCCAATTCATGCGCGAGCACGTACTCAACCAGCCGCGCATCCAAAAACACCAAACGCCAATTCAAACGAATCAAGCCATCGCGCCGACACGTGCCCCATAGGGTGCGCGCATTGGACAGCACGATGCTTCGATAGCTCAGCCCATGCGTGCGCGCCAGATGCTGTGCGCGTTGGTGCACGAAACTGAGCAGATACTCGCCCAGCACTTCGGCAACGGCGTTTCGCTGCTTGTCTTCCCACGTATTTTGATGCGCGGCAGGGTTGCTTTGACCTGTGCCTGATTTGGGCTGTTTGGGCTGCTTGACCAAAATCTCCTGAGCCTGCAAGCCCAATGCCGCGTTGTATTCTGGCACGCGGGTGAACTCACCCCAGCGCAGCACCAAGGTGTGACCGAGCACTTGAATGCACGCACCATCGTCCAGCGCCAGTTCTGGCACGAAGCAAATGGCCTTGGGCGCGGATTCTTGCGAAGACAATCGCGACAGACTGCGCAGAATCCACGCCGATTTGCTCTGCAAAATGCGCTCGACTTCTGCCACACTCACCCGCGCAGGCGCTCGCACGCGCAGTCCACGTCCATCAATCAGCATACCCACGGTTTTACGTCGGGCGCGCTCTATGCGATAGGAAACGCTCTGCCCAAGCAAGTCAATGCTGCGCAAGCCTATCTCGCCTGCATTTACGTCAGGTGTGGTTGTGCCTGAGGGGGTTCCGTAATGCGGCGTATCATCAAATAAACTCAGTTGGATGTGCTGCCACAGTTTGTGCAAAGGATTCAATTCATACTTTCTAACATGGGTGGATATGCGAGCTCATGCTCACAGCGCACAAGCGTTTAGCGACAGAGTCTGCTGTTGTCAGCCTTTGAGCTGTTATTGCCGCACTAAATTCGGTACAATAGCCGCAGATGCCGTCATCGATTAAATCTAACTGTATTATTTTAACGTTGAACGTAATGACGCCTCACTCATTAATAACCATTTTGCCTGCGAATCGACCATGAACACCAACACCCCCACCACTGCAAACAACACGAATGAAACGCCACGCGTCAGTTTCACCGCCTACCCTTTGGGCGCATGGTTGGTGTGTATCGTCGCTGCCAGTATTTTTTTACTGCTCAGCCATCATGAAGAGCGCATCGCAATTTGGAACATTTTTGTAGCAGGCAGCATGGCAGTGTGTACCGTCGGTGGCACTGTCTACGCATTGATTTTACTCGCGCTCAAACGCTACCCGAGATTCAAAACTTCCCTCATCCTCGGCGCTGCAACTGCCACGGCATGTATTGCCGCCGGCATCGCCACAGCGATGTACTTGAACCGCCCCGCCCTGTCGTTTGCCATGATGGCGGCGTTCATCCTCATCAGTGCGGTGTTTCCACTGTTCATGCGTCTTCTGCGCCAGAACTAATCATCCGCCAAAAACAAAGTTTGCACATCGCTCAAAAAGCGCCAGCCCAAGTCGGTCACGCGCAGCAGTCCTGCATCCTGCACCATTAATCCTCGCGCCTGCGCCATGGACCATGCAGGCTCTAAATCCGCCAGATTTAACCCAGTCGCCACCTGCATCTGTGCCAGTGTTGCGCCATCGCGCAATCTCAACGCATTGAGCATATATTCGAATGGCAACTCAGCACGACTGAGTTGGCGCTCGGTCTCGATGGCGCTGCCCTGAGCCATGGCTTCTAAATACCGTTGTGGGTGTTTGAATTTAGCGGTACGTACAATTTGATTGTGCACGCTGATTTTGCCATGCGCACCCGCACCAATACCGATGTAATCGCCAAACAACCAGTAATTGCTGTTGTGCTGACACTCATGTTGTGGTTGCGCATACGCCGACACCTCGTAATGGCGCAACCCTTTCGCCGCCAACTCCGCTTGTATCCAATCCTGCATGTCTATCGCCAATTCATCGTCGGGCACGGTCGGTGGATGTTGGTGAAAAAACGTGTTCGGCTCAATCGTCAAATGGTAGTACGACAAATGCGTCGGTTGATAAGACAAAGCCGTCGCCACGTCGGATTTGAGTTGCGCAAGACTTTGCTCAGGCAAGGCAAACATCATGTCCAAATTCACCCGATCGAATAATCCATAGGCCACATCCAATGCGTTGCGCGCCTGCACACCCGTGTGTATTCGACCCAAACGAGCCAGTTTGTCATCGTCAAAACTCTGCACACCCAAAGACAAACGAGTCACCCCAGCGGCGCGGAAATCACGCAGTTTGTCGGTGTCCAAAGTTCCCGGGTTGGCCTCCATGGTCACTTCAATCTCTGATACTTGAGGCAGGCGAGCGCGTACAGCGGCCAATACGGTATCTATGCCCTGCGCAGACATCACGCTGGGCGTACCGCCACCGATAAAAATACTGCTCAAGCGTCGCCCCCAGACCTGCGGCAAGACCTGCTCCAAATCCTGTATCAAGGCATTCACATAGGCGGCTTCCAAGTCAGGCGCCAGCGTGGCGTTTGTGCCCGCGCCCTGTAGTTGGTGTGAATTAAAATCACAGTAGGGACACTTGCGCACACACCATGGGATGTGAATGTACAAAGCCAAGGGGGGCAAAGCGGTGAGCACCACATCACTGAGCTTGCTACTTGTGCGTGGGTGGAATTGAATCGTGGATTCTATATTGGAGTGGGTCATGCGCGCATTTTACCGCATCTTACTGCAGCGCACAGGGTGTTAGTGGGAGGCACATTGGTGAATGTTAGATACAAAAAAGCCAAGCAGTGCTTAACTATGCTTGGCTTGGTTTTTGTATCGAAAGAATTGCTTCATCTATAACGCATGAGAACCGACATCAGTCCAAATGCAATAAATTCTGAATTTTTGCCCCCAGATGCATCACCTTGGCCAGTGTTTCGGGTTTGAGTTTAAGCATCTCATCGGCCCAAGTGCTGGTTGTGCGCATCAACAACAAGGTTTCACGAATGCGATTGAGTGCTTCTGGATCCTCTTGCTGCGCGCTCGGATCGTCTAAGCATTCTTGCAGTGCTTGAATCACAGGGTTGAACTCACGCACTTTACGCTCGTGCACCACCGTGCGCATCAATTCCCACACATCGGTGGAGGTGTTGAAATAATCGCGTCGATCACCAATGATGTGCACCACGTGAATGAGCTTCCAGTTCTGCAATTCTTTCAGGCAATTGCTGACATTTGAGCGTGCAACACTCAAGGTCTCAGTGATTTCTTCGGCATGCATGGGGCGGCCATAAAAAAACAGCAAAGCATGTATCTGCGCAACCGTGCGGTTGACACCCCATTTAGTCCCCATTTCGCCCCAATGGAGGATGAATCTTTCGGCGATCGGTGTTAGTTTCATACTGAACATAATAAAGATTCTAAATTATTCTGTCAATCGTGAAACTTATAAAACATGACTATTGCATGGTTTTTCATGAAAATCAGGATTTGCGTAAGGTTTTGCTGAATATTGATGCAATGAAATCAATCATTCAGCAATTTCAGCCAAGCTCTAGCAAATTTTTCTTGTCCCGTACCTGCAAAATGACAGTTGTCAAATCGATCCAATTCGCCCATCAACGCATCCGAATTCACGCCTGCACGGATATTTTTAGCGGGATTAACCAAGGCCATTTGTGCTTGTGCCACCGCATTATCGGCACGCCAATTGGCGTCCATCCAGCATTGGCTCGCTTGTGATACATAAATGGGTGCAGTCATACCTTCTTGGCGCAAAGAGTCGGCGATGCCGCCAAACAACTTCATGTAATCGGCTTGACTGGTTTGCTTGCCATAATCGGTTTCACCTTGATGCCACAGCATGTGGGTGACTCGGTAATGATTGTTCAGCGTGCGCACATTGGCCAGAAGCAGCTGATGGTAGGGGCTACCCACCTCCCATTGACTGATGGCTGAACCCGCCACACCTGTGGATGCGATGATGACACGATCCGCTGCGCCCGACTGAACCATCAGATTACCCAGCAGCGTCCAAGAATCCCCCTCCAGACCCGTTGCGCCCAATAAGGGTGATTTGGCGATATAGCATCTGCCTTCAAAGAAATTAATCACCTTGTCGCCATGCGCAGATGCATAACGCTGACCGCCATGGTTGGCTGAGTTGGACTGTCCTGAAATCAGCAGAACCTTGGTGCGCTCGGTTTGCTTGGGGCAGGCGACTTCTTGTTTGTTTGGGTATTTAATCAATCGGTGCGCTCGATCGCCTTGAATGGGGTCATTCGGATGGTTGCTCGGGTTTGCATCGGTCGGGTTGGGGCGATTGATAATGCGCTTCATATCCGCCCAAATATCTTGACTGCCAAGCGCCCTAACTTGTAAATACGCACCTGCAACACCACCGATCAGTACCGCAAGTACCATCGCAACTAATGAGGTCACTTTGATTTTCATAGCAAATTCATACCCTATTAAAAATAAGATTCCATTAAAAAAGGAGCGCCCGAGAGCGCTCCTTCTTTACTGACTAACCACACACCATCTAAATTAGATGTTATTGAATTGGTTAGATGTGTTTTTCTCGCCGCCGGCTTTCAATGCTGCTTCGCCTGCGAAGAATTCTTTGTGATCATCACCGATGTCCGAACCAGACATTGCTTGGTGTTTCACGCAAGCCACGCCTTTACGGATTTCTTCACGTTGAACGTTCAACACATAAGCGAGCATACCGTCTTTACCGAAGTAACCTTCAGCCAAGTTGTTCATGTGCAATGCAGTTGTGTGGTACGTTGGCAAAGTGATCAAGTGGTGGAAAATATTCGCTTCACGTGATGCATCTGCTTGGAACGTACGGATGCGTTCGTCCGCAGCCAAAGCCAATTCAGATTGATCGTACTCAACGCT
>CAZDLD010000005.1:0-33449 GCA_964506355.1 uncultured Hydromonas sp.
CTGTTTGCGTGTTGAATCATGACAAGACGAATAGTACAGAGCTATTTCGTCACCTCTGTCTGCGTTGTGTCCATGTTGTGTCCGTGTTATGTCCATTTGTTGTAACGGTTTGTGATGGCGTATGTTTTTCATACAAGTATGTTATTGTTGATTTTTATTGTTATTTAACAATATGTTACGGATATATTTGGCAAATTCATATTCTGTAAATTTGTAACATTTGTTACAGAGACCTTGATTTTCTTCTGTTTGGGGTGCATCGCGTGAACAGAATGTGGGTGGTTCAACGTTGCGGTTCTGAATGATTTGCTCGCAACTGAGGCTGCTTAGCTCAGGACAGCAATCGCAAACGCCTGCCTACGGCTTCTCACGTATAATTGCGCCTTGCCGCTCAACTCATAAAGTCCATATGCCCCATCAAAAAAGCCTCCCCACAGGCGTCTCACGTCGTGAATTCATTTTCCTCATTGCCAGTATGATGGCGATTGCTGCTTTTGCCACCGATACCATGCTGCCCGCCTTTGGCGCGATGAGCCGCGACTTTGGTCTGATTGACGCCACTGCCAACCACATCCAGTGGGTCATCTATGCCTTCATGCTCGGCTTTTCAGTGTCGCAATTGTTTTATGGTGCTATGGCTGATTACTGGGGGCGCAAGCCGATTGTGCTGCTCGGCACGGTGATTTTTTCTGTGGCGACCTTGGGTGCGGCACTCGCGCCAAACTTTGAAATATTGTTGTTGATGCGCTTGTTTCAAGGCATCGGCATGGCGGCTCTGCGTGTGTTGTCCGCGGCCATTGTGCGCGATAGTTTCGCTGGCGTGGAGATGTCCAAGGTGATGTCGATGATTATGATGGTGTTCATTTTGGTGCCGGTGTTCGCGCCCAGTCTCGGTCAGGCCTTGTTGTTGGTGTTTACCTGGCACAGTATTTTTTGGGCGCTTCTGCTATACGGGCTGGTGCTTACCACCTGGTTCTATCGCCGCATGCCCGAAACCCTTCGACCTGAATTTCGACGCAAAATTTCGCTTCATTCCCTGCTGGACAGTCTGCGACAATGCGTACACTCGCGTACCACGCTGAGCTACGCCACTGCGACGGGTTTGATGTACGGTGTGCTGATGGCGTATCTGGGGTCGTCCGAACAAATTTTCCAACGCGAGGTGTATGGCTTGAACGAGCAGTTTGCCCTGGTGTTCGGTGGCATTGCGATGTTTATGGGTGGAGCTTCGTTTGTGAATTCGCGTTGGGTGGCGAAGTTGGGCATTCGCCGCATGGCACACAGCGCCATGGTGGTGTTTGTGGCGATGTCTGCGCTCTTGGTGTTCAGCAGCTTAATTTATGCAGGCAAGCCGCCTTTGATGGTGTTTGCGCCGATTTTAGCGATGTGTTTGTTTTGCTTTAGCTTGATGATGCCCAATTTCAACGCCATTTCGATGGAACCCTTGCGCGCAATCGCTGGCTCAGCTTCGTCGTGGACGGGCTTTTACACCAGTTTTATGGGGGCGATTATTGGCAGCATCATCGGTCAAATGTTCAACGGCACAGTGCTGCCACTGGCGCTGGGGTATTTTGTAATTGGTTTATTGGTGCTGACCATCGTGTATCACGCTGAAGGGCGATTGTATTTGAACGCCCAACACTGAATGAGTTACGACGCGTTCGACTCGAGTAGTGCCAGACCGCGGTGGCGCACCAAGACTTGATTCTTCTGCCGCAAACCGCTCTGAACCATGCGTTGAGCCAAGGTTTGCGCAATGTACACCGAGCGGTGCTGCCCACCGGTGCAGCCGATGGCCACAGTCAAATACGAGCGGTCATCCTGCTCGAATTTCGGTAACCAGCGCTGGATGAATTGCTCAATGTCATCGATCAACATCCCAGTGTCGCTCTGTGCTTGCAAAAACGCCTGCACCGGCGCGTCCAAACCCGTCAATGGGCGCAGCGCCACATCATAATACGGATTGGGCAAGCAACGCGCATCAAACACGAAATCCGCATCCACAGGCAAACCATGCTTAAAGCCGAACGATTGAAACAACACGGTCAAGCCCACATTCGTCAATTGTAAAATCTCTTGCAAATAATGCTGCAATTGGCGCGCCTTGAGTGTACTGGTGTCAATCACCGCGGACACCGAAATCAAGGGCATCAGGCGCGTGCGCTCCAAAGCGATGCTGTCTTTGAGCGTGTTGTCGGTCTGGTCTGTGTCTTGTACCGTGATTTCACGCGAGAGTGGGTGGCGACGGCGGGTTTCGGAAAATCGCTGTATCAGAGCGATGTCACTGGCGGTCAAAAACACACTGTGCACCTCTCGCCCTTGCGTGCGCATCTCGATGATGTGCTCGTGCAGTTTCTCAAAATCCGCTGACGAGCGTGCGTCAATGCTGATCGCCAATTTTGGATAGGTCGTTGCGCGCATTTCGCTGATGAGCGGTTCGAGCAAATTGGCGGGCAAATTGTCCACACAGTAATAACCCATGTCCTCCAAGTGCCGCAGGGCAACGCTTTTGCCCGAGCCTGATAAGCCTGAAACCAATACCAAATTCATCAGATGTTCCCTTGGCTGTTGTGGCTGGATGGGTCGATTTGCGCTTCGTCCATCGCTTGGCGCTGGCGATCCATGAATTCTTGCAAGGTGTTGATGCCGCGCAGTTTGAGCACAGTATCACGCACCGCCGCTTCGACCAATACCGCCAAGTTACGACCTGCGGCAACGGGCAGAACAACTTTGTGCACGTCCACGCCCAAGATGTTCTCGGTCAGTGTTTGCATGGGCAAACGCTCGTACTTGGTGTCCATGTCGGTGCGCTTAATCAACTGTGTAATCAGACGCAACTTGATTTTGCGACGCACCGAGGTTTCGCCAAAAATGGTTTTGATGTCCAACAGGCCAATCCCGCGCACTTCCAATAGGTTTTGCAACAGCGGTGGGCATCGACCTTCAATAAAATCCGGACTGATGCGCGCAAAATCCACCTGATCATCGGCGACCAAGCCATGTCCACGCGAAATCAATTCCAGCGCCAACTCAGATTTACCCAAACCCGACTCACCCGAAATCAACACGCCCACGCCCAGTACATCCATGAGCACGCCGTGGCGCGAACAGGTCTTGGCAAACAAGCGGTTAAAATACATGCGCAGATAATCAATCACCGTGGATGACTCTTCGCTGCTGGCGAACAATGCAATCGCGTGCGCATCACACCACTGCACCAAAAACGCAGGCGGCTCCAGCGCATCGGCCATGATGATGGCCGATGGTTCGCCGTAGTGCAAAAATTCGTTCAAATACTCAACGCGACGACTCTCTGAGAGCCATTCCAAATAGGCCATCTCGGCCAATCCCACCACTTGAATGCGGTTGGCGTGAATCAAGTTCAAATGCCCGACCAAATCGACCGACGCAATGTGCGACTCGCCCAAGATGCGAAACGCGCCGTCCTGACCCGCGCACCACTTCAGTTTGAGGCGGCGTGTGACATCGTTGTACATGGTGGCTATAGATTGCATTGCATATCCTGTTGAATGTGTGCTGTGGATTAAGCCATAGTGCGGCGCGTTGGTTCCCAAGTTTGAACCAATTGCAGCACCGCGCCAGCTGTTTGCGCTTGAGTCAAGGTCTCGCGATTGCCCTTGTCGCTGAGCAACTCGGCGAGCTCGGATAGAATTTCCAAATGCTTTTGCGTGGCCTGCTCAGGCACGAGCAGAAACACCATGAACGAAACTGGTTGCGCGTCAGGCGCATCAAACGGCACGGGATTGACCACACTGACCACGGCGGCGACCGCTTCTTTGAGCCCCTTGATGCGACCGTGCGGAATCGCCACGCCTTTACCCAAAGCTGTTGAGCCCAGACGCTCACGAGCGAGCAGGCTGTCAAACACCTTGCTGCGCTCTATCCCTTGATTGTTTTCAAACATCACCGAGGCGTATTCGAATACACGTTTTTTGCTGCTCGCTTCAACTTGGAGCATCACATTTTGAGGGGGGAGTAATTTGGCAAGTAAATTCATAACGGTCTTTGTGGTTGTCGGTGCGCGCACATGTGTCGGCGGTGGCACATTATAGCCACGCCTGTGCTTAATTACAATCAAACCCAGCACCAATAACCATCAGTTGCGCTTGCACGGGTGGGGCTGGTGCAGATGCGGATGGAAACGCATTGAATGCAAAAAAGCCAAGGCGATGCCTTGGCTTTTTATCGGTTGCTGCTGTTCACATCCAAGCGCACGCAAGGTACGCTGCATGAGCTCAGTAATTAGCCAACCAATGTCGTGACGTTCAACGCGATGGTTGCATTCACGTCTGTGAACACGCCCACAGCCACTGAATATGCACCCACGGTTTTAACAGCGCCTTCAACCACACGTACTTGTGATTTGTTCAACTCAAAACCTTGAGCTTTCAAAGCTTCAGCGATGTCCGCATTGGTGATTGAACCGAACAAACGGCCATCCACACCTGCTTTAGCTGGGATTTCCAAAGTCACGCCTTCCAATTTAGCTGCAACTGCTTGTGCTGCGGCCAATTTTTCTGCTTGAGCTTTTTCCAATTCTGCACGGCGCGCTTCAAACTCAGCCATAGCAGTTTTGGTTGCGCGACGCGCTTTACCTTGTGGAATCAAAAAGTTACGTGCGTAACCATCTTTAACCTTAACCACGTCACCCAATTGGCCAACGTTCAACACTTTTTCTAATAAAATAATCTGCATGATATTTCCTTTTGTCTATCAAATGCGCGGAGCATTACTTATGGTTGTCGCTGAATGGCAACAAGGCTAAGAAACGCGCGCGTTTGATCGCGGTGTTCAATTGACGTTGATACAGCGCACGAGTACCTGTCAAACGCGCTGGAATGATTTTGCCGTTTTCTGCGACGAAATCTTTGAGTGTATCAACATCTTTGTAATCGATTTGCTCAACGCCACCAACGGTGAAGCGGCAAACGCGTTTGCGTTTAAACAAAGGATTTTGTTGTGGACGGCGCTCTGGGCGGCCATTTTTATTACGTGGAGGAGCCATGATGCTTTTCCTTTTTCCAAAAAATTATTAATTACGAATCATTTTGCAATGCATCTTGCGATGACATCGGACTGATGTGCGTGATGTGTAATCTCAGTTTGACGCTTTTTAGACTCTTGCGGTTCAAAAACCCTTGCACGCGGTAAAATTCACCTGCCGTACACTGCGCCAACGACTGTGCCACTTGCCCCATCGCCACAGCTTCAATTTCAAACTGGGCTTGGCGCTCGCTTCCGTTTTCGCTTTGGTCTGAGGTGTGTTGCAACACCACTTCGACCACGGGTACACCTGTTAAGTTCTTGCGGATTTGTGTTTTTTCAAGCAAACACACATCCAAGGTCAATCGATTCAAATTACGCACGCACGTATTCAGTCATTACTCAGCAGCTTCTGTAGTAACAGCTGCTTCTGCTGGTTTACGAGATTCATCGCGTTCCGCTGATTTTTCAACTGCTTTGAGCATGATTGAAGGCGTTGTTTCGGCCTTGTTCATTTTCACAGTCAAATGACGCAAAATCGCATCGTTGAAGCGGAAATTGTGTTCCAAATCGTCCAAAGACGCTTGTGAACATTCAATGTTCCAGCACAGGTAATGTGCTTTGGCTAATTTTTGAATTGGGTAAGCCATTTGACGACGACCCCAGTCTTCAAAGCGATGTACTTTGCCTTCTGCAGCAGTGATTTGAGACGTATAACGCTCCATCATTGCAGGCACTTGCTCGCTTTGGTCCGGATGTACGATGAGTACAATTTCATAATGACGCATAAACACTCCTTGTGGATTAAAGCCCCCCAACGCGTCGTTGTCAGTGGGGCAAAGATGTGAAAACGGTGATTGCAAGCAATCACCGTTCTCGCTCAATTTGGCGGAGACGGAGGGATTCGAACCCTCGATACAGTTGCCCGTATGCATCCTTAGCAGGGATGTGCCTTCGACCGCTCGGCCACGTCTCCGTATCTTGCACTGGTTTAACCTGAGTACAAAATAGACCGCAATTATAGGTCAATTTGTACACGCGCGTCAATCAAAAATCTATGTAACGCAGTCTGTACCCCTTAAAGAGTGTTTCACGCAGGTCACAATCACAGCGAAATGTTGCGAAACCCTCCGAAACGAATCAAAACACCCCGTTTCAAACCCGTGCATTGCTCGATTCCAGCATACACTCAAATCAATCGCTCATATCAAGATTATCGTTCAACAGGGCTTTTTCTTTGCCTTGCATATTCGGTATGGCCACGATGTGACCGCCGCCCGAAGCCTCTTGAATCGGTACGCCTTCTTTCATCATGGCCGAGAGCTGGATGATTTGATTGCCCGATGGGTGGATGATTTCGATGGTGTCGCCAACGCGGAATTTGTTTTTCACATCCACGGTTGCCCAACCCTGCGCGTCTACGCTCATCACATCGCCCACGTACTGGCTGGATTTGGCGCTCGAGTAGCCCGACACATAGTTCTGCATCTCATGCGACTGATGGCGCTCCAAGAAGCCGTCGGTGTAACCGCGATTGGCCAAACCTTCCAATTCAGCGTACAACTCGGGATTGAACGGGCGACCTGCGAGCGCATCATCGATGGCTTTGCGGTAGGTCTGCGCCGTGCGCGCCACGTAGTACAAGGACTTGGTGCGCCCTTCAATTTTCAATGAATCCACACCAATTTTGACCAATTTTTCGACGTGTTGAATCGCACGCAAATCTTTGGAATTCATGATGTAGGTGCCGTGCTCGTCTTCCAAAATCGGCATCATCTCGCCCACACGGGTGGCTTCTTCAATCAAATAAGTTTTGTCCGCCAGTGGGTGGCGTTTGATTTCGGTGGTGGAGAAGTTGTCGTTGGCCGCGTCCCACGCTTTGTTTAAATCAAAATTGATTTTTTGCACGTCACCGCCGTCGGTGTCTTGGGTGTCGTGCATTTTATAGTCCCAACGACAGGAGTTGGTGCAGGTGCCTTGGTTCGGATCGCGGTGATTAAAATAACCTGAGAGCAGGCAACGACCTGAGTATGCAATGCACAGCGCGCCATGGACAAAGACTTCCAGCTCCATGTCGGGGCATTCTTGGCGAATTTCGGCGATTTCATCGATGGACAACTCGCGCGAGAGGATGATTCGAGACACCCCCATTTTTTGCCAGAACTTCACTGTGGCGAAGTTCACTGTATTGGCTTGTACCGACAAGTGAATTTCCTGCTCGGGCCAACGCTCGCGCACCATCATAATCAAGCCCGGATCGGCCATAATCAAAGCGTCGGGCTTCATCTCAATGACCGGAACCATGTCCGCCATATAAGTTTTGACCTTGCTGTTGTGGGGCAATAGATTGGACGCGACGTAGAATTTCTTGCCGCGGCTGTGCGCCTCCTCGATGCCGACTTTGAGGTTATCCAGTTTAAATTCATTGTTGCGTGCGCGCAGCGAGTAGCGTGGCTGCCCCGCATAAACCGCATCTGCGCCAAAGTCATAGGCAGCACGCATCTTGTCCAGCGTACCCGCTGGTAGTAATAATTCAGTTTTCATGGTTCATTGTCCTGTCAGGGGAAACGCCAAAGCGGCGTGGTTCAAATGAGCCGCCATTCTACCATGCACACGTTGCGACCGTTGCATAGACTCCACGCAGTCCTGCCATCTGCCCACACCGATGAGTCATATCGCGTACAATTTATCCACTGAACTTTGTCCGAACAGGCACACACATGAACAAACGCACACTGCTGGGCGTGGTCGCACTCACTGCACTGATGACCCTGCTGATTCAATCGATACTGCCCATCAATCGATGGACACAATGGCTGATGCCACAGAATTTAAAGGGCGTACTCTCACAGAAAAACGCCGAAATGCTGGGCTACACCCAGTACACCACCTATTTGAGTGCGGGCAAAGAAGCCCTATCGGGTCAAGTGCAACTGCTGACCGCCACCGTCAGCCGTGACGAGACCACCACCCAGACCATCGAACGTGTGATTCTGCCACGCCTCTCGCCCAAGCTCGCTTCATCGGCCAGCATCGCGGTGCACTATCAAGCGCAATACGCCTTCGGCTACGATCTGCGTCCAGAAGCGTTCGATCTGCGCGCAGGCGACAAAGGCATAGAAATCCATGTCAAAAAACCCACCTTATTGACCGCGCCATCGGTGAGCCAACTCACCCACGAGGTGCTGTCCACAGGACTGTTGACCGACGAGGACGCCGCAACCCTCAAACTATATGAGCAAGCCGCCGCACAGGCGCAAAAAAATGGCGAAGCCATGAGCCAAGACCCAGCAATACAGGCGCTGTGCGAGAAGCAACTCATCGCATTTATGTCCGACTTTCTCGCCAAGCAATCGGGGGTGAAGGTCGTGCCGCAGATTCGGGTTGTGTACGACTGATGTGACTGTCGTGTCGTTTAGGCAGGTTGTTGTGCTCAGTGAGCTTGCAAATCCTGATGCGTCAACAAAAATACCCCATCATCCGAGCCGCTGACATCAAGCCAAGTGAGCGGCAAGTCTTTAAATGCGCGCACGGCGTGCTCGTATTCATTGCCGATTTCAACCACGAGAATGCCGTTCGGCTTGAGAAATTGCGCCGCCTGATGCACGATGGTGCGCACCAAATCCATGCCATCATCGCCACCAGCCAGAGCGATGTCTGGCTCGGCGCGGTATTCGTCGGGCAGGCTCGCCATGCTCGCGCTGTTCACATAAGGTGGGTTGGTGAAAATAATGTCGTACTGTTTGCCCGCTGGGATGGCCTGAAACAAATCTGACTCGATTAAATGCACGCGATCTTGCAACTCATAGTCGCTCACATTGCGCTGCGCCACGGCGAGTGCGTCGCGGGAGATGTCCACGGCGTCAATCTGCGCGTGCTCGAACACATCCGCCGCCATAATCGCCAAGCAGCCTGAGCCCGTGCACAGCTCGAGCACATCGCGCACCGATTCGGGCGCAACCCACGGCGCAAACCCATCCAAAATCAATTCAGCTATGAAGCTGCGCGGCACAATCACCCGCGTATCAACATAAAATCGATAGCCGTATAGATAGGCTTCCTGTGTGAGGTAGGCCAGCGGTTGTTTGCTTGTGCAGCGCTCGGCAATCATCGCATCCAATCGCGCCTGTGCGTCTTCTGGGTAGTCGGCATCCCAGTCGGGCTCTATCTCTATCGGCAACTGTGCGCAAAACTGCGCCGCGTACACCGCTTCATCATGGGCATCGAGCATGCCGTGTCCGAAGAATAAATCGGCTTGCAGCAGTTGTTGTTCGGCCTTGATGGCGGCCTGTTCAAAAGTGGGCATAGGGTTCTCAAAAATTCAGTTGTGTTGGGGTTGGCTTGGCGTATGGCGTTGATGTGCGAAACTGGTTTGACCGTTAGACATCCAAATGCTCGACCAAGGACTGCGCGTGCTCGTGTACCGCACGCAAAATGTCCAAAGCCTCTGGCGAATCGCTGTGCTGTTGCGCCAACTCGTTGAGCTCGTCGGTCAGGACATCAATGCCACCCTCGCCATCCATGCCCAACAGTTGCGCGGCGCGCCATTCCTGCCACTGCGCCTGTTCACTCTCGCTCAAACTGTCGGGATAAAAACGTGCCCGATAACGCCACCACAGCTCGGTCAGTCGCGCGTCTTTAAACTTCGGAATCACGCCCGTCGGTGCGCCCTGCGCATCCATCGCCAGATTCGCCTGTCGGTAATCGGCATCACTGATAAAAGCACCGCCGTACAAGGACTCCTCGGCGCCACGCCCCACATCGTCATACTCGCGGGCAAACACCGCCTGCCAATCGATTTTGTCCAGCCAAGCTGAAGCGGCTTGCGCACTCGACTCATGCGCTTCAATCTCATCCCACACCACGCCACAGGCCTGCGCTTGGGTGTCGTCCAAGGTTTTGAGCTGGCTGATGACCACGGGGGATTTGTTGATGTGTATGGTTTTAATCGGCAAACGGCTCAATCCCTGCTGCTCGAGCGCCTCGGCGCTGGTGAACATGCGCTGACGGATTTGCTCAACAGTCAATCCCTTGAGCGTGCTGATGTCTTGTGCCAAGTCCCAAACAATCAACTCGTTTTTGTTCGTCGGGTGGATGGCCAAAGGATAAACAATCGCCAGATAACGCCGCTGCGCACCGAACATCCCTGATACGTGAATGAACGGCTTGGGCGCGGCGGTGCGTGTGAACGGCCAGCCGATGGCGGTTTGAACCGCATTCTTGTCGCGCAACTTCAAACAAAAATCAAACAATTTCGGTTGCGCCGTGCGGATGAGCTTGGCCAAGGCAATGGTCGCCTGAACATCCGAGAGCGCATCATGCGCCGCTTCGTGCAGCAGGCCATTGGCGACGGAGAGTTTCTCCAGTCGCAAAGTGACTTTGCCTGTTTCGTCCAACGGAAACACGATGCCCTCAGGGCGCAGCGCATAGGTGCAGCGCACCATATCAATGATGTCCCAACGCGAACAGCCGTTGGAAAACTCGCGTTGATAGGGCGGAATGAAATTGCGCCAAAACATAAACCGCGTCACTTCATCGTCAAAGCGCAAAGAGTTGTAGCCCACGCCGATGGTGTTGGGCTGCGCCAACTCGCGGTGAATGCGCTGGGCGAACTGCGGCTCGGGCAGGCCTTTTTGCGCGCACAACTGCGGGGTAATCCCAGTAATCAGACACGACACCGGTGAGGGCAAATAATCGGGCATGGGTTGGCAATAGGTCATCAAGGACTCGCCAATGGGATTGAAATCCATGTCGGTGCGGATGCCTGCAAATTGCGAGGGGCGGTCTTTGGCAGCGCTCAGACCGAAGGTTTCGTAGTCGTGCCAATAAAAGGTCAGCTCTGAGCTGGATGGGGTGTGTGCATTCATGCGCGTATTTTAGCCGATGTTCGGCACCGATTTCGCGAAATTGCGCACGGGCCTTGTCCACTAAAATTAGGGGCGCTGGGCAATTTCAATTATAATGCGCCATCGACCACACCTTATATTGACAGGCACGCCATGACACAAGAAAAACTCAAACTCAAATCCACTGCCGTCAAATCAAGCACTAACCCCCCAACAGCGCGCAAGCCCATCCGCAACTCGGGCGCGTACCAAGCCCACAAACACCCCGCCCCACGCAACGTTGCACCGCGAAGCGAAACCCAAACGCTGGTCAAACGCGAGCCTGAACCGTTTGACATCGACAAGGTGTTTGTCTACCGTTTGGCGCCGAGCGGACTGGCCTACCAAATTTCGATGGCGGCGCATTTTATGGTGGCGGTCGGCGAGGGATTTTCACTGCAACAGCTGTTCGCCCAAGTCAAAATGGATGAGGTCGCGCGCCCGAATGTACAGCGTTTGATTTTTGATGCGCTGCGCCACTGGGGTACGACCCAGTTCTGGCTCAACCAGCACATCAGCAACCCGCCTGCCGAATGGATACAAGCGGTGTTGTGCGTGGCATTGACGCAATTGCTGCTCGAAGAAGAAAACGAATTCACCTTGGTCAATGAAGCCGTGGTGGCAATTGACAACAACAAGCCGCACGCCAAAGGCATGGTCAATGCGATTTTGCGCCGCTTTTTGCGCGAGCGCGAACAGTGGATTGCACTGGCACAGACCAGCGAAGTGGCGCGTTACAACCACCCACAATGGTGGATAGACGCGCTCAAAGCGCAGTACCCAGAGCAATGGCAAGCCATCCTCGCGGTCAACAACACCCGCCCACCGATGACCCTGCGCGTGAACGAGCGCCACCACAGCACCGACGAGTATCAAACGCTGTTGGCGCAATTGGGCAAAGGCGCGCAGCGCAGTGAGCTGTCCGCACAAGCTCTGATACTCGACACCCCCTGCCCCGTGACTGAGCTGCCCGAGTTTCTCGAAGGCGCGGTGTCGGTGCAAGACGCAGGCGCGCAGCTGAGCGCACAACTTTTGGATGTGCGTGACGGACAAAAAGTGCTCGACGCCTGCGCCGCTCCTGGTGGAAAAACAACACATTTGTTAGAATTAAACAACACCATCGACATGACCGCGCTTGAAAAAGACAGCCTGCGCACCGACCGAATTTATCAGAATTTAGACCGCCTCAAACTCGAAGCCAAGGTCATCATCGCCGACGCCAACAATGTGCATCAATGGTGGGATGGCGTGGCATTTGACCGTGTATTGCTCGATGCCCCCTGCTCTGCGAGTGGCATTGTGCGCCGCCACCCTGATATTCGCTGGTTGCGCGAGGCAGAAGATTTAATCGGCTTGGCACAGCAGCAGGCCATGCTCTTGCGCACCATGTGGAAGGTTTTGGCCGAGGGTGGACGTCTGGTCTATTGCACTTGTTCCATTTTTAACACAGAATGTGATGAGATTATTAATGCGTTTTTACAACACACGCAGAACGCACGACGCGTCTACCCAGAGGCATTGACCCAGCTGCAGCAGACTCAATCGCTGGGGCAGTTGATACCGAATGCCGACGCGGGACGCAATCACGATGGATTTTTCTACGCCATCCTTGAGAAAACCCATGCGGCGGTGTGATTGAGCACGCTCAGCAGTTGATACATACATGGACGCACAACCTTACAGATCAGGCCGCTTTTAAGACACGACGATGATACGAGCACTCGCAGACTGGATCCCATGCCAGATGACAAGCACAACACGCACGCAAGTGCGTGGCTTTGTCTTGTCTGTGCTCATGCTCTGCGGCATCGCACAGGCGCAGGCGGGCATCAGCACCCAATACGCCGCGATGAATCGCCATTCGGATGGTGTGTATGCGCTCAACGCAGATTTTCGCTTGAGCCTACCCAATCAACTGCAAGACGCGGTGAACCACGGCACGCCGCTGACCTTTCAAGTCGAATTCACCTTGAGTCGTCCGCGCTGGTATTGGTCTGACGAGGACATGATTACTGTCACGCGCGAGCAGCGCATCGCCTACAACAGCCTGACGCGTGAATACCGTGTGACCACGGGCAGCACGCAGTACCGCTACAACACGCTCAATGAAGCGTTGCTCAATCTGTCTCGCATCAGTCAATGGCGTGTGGTCTCACCCAGCCAAGTGCAGCTCAATGAGCAGTATCAAGCAAGGGTGCGAATTTATTTGAACACGTCCAAATTGCCACGCACCTACCAGTTGAACTCGCTGACCAACCAAGCTTGGGGTCTGAACTCGAACTGGTACAACTTCACTTTTACCCCACGTTGAGCATGGACACCACGCAACTGACCGAGGGTGACTCATGACCAAACAGCTCAAAGCACTGCTCGTCGCCATCATTATTCTCGGTATTGTGTTGTTCACCGCGCTGGCGCTGGCCACGCGCAACACCGCCTCTTTCGCGTACAACTACACCACCTTGTTCTATCTGAATATCGCAGTGATTTTCGTCATGTCGGCGTTGCTGATATTTCTGGGCTACTGGCTGTACCTGCGTTTGCGCAGCAATGTGTTTGGCACACGCTTATTGACCCGATTTGCCCTGTCGTTTGTGATTTTGGCGGTGGTGCCGAGCGTTCTGTTGGTGGTGATTTCTAACGTCTTTGTCTCGCGCACCATCAACTCATGGTTCAACCTCAAGCTCGAGAGTGCCCTGACCGCAGGCATTGACTTTGGGCGTGACCGCCTGTTGCTCAACCGCGACATCACTCAAGAGCAATTGGCGTTGTGGGTCAGTCAAAACAGCGGCGTGGGCACACCGAACGAACCCAGCGTTCAAGCCACACTCAAGAAAAACAACTGGCGCAGCCTCATCGGTCTGGATGCCCAAGGTCGTGTCACATGGCGCGTCGATGCCGCAGGTGTGACGCCGGCTCAAGTGAACACGCACCTGCCGCAATTCGCACCAGACTGGCTCAACCCTATCGAGCGCGAATGGGTGCAAATCGAAGACGAAACCGATCAAGCAGACATCCCCGCAAACACCGCAGCCAATGCCGTGCCGCGCCAGTTCATTCACGTCATTCAAACACTGCCGCACAACAGCGGCGCCACGCGCTGGGTCTACGCGCAAAAAATCATGCCCGAAACATTCTCGGCGCGGGTCAATGACATTCAAAACGGTCTGCGCGACTATCAAGCCACCGAAACCGCCCGCTCTAGCTTGAGCCAGCTGTACCAAGTCACCTTGATGATTATCCTGTTAATTACCTTGCTGGCGGCACTGGCCGCGGCGTTCTTAATTGCCAACCGCATGATTCAACCGATTCTGTGGCTGGCGCAAGCGACCCGCCAAGTCGCCGCAGGTCACTATGCGCTGGTGCCTCAGCGAGTCAAAGGATCGGATGAAATGCTGCAACTGGTCGATTCGTTCGGCGACATGGCGCAGCAGCTGAACATCACCCAAACCTCCTTGGCACGCAACCAACACCAACTCGAATCGGCTAAGGCGTATTCCGAAGCGGTCCTGGACAATCTGTCCTCCAGCGTGTTGGTGCTGAACCAGAACCTGCATCTGCTCTCGTTTAACCAAACTGCAGTGCGGATGTTTCAGACCGATTTGACCCACTACACCCAACAAGCACTGCGCAACATCGAGGCCTTTGCCCCACTGGTGGATTTGATTGAGATGCAAATCAAACACGCCCAAGAATCCACCCAATACTCGTGGCGCGTGCAGCACCCCTTCACCCATACCGAGGGCGGTCAAGGCGAAGAAATGATCCTGTCGATTCAAGGTTCGCGCTTTCTTGCCGACAATGACAGCTACAACTGGATATTGGTCTGCGATGACGTGACCCCGATTATCTCGGCGCAGCGCACCCTCGCATGGGGCGAAGTGGCGCGGCGATTGGCGCACGAAATCAAAAACCCACTCACTCCGATACAACTGTCCGCCGAGCGCCTGAGCATGAAACTGTCGGACAAGCTCGATGACGAGGGCAAAATTCAACTCGAGCGCAGCACCCGTACCATCATCAACCAAGTGTCCGCTTTGCAAAACATGGTCAATGAATTTCGCGACTATGCCCGCACACCTGCGGCGGTGTTCGCTGCGGTTGATTTGAACGCGCTGATTGATGAAATCATGGTGCTCTACGAGAGCGGCCAAAATCAAAACTACCTCATCAGCACCCAACTGGCACAGAACTTGCCCGACCTGTGGGCCGATGAGCAGCAGCTGCGCCAAGTGCTACACAACTTGGTCAAAAACGCCATCGAAGCCCACACCCCCAGCGAGGCCGCGCCACTGGCAACCCTTGACATCAGCACCGAATGCCTCACCTTGCAAGCCAACAGCCTCGTGCCCACACACGCTGTGCGCCTGATTATCCGCGACAACGGTTCTGGTTTTCCTGAAAGCGTACTCGCACGCATGTTTGAGCCATACAATTCAAACAAGGTGCATGGCACAGGCTTAGGCCTGCCGATTGTGAAAAAAATCATGGACGCGCACCACGCGCAGATTAGCGTGAAAAATTTATCTGAAAAAAATCAGCCACAAAAAATTATCGGCGCGCAAATTGGTATATTATTCCTCAATGTCATGAACGAAGATTCCAACACAGGGACAGGACAGTTGTTATAATGCGACAAAATCAGCGCATCGATTGAATCGTAGTGGCTTCCGAGCCAGATGACACCAAAAAAAAACGCAACCCAAAGACGCAACCCAATAAAATCAACTAAGGCAGACACATAAACAATGGCGAATATATTAGTTGTCGATGACGAAATGGGCATCCGCGAGCTACTCGCAGAAATTTTATATGATGAGGGACACGTGGTTCTGCTTGCTGAAAACGCAGAACAAGCACGTCAACAACGCAGTCGCGCTCGTCCTGATTTGGTCTTGCTGGACATTTGGATGCCCGATACCGATGGTGTGACCCTGCTCAAAGAATGGGCGCTCGGCGGCCAGCTCAATATGCCTGTGATTATGATGAGTGGCCACGCCAGCATCGACACCGCAGTAGAAGCAACCCGCATTGGTGCGCTCGATTTTCTCGAAAAACCCATCACTTTGCAACGCCTGCTGCACACCGTACAACAAGGACTGTCGCGCTCATGCGCACCCGACATCAAAGAAGTCGTGGCACAAATGTCCAACTCGGCCAACAAAAACGGCTTTGAAAAGCCCAGCGTAGACGAGCAACAAGTGGCGTTCTCGCTGTCGGACAACAGCCTGCCCAACACCGACGCAGCTTCAGCCAACACCTCGGCCATGGCTGCGCTGGCGCCTGTTGCTCAGCTACTGGCTCAAATTAATTTAGGCATGGAGTTGCGTGAGGCGCGCGATTGCTTCGAGCGCATTTATTTTGAATACCATTTGGAACGCGAAAACGCCAACATCACCCGCGTTGCCGAAAAAACAGGGCTCGAGCGCACCCACCTGTACCGCAAACTCAAACAATTGGGCATTCCGATTGTGAAACCCAACAAGCGATAAACGATAAACGAACGATGAACGGTTATCAACGGAAGAATGACAAAAGCGGCTCAATGAGCCGCTTTTTTTACTGCTGACAAATTGTGTGAATACTCCCTACTTCCAACCCAAAGCATACGCCCAAATCTTCACCACCTCACGCAAGATGAAGCCCAACTGAGCAGCATCTGAACGATAAACCGACTCACGCACGGGCGCCGCCACCGTCACCATCCCCAAGTCATTCGCCATCATTTGCGCTCGCGCCAGATGCCAACGGTCACTCACCAGCAGCACCCGCGTCCAACCATTCTGCTGCACCAGAGCGCCTGCCTGAGTTAAATTACCCCACGTATCGACCGAACGCTCGTCCATCCAAATCATGTCGCTCGGCACGCCGTGGGCGATGGCATAGGCCCGCGCCAGAGCGGATTCAGACGCATCTATTTGAGGATTTTTATCCCGATAGCCACCGGTGAACACCACGGCTTGGACCTGTCCTGACTGGTATAGGGCAATCGACTCATCGACCCGCGAGCGCAGCACGTTTGACATCGTTAGCCCTTGAGATTTCGCGCCCAACACCACCGCCACACTGCGCACCGAAGCCGATGTAGGCGAATTGAGCGGGGGATAATCGTGTACAATTCCCCCCACAGTTGCGCACAATAGCGCACACCCCATAAGCAGCATTAGCAGCATAAGTAGCTTTAGCAGCAGCGCCACGGCACATCGCCCGTTGCGCGCACAAATAATTTTCTTCATCATTTATTGTAATATTTATTCACACGGACACACAATGGCAATTCAATGGTTCCCCGGACACATGAACTCGGCGCGCAAAAAGGCCGCCGAAACCATGGAAATCACCGACTTGGTCATCGAGGTGGTGGATGCGCGCTGTCCGATGGCATCGAGCAACCCCATGGTCGAGGAACTGCGCCTGTTTCGCCAACGCCCTTGCCTGAAGATTTTGAACAAAGCCGATTTGGCCGACACCAAAACCACCCAACAGTGGATTGAGCACCTCAACGCGCAGCCGAACACCCGCGCCATCGCCATGAATACCAAGAATCCAGGTGCCATCGGGCAAATTTTGCCAACCTGTCGCGCACTCGCGCCGCATCGTTCGGACGCGACCAAGCCCCTACGCATGCTGATTATGGGCGTGCCGAATGTGGGCAAATCGACCTTGATGAACGCCCTGCTCAAAAAACGCGTGGCCAAAGTCGGTGATGAACCTGCGGTGACCAAGATGCAGCAGCGCATTGAGCTGTCCAGCGACATGGTGCTGACCGATACACCGGGGATGCTGTGGCCTAAGATTGAATTGGACAGCGATGGCATGATGCTCGCCGCCAGTCACGCCATCGGTGTGAATGCCTACTTCGAGGATGAAGTGGCGGTATTTGTCGCAGGGATTTTGCGCGCACGGTTTGGCAAGATTCTCAGTGAGCGCTATAAAATCAAAGACTTGAGCCTGCTCGACGATGTTGGCGTGGTCGAGCACATTGCCGCACAGCGCGGCTACCGCGTCAAAGGCGGCGGCGTGGATTTTGAAAAAGCCGCGCACACCCTGCTGCAAGACTACCGCGATGGCACCATCGGCGGCATCAGCTTGGAGTCGCCCGAAACACGGGCTCTGGTGGTGGCAGAATTCAAAGAGCAGCAACGCATCAAAGCCGAACAAAAAGCCGAGCGCGAGCGCAAACGTCAAGAATTTTTAGACAACAACCGCCGCTCGAATCAACGCGACGATGATGTCAACGCCACGAACTAAATAGTTCGTAGCACCGCACAAAGGAGAAGGCATGTTCAAGCAATCTGCTCGCAACGCCATCTGTAAATTCACTCAACTGTGCTTGCGCGCTTTGTGTGTGGGGCTGGTTTCATTGAGCGCCCACGCCACCACAGGCGGCGATGATGACTTTGAAATCCTTGGATTTGATGCGGTGGATAATAAAATATTTTTCAGCATCATCGATGGCGATGGCAGCGCATTTGTGGACCGTGTGTTTTACATCGATTTGGACAAAAGCCCCAGCCCCATATTTGCCAAATCCTTATACACCTCGGGCAATGTCGAGGATTGTGACTTGCGTTGCGGGCACGTGCTCGATAAAAGGTTACACCGCATTAAAAACCGACTGGCACCACTCACATCACTGACACCAGCCACCACTGCGGCATTGAGTTTGAGTGTTTCGTCCGAAGTCACTCGAACCATAGGATGGTATGGCGACCCCGATGACCCTGTCTTAGAGCATGATGTCCATTACCAAGTCATGAGCGCTGATGGCGCTCACCAACTGCTGGGCCAAGGCCATGCGGTGTACTATCGAGATGAGTTTAAAATTCACCAAGCATTCTCGATTCCCCATCGAGCCCACCAAATTGTGGTGCTCGAATACTTGGGCAAGCCCTATGAGTTTGGCTACAAAAAATACGACGTGGTTTTGCTCTCGCCGCAGCCATAAACAGTCAAGCCACCTGCACTTCAGACTCATCAACCCAAACCATCATCGCACCCATGCACACACGCCTTAATCAACTGTTCCGTGAATTCACCCAATCTGAGCAAGCCTCAGGCGTGGTGCTTATACTCGCCACAGTCATTTCAATGTTGCTGGCCAACTCGCCTTGGGCGCAGGGTTATGCGCATTTTTGGCAGATGGATGTGGGCATGAATTTTGCGGGACTGCACTTGCAACACAGTCTGGGGCACTGGGTCAATGACGGGCTAATGGTGGTGTTTTTCTTGCTCATCGGTCTGGAAATCGAGCGCGAGATTTATCAGGGCGAACTCTCCAGCCTGCGCAATGCCTCGCTGCCGATTTTTGCCGCCATTGGCGGGATGGTACTGCCCGCGCTGATTCACTACGGATTCAATGGTGGCAGCGCCACGCAAAGCGGCTTCGGCATCCCGATGGCGACCGACATTGCGTTTGCCTTGGGGGTGTTGGCCTTGCTGGGCAAGCGCATTCCACTGAGTCTGAAAATTTTTCTGACCGCACTCTCCATCATCGATGATTTGGGCGCGATTTTGGTGATTGCCCTGTTTTATGGCGGTGATTTTTCTGCTGGGTATTTCGCTGGCGCGATGGGAATTTTTGCCGTGTTGCTGCTGCTTAACCGCATGCGCATGCATCGCCTTTGGGTGTATCTGCTGTTGGGCTTAATGATGTGGTACTGCATGTTGGAATCGGGCATACACGCCACTGTTGCAGGGGTGCTGCTCGCGTTTGCGATTCCTTTTGGCAATGGCGATGCGCATTCGCCCTCGTATCATCTGCAGCACGCTTTGCACCGCCCTGTGGCCTTTGTCATCATGCCGATTTT
Source organism: uncultured Hydromonas sp. (assembly GCA_964506355.1). Classification (GTDB taxonomy): domain Bacteria; phylum Pseudomonadota; class Gammaproteobacteria; order Burkholderiales; family Burkholderiaceae; genus CTSOIL-112. The sequence goes on from CAZDLD010000005.1 coordinate 19,700, forward strand.
CGCCTTGGCCAACACGGGCATCTCGTTCTCGGGCGATTGGCTGGGCGGTCTGACGCAGGTCAACAGTCTGGGCATCATGGCAGGGCTGGTGATTGGCAAACCTGTGGGCATCGTGCTGATGAGTGTCGCTGCGGTGCTGCTGGGACTGGCCAAGTTGCCCACGGGCGTGAACTGGCGGCACATCTTAGCGGTGGGCTTACTCGGTGGTATTGGCTTTACCATGTCGATATTCATCACCCTGCTGGCGTTTGACTCAGCTGCAACGGTGCAAGACGCCAAAATCGCCGTGCTCGCCTCCTCGCTCATCGCGGGTGTGCTTGGCTATGCGGCGCTGCGCCTGACCTGTCCTGCGCAACCATCTGACTGAGTTTGGCAAACTCTGCGGCATACACCGCCGCTTACATTACTCGTCGTCCTTAAAAATCTCAGGCTGACGCTCGTCCTTCTCAGGCGCTTTGCTCAAGCGCGCTTTGAGCATGGCGATGCGCTGCTGCGGCGTCATCTGCACCGCAGGTTTGTCATGCTGTTTGTCGTGCGCGGTGCCGTGCTGCATTTCTTTGACAAAGCGTGAAACCTGACGGTTCTCAAAATCTCTGCCACGGCGGCGCTTTTGACACCACGTGATGTGCAGGCTCAGACGCGCACGGGTGATGCCGACGTACATCAGACGACGCTCTTCTTCAATGCGGATTGGGTCTTCGAGTAACTCCTCGCGCGACATGTGCGGCAGCAGGCCTTCTTCGACCCCAACCAAAAACACATGCGGGTACTCCAGCCCCTTGGCGGCGTGCAGCGTGGACAAGCGCACGGCGTTGTCCTCGCCCTCGCTTTTGTCCATCATGCTCATCATCACCATCGATTGAATCACCGTGGACAGTGCCAAATCATCCTCGGCGGCGCGGCGCTTGACCCAGCCGATGAAGTCCTGCACATTGCTCCACTTGCTCTGCGCCTGACGGTCGTCGAAATGGTCGTACAGATAGCGCTCGTAGCCGATGACCTTGAGCAATTCATCCAGCAGCAGTCCTGCCGCCTCGCCGCTCGCGTCGGCTGCGCGTGCTTCATACTCGTTGATGAGCTCGCCGAACTGATTGAGCGGCTCGAGCTGGCGCGGTGTCGCGCGGTTGGCAAAGCCCATTTCGAATGAGGCTTCGAACAATGAGGTGTTGCGCCCACCCGCATAATTGCCCAGCAACTCGAGCGTCGCCGCGCCCACACCGCGCTTGGGCGTGGTCACAGCGCGGATGTAGGCGGGGTCGTCCTTGATGTTGTTCATCAAGCGGAAATACGCCATGATGTCGCGGATTTCGGCGCGGTCAAAGAACGACTGCCCACCCGACATCACATAGGGGATGCGCGCCTTGCGTAGAAACTGCTCGAACACCCGCGCCTGATGATTGCCACGGTACAAAATCGCATAGTCCGAGAATCGCGCATGGTGCTGAATTTTGTGCGCTTGCAAACGCATCAACACATGCTCCGCCTCAAACTCCTCGTTCTCCATCGGAATCACTTTAATCGGGTCGCCCTCGCCGAGCTCGCTCCAAAGTTTTTTCTCAAACAATTTCGGATTGTTCGCAATCACCGCGTTGGCGGCGTTCAAAATGCGTTCGGTCGAGCGATAGTTCTGCTCCAGTTTAATCAGCTGGATGTGGGGAAAATCGGTCTGCAACAGTTTCAGATTGTCCAGCGTCGCCCCACGCCACGCATAAATCGCCTGATCGTCATCGCCCACCGCGGTGAACATCGCCCGCGCACCCGTGAGCAGCTTAATCAGCGCGTACTGCACGGTATTGGTGTCCTGATATTCATCGACCAGAATGTAGCGAATCTTGGTCTGCCACCGCTCGCGCACCTCCTCGTTGTCGCGCAACAACTCCACGGGCAAGCGGATTAAATCATCAAAGTCCACCGCCTGATACGCCGCGATGGTCGCGTTGTAACTGCTGTACACACGGGCAAATTGCAGCTCGTTGTTGTCCTTGGCCAGACCGAGCGCCTGCTCGGGCGAGATTTGCGCGTTTTTCCACAGTGAAATGCGGCTTTGCATGGCTTTCAAAAACGCCTTGTCGGTGGTTGCGCACAGCTCCTGCAAAATCCCAAAGCAATCGTCCGAATCCAAAATCGAGAATTTTTCCTTCAGCCCCAGATGCTTGCCCTCAGAGCGCAGAAAGCGCACGCCGAACGAGTGAAACGTCGAGATGTTCAAATCTTTGGGTGGGGTCTTGGGCAGAAGTTTTGCCACGCGCTCACCCATCTCCTTGGCCGCCTTGTTGGTAAAGGTCACCGCCATGATGTGGCGCGGCTCATAGCCACAGTTTTGAATCAAATGCGCGATTTTGCGCGTAATCACACCCGTCTTGCCACTGCCTGCACCCGCGAGCACCAGACACGGCCCGCCCATATACTCAACAGCGGTCTGCTGCTGCGGATTGAGTTGCGAGAGTTTGCTGGACTTGTGGTCTGACATGGGGTGAGGACAATCAATGCTGAAAAATTAGGGAAGACCATTGCGTGGGTACCATTAATAGCGTTAATAACGCAGATATGTGGCATAAAAAAACACCCTGCAAAGCGAAACAACTGCTCACAAGGTGCATTTTTTCTTGGCTGTATTGTAACTTTTTATCGGCGGGCGTGGTGTGCTCGCTTGCGTTTTTTGCGACCATTGACCAGCGCAGAGCGCTGAGTTCAACGCACAAACTCCTTTATTTGCATGCATTTAGCTTGTACACTGAGCGTATGGACAAACAATACAGATACTTGAGCTGGATGTTCATCACCTTACTGACGGTGGTGCAGCTGTTTGCGCCTGTTTCACAATTGTTCACACAAACACACGCACAAAATCTCACTCAACCCATACCCACCCATGAGTACATGCATGAGTACATTCATGAGCAAGCACATACAGCTCAACCCATGCAGCACAGTGACGCGCACAGTGATACGCACAGCGCCAACACCGACACACCCCCACACTGCGCCGCCACCCTATGCACGAGCGTCTGCGCCTCACACTGCATGAGCGCCACGCCCAACAGCATCGTCCTCGTCGCCCACAACACCCAAAATCAATTTGAGCGCGCCCCCGCGTTCAAACACGAGACCAGCGCCAACCAGCCAAACACACCGCCCCCAAAAGCCTCCTAAAAAACCACTGTCCCCCGTGCACTCAGTCGAGCGTACGCGCAATCATTTTTAGGAGAAACACATGAATCGTCGAACATTCTTAGGATTCGGGCTGTCTGTCGGTGCTATGGCCGTACTGTCCGCCTGCAATAAATTCATAGGCGCAAGCCCCGAGCACATGAGTGGCCATGACATGAGCAGCATGGGCAGTATGCACGGGATGCACGGCGGCGGTGCCGCACTACTGCCCGTCGATGCCATTGCTTCGGGCGCACCCTTGGCCGCACTCGTCCAGCTCAAAAATTCATCCAGCCAAGCTGGGCTGTTTCAAGCCCAACTGACTGCCAAAGAATCCCGCATCGAGCTGGTCAAGGGCAAACCCACCACCTTCTGGACCTACAACGACCAAGTGCCCGGCCCGCAAATCACCGTGAACGAGGGCGACCGCGTCGAAATCAGTTTCAAAAACACCTTGAAACAACCGACCACCATCCACTGGCACGGTCTGCCCGTAGCGCCTGAGCAAGATGGCAATCCGCACGACCCTGTGCAGCCGGGGCAGTCGCACACCTACGCCTTTACCCTGCCCATCGGCTCGGCAGGCACCTACTGGTATCACACACACGCGCACGGACTGGCGGCGGAACAAGCCTTTCGCGGATTGGCAGGCTCGTTCGTGGTCAAAGCAGCAAATGACCCGCTGGCGCATCTGCCTGAGCAGCATTTATTGTTCTCCGATTTGCGACTGGACACCGACGCGCAGATACCTGCGAATGACATGATGGACTGGATGAACGGGCGCGAAGGGCAGTTCGTGCTGTGCAACGCCCAACGCCAGCCCAAAATCACCATCACAGGCACACAACGCCTACGCATCTGGAACGCCTGCAGTGCGCGCTACCTCAACCTGAGCCTGCCCAACTGCGAATTCATCGTCGTCGGCACCGACGGCGGACTGCTCGAGTCACCCGCTCCCGCCATGAGCACCCTGCTCATCGCCCCAGCCGAGCGCTATGAAGTGGTGGTGCGCGCCAAGCAATCGGGCAGCTTCCCACTGCAATCACAGCCCTACGATCGCCACAAAATGATGGCGGAGTTCAAAGCCGAGACCACCGTACTCGCGCAAGTGAGCATCGAAGCAATCGAACCACAGCTGCCCGCGCAACTGCGCAGCATCGCCGAGCTCGGCCCAGTGCAAACGCACAAAACGGTTGAATTCTCCGAAATGCCCATGAACCAAATAATGGGGCAGATGCAAGGCATGGGCGGCACAGGTGGAATGCAACACAATACGCACAATATGGACGGCATGAGTCAATCGCAAATGATGATGAGTGGCATGTTCTACGTCAATGGCAAATCATTCGACATGGCACGGGTGGATTTGACCAGCCAAGTCAATCAAGTTGAAGAATGGCTCATCAGCAACAACTCGCACATGGATCATCCTTTCCACATCCACGGCGCACAGTTCCAAATCATCGAGCACCGCCTCGCAGGCAGCAACACACCGCCGCCCTACCGAGCATGGAAAGACACCGTCAATCTGCGCCCGAACGAGCAAGTGCGCATCCACATCAAACAGACGTTCAAAGGCATGCGGATGTTTCATTGCCACATCTTGGAGCACGAAGCGGTCGGCATGATGGCGCAGTTGATGGTGGTCTAAACCCAACGGGTTGATATTCAATCCACACACAAGCCACTGGGGCGCATTTGCATGATGCGCCCTATTCACTCCAGCCGCGCTTTGACGCATAGTCGTTGCTGATTTACCGTAAAATAGCATTATTCATATCACTGAGATGTCTACCATGAATTCAAGCCTACCCACAAACTCCCCCGCCAACACCCCCACATCAACGCCCACCACTGCGCCTGAGTTCGGTCATCGTTTATCCGACGTGCAGTTGCGACTCGGTGGGATTGCGTGCGTGGCGTGTACTGATTTAATCGAGCGTGATTTGCTCAACGTCGATGGCGTGGTCAATCCAACGGCGAATTACACTTTGCGCAGAGCTTTTTTGCAAATCGATCCGGCTAAAATTTCGGTCGAGGGCGTGATTGCACGCATTGAGAAGCTGGGCTACCACGCCTATCCCGAGTCGGCGAGCCGCATGAGCGAGGCGGAGAAAAAAGACCAGCGACAGGAGTTTTTCCGCATGTTGGTGGCGCTGTTTCTGATGATGCAGTCGATGATGTTCATGTATCCGTATTATTTCGATCATACGGACATGGACATGAGCACCGATGTGCTGATGCGTTGGTCGAATTTGTTTTTGACTTTGCCTGCGGTGTTTTATTGTGCGTTGCCGATTTTTCGCGGTGCTTGGGCGGAGTGGCGTCTGCGTCAGATTGGCATGGACACGCCCGTGACCATCGCCATCGCGGTGGCGTTCATTGCCAGTACGATTGCGGTGTTTAAGGGGTCTGGGCATTTGTATTTCGATTCGGTGACGATGTTTGTCGCGCTGCTGCTGACGGTGCGCTATATTCAGAACCGTGCCCTGCGCCGTGCGGGGCTGTATCTGAACAATGTGTTTCAACACCAGCGGCTGTTCGCTGAGCGGGTCGCGGATTTTCCCACACAGAAAAATGCCCAACTGATTCCCGCCGATGAGCTGCGCGTGGGCGATGTGATTTTCATCGCCTCGGGCGAGATCATCCCGCACGACGCCGAGCTCATCGAGGGACAAACCGCGTGCTCGCAAGCCCTACTCACAGGCGAGAGCGTACCGATTACCAAACGCGTGGGCGACGCGCTGCTCGCTGGCTCGATGAATATTGAGCAGGGGGTGTATGCGCGCATTATGAATTCGGGCGAGAGCAGCGAGCTGGCGGCGATTGAACGACTGGCGCACAAGGCGGCACTGCACAAGCCTGCATTGGCACTGCTTGCGGAGCGCGCCGCACGGGTGTTCCTTTGGGGCTTACTCATCGTCAGTGCGCTTGCCGCGATTTACTGGGGCATCACCCAGCCTGACCGCGCTGTCGAGGTGGTGGTGGCGATTTTGGTGATTACCTGCCCATGCGCGTTGGCGCTTGCTGTCCCGACCGTGATGACGGCTGCGCAGAGCGCCCTCGCCGAGCACCATGTGCTGGTGATTCAGCCCGAGGCCATCGAGAAACTCGCCAAGGTCAATCAATTCGTGTTTGACAAAACTGGCACCTTGACCGAGGACGTACAAACCATGCACGAAGTGAGCTTGAGCGCATACGGGCAGGCGCAGGGCATGAGCGAGACAGACTGTCTGCAAATCGCCGCCACATTCGAGGCGGCATCGCGTCACCCGATTGCACTGGCGCTGCGCAAATCACTGCAAGAGCGCAACGTCCCCGAACGCATGAACGATGTCAGCGCGATGGAGCTGATTGTGGGGCAAGGGGTCACAGGCACTTTGCTCAATCAAAACTACCGCGTGGGCAAGCCGAATTTCGCACTTGACCGCGAACCCGCCGCCAACGAAATCCCCAGCACCGAGCAGGGATACAGCGTGGCGGTGTTGAGCACCGAGCATGAAGGACAATGGCAAGCACTGGCGTGGTTTAGCCTCTCGGATCGCACGCGCACAGGGGCGAGCGCGCTCATCCATGAACTGAAAAAAACCGCCCACATCGCCCTACTCAGTGGGGATAAGAATGATGTGGTGCAGGGCTTTGCCCATAGCATCGGGCTTGACCCCAACGATGCACACACGCACATCATGGCGCACGCCCAGCCGCAGGACAAACTCGACTGGGTGCGTCAGCGCCAACAAGCGGGCTACCACATTGCCATGACGGGGGATGGGCTGAACGACGCACCCGTGCTGCAACAGGCCGACGTCGCCATCGCCATGGGGCAAGGCGCATCGCTGGCGCAGATGCAGGCCGATTTGGTCGTGCAGTCCTCGGATTTGAACGACATCTACGCGGCGCACATGATAGCGCGGCGCACGCAAGCGCTGATACGTCAGAATCTGCTCTGGGCGGTGCTGTACAATGTGGTGGCGATTCCGCTGGCGGCGCTCGGCATGGTCACGCCCATCGTGGCGACGGTGGGGATGCTCGCATCCTCGATGATTGTGGTGATGAACTCATTGCGGATTTTGCGCTACCACCCCAGTTTGCCAAGTACAGATACCGCCGCAACTGAGCTGAGCTGAACACGGCAACACCCAAAAGAACCCAACAGAACACCGACGAGAACATTGATACGAGAATTTGATTATGGACATATTATTTTTACTCATCCCTTTGAGCCTGCTGCTGATTTTTGCCATCATTTATGCGATTTGGTGGGCGGTCGATCGCGGTCAGTTCGAGGATATCAACAAATACGGCAACGACATCCTGCACGATGATGACAGCGTGCATCCACAGAAATAATAGTTAGGGGTAAGCATGGACTATGAACAATGGCGCGAGTATCTGCTGAGCTTTCCTGCCAGTGTGGAGGAGATGCCCTTCGGCCCTGAGGTGCTGGTGTATAAACTGTGTGGCAAAATTTTTGCCCTATTCGCGTGGCAAGATGAACCCATGAGCCTGAACCTCAAGTGCGAGCCCAATCTCGCGCTGCAACTGCGCGACACCTACCCTGCGGTTACTGCGGGCTACCACATGAATAAAAAGCATTGGAACACCGTACTGATGGACGGCAGCTTAGAGGACGCGCACATCAAACTATGGGTGCAGGCTTCGTATGATTTAATTTACGCGAGCCTACCAAAAGCAACAAGAGCACAATTAACAGCGCCCTGAGCAAGTCCCCACAATCGGACGCACCCCATCAGTCGTGATGCACCCATACCAAGGCATCGGTATCAAATCCCAACGCCTTCGCACGATTCAGATAATCCGTCTTAACCGTTTCGGGGATGGTCTTGGTTCTGGACAGTATCCACATGTAATCGGTGCTGCGCCCTGTGATGAGCGCGTATTGATAATTGGAGTCGATTGCCACGATGTTATAGCTGCTGTAAAACGGTCCGAAAAACGAGACCAATAACGCCCCTTGCTTGTGGTCTTGCTTGTCATCTTGCTTAAACTTGGCTTTGCCCTGGACTTGCTTCCACTCTTGGGTTTTGTAGTTGTAGCCCTTGTTAATCACCCGAATGCGCGTGTCACTCAGTACCGAGTATTGCGCGGTGGTGTTGTTCAAATCTCGTTCAAAGCGAAAATCCAACCGTGCGATTTCGTACCATGTGCCCAGATATTTTGCTGTATCAAAGTTTTGAACCACAGCAACATCTTTGAGTGGGCCCGCACAGCCCAGCAAGAACACACTGCTGAACATCACTGCCCAGTGAATTATTTTTCTGCTCATGTTGCGCTCCCATTCATTTATCGTTGTCCTTCGGTTTCAGACTGCCCCTTGAATCCAGCCGCAGCCCACTTACAGCCCACTCACAAACTCAAACCCGTCACAAATTCTCGCCGCACACCCGTCATCGGGTCATCAAAGGCAATTGAACGTGCGAGCAACTTCAACGGTCGTTCATAATCGACCACATCCATAGGCGTGACCACAGGATAAAGCCCGTCATTGAGCAGCGGCATACCGAGCGCCATCATGTGCACGCGCAGCTGGTGCTTGCGCCCCGTCAGTGGTTGTAGGCGGTAGAGCGAGTACGCGCCACGGTTCTCGATGAGCTCGATGGTGGTGTGCGCGTTGGGCGCACCCACGACCTCCTGCGTGAGGTAAAAATGCTCGTCGTGCCGCTCCATGCGCGAGGCTATCTCCAGCGGATAGCTCAGATCGGTGCGCGTGGGCGCGATGGCTTCGTAGGTTTTGCTCACTTGGCGGTTTTGAAACAGGCTTTGATACGCGCCACGGGTGGCGCGGTTGTGTGAGAACAGCATCACGCCTGCGGTGTCTTTATCCAGCCGATGAATCGGCGTGATGTCGGCGCTGTTGAGGTGTTGCAGCTGCGGGTGCAGGCGCAGACGCGTGAGCAGGGTTTCTTGTAAAAATCGCCCACTGGGAATGACAGGTAGAAAGTGCGGTTTGTCCACCACAATCAGGTGCTCGTCCACATGCACAATGCGCTCGTCAAACGGGATGCGCGGCTCGTCCTCGCGGCTGATTTCGCGGTAGTAGTAAATCGTCTGCCCCGCCTGAAATGGCGCGGCGTCGTTGAGCACCGTGCCATCGGCGGCAACCACAAAGCCGCTGTTGAGCCGTGCGCGCCAGCCCGCCTCATCCATAAACGGAAAACGCACACACAGAAATTGCAGCAGGCTGTGTGTGCGGTATTGCGCGTCGTGGGGCAAGTACAGATAACTCGGCTTGATGCCTTCGCGCAGGGGCAATGGCGAGGCGCTGGGCACGGCGGCTGAGTTGAATTGGGCGATTGGATTGGGCTTCATGCCCTCGATTGTAACGCATTCGCCCGCAGCTTCGCAGCCTGTTCGGCGCTCATCTGTGTTTGCTTTATATGTAAAATTAAACGCCGAGTCGGTCGCGCAGGCTATACCACGCCGCGCCCATCGCGGTGAATGGCACACGCAGCACGCGCCCACCGGGGAATGGGTAGTGCGCCAGCTGGGCAAACGCATCCATGCGCTCGGTGCGCCCCAAGATGGCCTCGGACAAGACTTTACCCGAGAGGTGGGTGTAGGTGATGCCATGGCCTGAGCAGCCTTGTGAGTAGTAGATGTTGTCGTTAAGCACGCCGACCTGCGGCAAGCGCGACACGGTGAGCAGGAAGTTGCCCGTCCATGCAAAATCAATCTTGACGTTCGCCAGCTGTGGAAAGGTTTTGAGCATTTTCGGGCGTATCATCGCTTCGACATTCTCAGGGTCACGCGCACCGTAGACCACGCCGCCGCCGTAGAGTAAGCGATTGTCGCCCGTGATGCGGTAGTAGTCGAGCAAGTAGTTGCAATCCTCAACACACTCGCCATTCGGAATCAAATCCTGCACCAGCTCGTCCGAGAGCACTTCGGTGGTCACCACTTGTGAGCCGCAGGGCATGGCCTTGGCCGCGAGCTCGGGCACCAAATTGCCCAAGTAGGCATTGCCTGCGACCACGACTTTTTTCGCCAACACGCGGCCCTGTTCGGTGTGCACGATGGGGTTGGTGCCGCGCTCGATGCGGGTTGCGCCTGAATGCTCGTAAATAGTGCCACCGTTGAGCTCAATCGCCGCAGCTTCGCCCAGCGCGAGGTTGAGCGAGTGCATGTGACCACCGCCATGATCGATGGAGCCGCCGATGTAGCCATCGCTGTGCACGATGTGGCGCAATTGGTCCTTGTCCAGCATCTCGACTTTGTCATAACCATAGCGCGCCCAGAGCTGCTGCTGGGTCTCGAGGTGCTTCATTTGCTTGGCGTTGAACGCGGCGAACACGCCACCGTTTTTCAAATCACATTGGATGTTGTAGCGCTCGATGCGCTCGCGAATGATGCGGTTGCCCTCAAAGGCCATGTGCCCAATGAGCTGTGCGCCAGATGCATTGGTCTGCTTCTCCACCACGTCGATGTCGCGGCTGTAACTGTTGACCAGCTGACCGCCGTTTCGCCCCGTTGCGCCAAAGCCGACTTTCACCGCTTCAAGCACCACAACTTTCAAACCTGCTTCGGCCAAAAACAAAGCCGTGGACAAACCCGTATAACCCGCGCCAATCACGCACACGTCGGCGTGCACATCACCTTGCAAGGCTGGACGCTCGGGTGATGGGTTGGCCGTGGCGGCGTAGTAGGTTTTTTCCAAGGCGGTGTGGGTTTGCTTTGTGTGATTTGGGTGCGTCATGGCGAATCTTTCTGTTTGCTTTGCTTAATTTTTATTGGTGTTGTTTTGCTTTGTGTGATTTGGGTGAATGGAGTTTTAGTAATTGATTTTGATCCACGTGGTTTTTAACTCGCAGTATTTGTCCATCGCGTGCAGCGATTTGTCACGCCCGTTGCCCGACTGCTTGTATCCGCCAAATGGCACGGTGATGTCGTCGTCGTTGTACTGATTGATGTGCACTGTACCCGCTTTGAGCGCACGCGCCACGCGGTGCGCACGCGAGATGTCGGCAGTCCACAGACCTGCTTGCAAGCCATAGACCGAATCATTCGCCAGCGCGATGGCCTCGACTTCTGTCTCAAAAGTCATGGCGGAGAGCACAGGGCCAAAAATTTCTTCACGCGCAATGGTGTGGTTCTTGTTGGTGACAAAGATGGTGGGCTCGATGAAGTAGCCGCCGGATTCTTGGCGACATTGATTGCCGCCAGCGAGCAGCTCGGCGCCTTCGGTTTTGCCCGAATCGATGTACTTGAGCACGTTGTTCATCTGGATGTCATCGACGATTGCGCCCATGGTGGTTGCTGGGTCGAGCGGGTCGCCCGGCTGGTAGCTCGCCACGTGCGCGGCGACTTTTTTCATAAATTCGTCTTTGATGCTCGCTTCGACATACAGGCGGGTCGGCGCGTTGCAGCTCTCGCCTTGGTTATAAAACACATTGCCTGCCGCCGCAGCAGCCGCACCATCCATATCGGGACAATCGGCAAACACGATATTCGGCGATTTGCCACCCAGCTCCATCCAAGCGCGCTTGAGATTCGAGTTCGCGGCCGCTGCCATGATGCGTTTGCCCACGACGGTCGAGCCTGTGAACGCCACGCAGTCGACATCCATGTGCTCAGCCAGTGCCGCGCCTGCTTCGTGACCAAAACCCGTCACCACATTGAACACGCCTGCGGGGATGCCCGCTTCCAAGGCCAATTCTGCCAAACGCAACGCAGTCAAAGGCGATTTTTCAGAAGGCTTGAGTATCACCGAGTTGCCCACTGCCAGAGCAGGGGCGATTTTCCAGCTGGTCATCAGCAATGGGTAGTTCCACGGCACCACCGCCGCCACCACGCCCACAGGCTCGCGGGTAATCAAGGCGAGCGAGTCACGCGGCGTCGGTGCCACTTCGTCATAAATTTTATCGATGGCTTCGCCGTACCAGCGGATGGTGTTTTGTGCGCCCATCACATCGACCGAGAGCGCGTTGCTAATCGGTTTCCCCATGTCCAAAGTCTCGGTCAAGCCCAGCTCGTTTTTGTTCAGCACAATCAGGTCGGCAAACTTAATCAAAATTTCTTTGCGCTTGCGTGGCGACAGATGCGCCCAGCGCCCATCCTCAAACGCGGCACGCGCCACCGTGACCGCCGCATCGACATCGGCCTTGTCACAGCGCGCCACATCGGCGAGCTTGCGCCCATCGAGCGGGCTGATGCACTCAAAAGTCGCGCCCGAGATGGCATCCACGCGCTGACCGTTGATAAACGCGCGACCATTGAAACTAATTTGCTCGGCTCGTTCTTTCCAGTTGGTTTGGCTCATGATGGCTCCTTAAATTCTATTTATCGTGCTGAATAGGGATTCAGCCTTGTACGAAATCATTATAAATCTTAGCACTTGCCCCGTTAAGCGCATTGTTCAAGTGGACTTGTTTGCGAGGGTTAAATGGCTCTCAAATGTGCGTACAAAAAGAAACAGCGCAGATCCAATCTGCGCTGTTTCTTTTTGAAACCATCTACACCCTACCGATACTTACACCGCATCGCGATAGGCGGCAGCGATTTCTGCCTGACGTTTTTTCTCACGTTTTTGCATCCAGATGCTGCCGCTAATCAACACGAATGAGACGACAAACACTATCGTCGCGCCGAGTGCCACGACCACAGGTTTGGTTCCTTGGCGTGAGTAGTTCATAATCACGTTGGGCAGGGTTTCTACCCCAGGTCCCTTGAGGAACTCGGCAATCACCACATCATCGAACGAAATGGTGAACACCAACAGCGCGGCCGAGACCAAAGACTGCGCAATCATCGGCAAGGTCACCAGATAAAACACCTGAAATGGACGCGCCCCCAAATCCAGTGCGGCTTCTTCGTACGTACCTGACAGTTCTGACAGGCGCGCTTTAATCACCACCGAGGCATACGCCGCACCGAGGAGGGTGTGACCCAAGATGATGGTCCAATATGCTCCGCCCTCAACCTTAAACACATCTTTAAATACGATGAGCAAGGACAAGCCGAGCACCACTTCTGGCATCACCAAAGGCGTGTTCGCCATTCCCGAGAACAAAGTCTTGCCCACGAAACCACGGTAGCGCACCAGCACAAAGGCAATCAAAGTACCAATAATCACCGATAAAATCGCGGTGATACTCGCCACACGCAGCGAAGCGAGCAGACCGTCAATGACTTTTTGGTTGTTGAACAAATCCACATAGTTCTCGAAGGTAAAGCCATTCCAACGGGTCGGGCGACCTTTATTGAACGAGAACACCACGAGCACAAAAATCGGCAGATAGAGGAAGAAATACACTCCCGACATCCACATGCGAGCAAACCATTTGAAATTTTTCATTTGATTTCTCCTTGTGTGTCTTCTTGGTATTTATTGAGCAACATCATCGGCACCACCACCAGCACGATAATCGAAATCGCCAACGCCGAGGCCAGCGGCCAGTCGTTGTTCTGGAAGTACTCGCCCGCCAGTACGCGACCTATCATCAGGGTATCCGCACCACCCAGCAGCTGAGGAATCACGTACTCACCCACACATGGGATGAACACCAGCAACATGCCCGCGATAATCCCTGCTTTTGACAACGGCACGGTGACCAAGAAAAACGTCTTGAGCGGCGTTGAGCCC
>CAZDLD010000006.1:0-5151 GCA_964506355.1 uncultured Hydromonas sp.
GTTGCGCGATGTAGATGTGGCCACGCTCAACCAGCTCAGGCATCTGACGATAAAAGAAGGTCAACAGCAGTGTGCGGATGTGCGCACCGTCGACATCCGCATCGGTCATGATGATGATGCGGTGGTAGCGCAGTTTCTCGACGCTGTAGTCTTCTTTACCGATGCCTGTGCCCAGCGCAGTTATCAAGGTCACGACCTCTTGAGAAGCGAGCATTTTGTCAAAGCGGGCTTTCTCAACGTTGAGAATTTTACCTTTGAGCGGCAAAATCGCTTGGTACTTTCGGTCGCGCCCCTGCTTGGCAGAGCCGCCCGCTGAGTCCCCTTCGACGATGAAAATTTCGCACTGTGCAGGGTCTTTTTCTTGGCAGTCCGCGAGTTTGCCCGGCAGTCCGACACCATCGAGCAGACCTTTGCGGCGGGTCATCTCACGTGCACGGCGCGCTGCATCACGTGCGCGTGCGGCGTCGATGATTTTATTACAAATCATTTTCGCTTCGGTTGGGTTCTCTTGTAGAAAATCATTGAGCGCGCTGCTCACGACTTCTTCAACTGGCAGACGCACTTCTGAGGAGACCAATTTGTCCTTGGTTTGCGAAGAGAATTTCGGCTCAGGTACTTTGACCGAGAGCACGCAGGTCAGACCCTCGCGCATGTCGTCGCCTGTGGTTTCGACCTTGGCTTTTTTCGCCAGTTCGTTCTCTTCGATGTATTTGTTCATCACGCGGGTCATGGCGGCGCGCAGACCGGTCATGTGGGTGCCGCCATCGCGCTGCGGGATGTTGTTGGTAAAGCACAGCACGTGCTCGTTGTACGAGTCGTTCCACTGCATCGCGACTTCGACGGTCACATTGTCTTTCTCGCCTGTGGCGTGAAAGACTTTGGGGTGCAATACCGATTTGCTGCGGTTGATGTAGGACACAAATCCGCCAATACCGCCCGCCAATGCAAAGTTTTCTTCTTTATTCGTGCGCAAATCGAGCAGGCGGATTTTCACGCCATTGTTTAAAAATGACAGTTCACGTATACGTTTGGACAAAATGTCGTAGTGGAAATTCACATCACCGAAGGTCAAGGCACTGGCCAAGAAATGCACTTCGGTGCCTTTCTTATCCGTCGGTCCGATTTTGGTCAGTGGTGCGACGCGCTCGCCATTGTTAAATTCCATTTGGAATTTTTCGCCATTGCGATGGATGGTCAGTCTTAACCAATCCGACAAGGCATTGACCACCGATACACCCACGCCGTGCAAACCACCTGAGACTTTGTAGCTGTTCTGATCAAATTTACCGCCCGCGTGCAACTCGGTCATCACAATCTCAGCCGCGCTGCGCCCAAACTCATCGTCCTTGTGAATATCGGTAGGAATCCCACGACCATTGTCGGTAATCGATACGGAGTTATCCGGGTGTATGGTGATGACGATGTCGTCACAGTAGCCGCCCAAAGCCTCATCAATCGCATTGTCCAGCACTTCAAACACCATGTGATGTAAGCCCGTGCCATCTGCGGTGTCGCCAATGTACATGCCTGGACGTTTGCGTACGGCTTCCAGACCTTTGAGCATCTTGATGGAATCCGCACCATAGTCGTTGATTTGCGCGGTGGTGTTTTCTGTCATAACTTTCTCAATTTATTTGATTCGCTTGCACGGTGCAAACGGTGTACCCATTGCTTGTGTGTGATGTGGCTTAAATGCGCATTGGCATCACAACGTATTTGAAGCTCGGATCAGCGTCCACGGTAATCAGCACACTCTTACTCGCATCCACACCGAAGTTCAAATTCATGTCTTCGGCTTTTTGATTGCCTAGCACGTCCAACAAATACGAGACGTTAAAGCCTATGTCCAAGCTCTCGCCGCTGTAGTTGATGTCGAGTTCTTCTTGGGCGTTTTCTTGGTCGGTGTTGGTCGAGCTGACTTTGAGCGCGTCTGATTCGATTAGGCAGCGCACGCCGCGGATTTTTTCATTGCTCAGAATCGACACGCGTTGCAAGGCTTGTTGATACGCCACGCGGTTGATTTTTACTTGGTTGGTGTAGTCAGTTGGGATGACTTTTTTGTAGTCAGGGACTTTGCCCTCTACCAATTTCGAGGTCAATTCGATTTCGCTAAAGGTGAAACGAATTTGATTCGCGCCAATGTCGATGGTGATGGCGTCGTCCGAGTCTTGCAACAGGCGTTGCAGTTCCATCACGGTTTTGCGCGGCAAAATCACTTCAGTCTTTTCGCCCAAGTCTTGCTCCACTGTCTCACCCGCAAAGGCCAAACGGTGACCATCGGTGGCAACCACCGATACATCGTGGTTCTCCAAAATAATCAACATGCCGTTGAGGTAGTAGCGAATGTCTTGAACCGCCATGGCGAAATTGGTTTTGTTCAGGAGTTCTTTGAATGCTTTTTGTTTGAGTACGAGTTGCTTGCTAAAGTTGCCTGACAGACTCATTTCTGGAAAGTCTGCTGCGGGCAGGGTTTGCAAATTGAATTTACTTTTACCTGAGGCAATCGCAACTTTGTTGTCCACCAGTTTCAAGCTCACGTCTTTGCCATCGGGCAATGATTTGAGAATGTCCAAGAGTTTCTTTGCATTGGCAGTGGTCGATAGATTTTGAGATTCACCTTCAACTGTAATCGCGGTTTTGATTTGGATTTCGATGTCGGTGCTGGTCAAGGTCACTTGTTGACCTTCTTTTTTAATTAAGACATTGGCCAAAACAGGTAATGTGTGACGGCGCTCGACTATGCCACTGACGATCTGCAAAGGATTTAAAAATGTATCTTTGCTGCATTTTATGAATTCCATATATTAAATCCTTTATTAAATAAGATAACTATTAGTACAGTTTTTTGAGTGGATAACTTTTAAAAGCGAGTTAATTCGCTATTTTACAGTACTTTTTTACTTGTGGATAAGATGTGCGTTTATTTTATGTGTTCTTTTTTTAAATTCATTTGTTTGTTTTTTATACATACTTATCCACATTTAAACTTGGTTATCCACAGGCTTGCGCACAGTGGATTGGGTGTTAATTTGGTGTTGATTGTGTGTTTATTTGAACTTAAATTGGGTTTATTAAAACTTAATTTGGTTTTAAGCTTTTAATATTTGCTCCAAAATATGCAGCTCATGTTGTAACTTGGTGTCTTTGTTTTTGTTCTCTGCGATTTTTCGACAGGCATGCAGTACGGTGGTGTGATCGCGCCCACCAAAATTAGCGCCGATTTCAGGTAGGCTTTTTTGCGTCAGCTCTTTGGTCAAATACATCGCAATTTGGCGTGGTTCTGCGATGTTCTTCGGTCGTTTGGGCGAGAGCATGTCGGCGAGCTTAATTTTATAAAAATCGGCCACGGTTTTCTGAATCGCCTCAATGGAAATGTGTTCTTGGTTGTTCACCAATAAGTCTTTGAGCGCCAGTTTGGTGTTGGCAATGTCGATTTTGGCATTGCTAAAACGTGAATAGGCAATGATTTTACGCAATGCGCCCTCAAGCTCGCGCACATTGGCACGCAGCAGCTGGGCGATGAACACCGCTACATCCTCAGACAGGTCTATCCCATCCAACTCGGCTTTTTTGAGCAAAATACTCACGCGCATCTCGAATTCTGGCGGATCAATGGCAATGTCAATGCCCGACATGAAGCGCGAACGCAGTCGCTCTTGTATTCCCTCTAAGCTCTGAGGATAGCGGTCGCTGGTGATGATGATTTGTTTTTTGTTGCGGATGAGCGACTCAAACAACTCAAAGAATGCGCCCTGCGTGCCACTTTTGTCCCCTTCACCAAAGAACTGAATATCATCAATCAACAGTAAATCGAGGTTGTGATAGTAGTTCTTAAATTCTTCAAACTGGTTTTTTTGATAAGCCTTAACCACTTCGCTCACGTAGGTGTTGGCAAATAGGTAACGGATTTTTTTGCTTGGATCCAGGTGCTGTACTTCGTTGCCGATGGCTTGCATCAAATGGGTTTTACCCACACCGACGCCACCGTAGATGAAAAACGGGTTGTAGCGGCTACCAAGCTGGTTGATGACTTCCAGCCCGACCATGCGTGCCATTTGATTGGCTTTACCGGTGACGAGGGTGTCGAAATTAAGGGTTTTGTCCAGATAGGTGTTTTTATACACCGTGTTGACTTTGGATTCTTTGGCAGCTACAACGGGCAAAACCGTTGGTTCTGAGGTTTGCGTCTGTTCCAAAGTGTTCAAGTCACCGCTAGTTTGCTCACCGGCAGTGTCTTGATCGGATTCTTGAGAGGATATTTGTTCTTTATTGCGCGTTGTTGTTGGATTGCTTTTTTTAATGATTTTTTCATGCACCCCAAACATCACCTGTACATTGCTGCCCCAATATTCCTGAGCCAATATTTGAATCCTTTGACCAAACTGACGCGAGCAGGCCTCGGCCTTGATTCGGCTCGGCGCGGTGACGGTGAGAATTTTGCCCTGCTCATCAAACTCACGCGCAGTCAGCGGTGCAATCCAAGCTTTGAATTGCTGGGGAGTGAGTTCTTTTTTTAATTGATTGGAGCAGGCTTGCCAAAAGAGCAACATGATTTATAAGTTCAATTCTAGGGAAATATTCAGAGGTGTTACGGTGTATCGCTGAGAAAAACTCGGCAATCCATGGCGCGATGTGTGGGGTATTTTACACGTTTATTGCCCATGGCTTGGAAGTTATCCACAGAATTCTCTCAAATTGGTGTTATTTTGGTAATTGGCTTTATAAGTTCTTGCTTTTAATAAAAAAATCGGGTTTAATGTCAGGTTCGTGAACGCTTACTTTAAGTCAAATTTAAAGCTTTAAATGAAACTTGATGGGTGAAGTGGGTGTGTTTAAGATTATAAAAAATTGTTTTTGTTTGGAAAATTATTATGAAACGTACTTATCAACCTTCAGTTGTCCGCCGCAAACGTACCCATGGCTTTCGTGCCCGCATGAAAACAGCTGGTGGTCGTGCTGTTTTGAACGCACGTCGCGCTAAAGGTCGCAAGCGTTTGGCTGTTTAATAGTGCCTGTCGCGGACACTTCGATTGGGTTTGCCTGATTGAGTGTGTGCGACCGACATTGCTTCGGTATGGTTCTGACACCTTCTGAACGATTTGAGCTGCCTCGCTCACGTAAAATCCTCAAAGCGGATGCGTATGCATCCGC
>CAZDLD010000006.1:5161-28797 GCA_964506355.1 uncultured Hydromonas sp.
TTGCGTATGCGTGTGTGTGCCAAATCCGATGTGTTTGTGCTGCACCATATGGCGCACAAACTCAGCAAGACAGAGATACAAATGACCGCCGACTGGGCGCAGCTGGGTTTGGTCGTGCCCAAACGCTTGTCCAAGCATTCGGTGCGTCGCAATCTGGTTAAGCGCTTGATTCGAGAGAGTTTTCGGATGCGTGCGGCGAGTTTGCCTGCTGGCTTGTGGGTGGTTCGTTTGAATACGAACATCAATCTTGTGAATCTCACGCCCGTACAAAAACGTCTTTGGGCGGAGCAGTTGCATCTGCTGTGGGATGCGGGGGTTGAGTTTTCACAGCGATTGAAGTCGGGTCAGGTGGTGTCGCAAGTGCGCGCCATCAAGGACGCTGCTATACCCACCAAACCCTCTGCTTAAGTGAGGCGGTACGCATGAATGCTTATTTGAAACAAATTATTCAGCTGCCTTCGCTTGTGCTTAAGAAGGCTTTGCTGTTATTGGTGCGGTTTTATCAATTGGCATTGAGCCCTTTGATGGCGAACCACTGTCGCTTCGAGCCGACGTGTTCGCGCTATGCCTTGATTGCTATCGAGCGTCATGGTGTGATTAAAGGCTCTTGGTTGGCGCTGGTCCGCATCAGCCGCTGCCGCCCTGGTGTGGCCGGTGGTTGGGATCCAGTCCCAGAGCATCGCTGTACCGATGGTTCGGATCACACGCATTCTTGATGTTTGATTGAGTTTTCGAAGTTCGTTTATTAGTTCGTTTATTAGTTCGTTCGAGTAGTTCGTTCAGTAGTTTAATTGCTGGCATTAACTGTTGTTATAATTGCGCTCGTTGCTCTGACTAGCCATTTATTTGATATTTGAGATTGTTTATGAAAAATTTGAACCCGCGTACCCTTCTGGTGATGCTTTTTGCTTCATCTTTGTTTTTGTTGTGGAGTAATTACCAACAACTGAACGTCAATAAGACTCAAGCCGCTCAGCAGGCCCAACAAGCTCAACAAGCAAGCCAATCTGGCACAGCCACAGGCGCAGCAGGTCAAGTGCCCTCACAAGCAGGACAACTCACTGGCTCAACGGTTTTGCTCGAAAATGATGTTTTGAAATTGAACATCAACACGCAAGGCGGTGTGGTTCAGTTCGCCATGCTCAAAGAGTTTTTCAACTCAAAAAATAAATCGTTGAACACGGTTTTGTTCAACAGCAAATCCGCCAACCCCGATGTGATTTCGCCGAATGAATTGTATGTCAGCCGAAGTGGTTTGACCGATGTGGGTTTGGATCACACCACGATGTTTGCCGCAGACACCACCTCGGCGGTTTTGGCCAATGGTCAGGACGCGGCCAGCGTGGTGCTCACCGCGACCAACAACGGCATCACCCTCAAGAAAACGTACACCCTCAAGCGCGGCAGTTATTTGATGGATGTTTCTTACGAGGTGCTCAATGGCTCTGCGCAAGCGATTCATCCCGATGTGTATATGGAGATTGTGCGTGATGGCGCCCAAAATGGTGACTCTGCTTTTTACACCACCTATACTGGCCCCGTTGTTTACAACGACAAAGATAAATTCCATAAAGTACCGTTTACCGACATCGCTGGTGGTAAGCCAGGTTTCACCACTCAATCGAATTCGGGTTGGGTTGGCATGATTCAACATTACTTCGTGTCTGCGTGGGTGGTGCCTGAGTCGCGTGAGCGTAAGTTTTATGTCGACACACTCAAGTCGGCAGCCAAACCTGAAGACGGCGTTTATAAAGTGGGTCAACGCGTGAGCTTGGGCGATATTGCCCCAGCAGCGCAAGTCAAATTCAACTCTCAATTGTATGTGGGTCCTCAAGATCAAGACAAGCTGGCATTGATTGCCCCAGGTTTGGAGCTGTCTGTGGATTACGGTTGGTTGACGATTATTGCCAAACCGGTTCATTGGTTCTTGAGCTTTTTACACAACTTTATCCCCAACTGGGGTTGGTCAATTGTTGCGCTGACCATTTTGGTGAAATTGGCGTTTTTCCCGCTGACTGCAGCCAGCTATAAATCTATGGCGAAAATGCGTCGTTTGGCACCTAAAGTGAAGATTTTGCAAGAGCAATTTGCCGATGACAAAATGAAACTCAATCAAGAGACCATGGCGCTGTACCGCGCTGAGAAGGTCAATCCTGCTGGTGGCTGCTTGCCGATGTTGGTTCAAATGCCTGTGTTTATTGCGCTGTTTTACGTGTTGCAAGCGGCGGTTGAGATGCGTGGTGCGCCGTGGTTGGGCTGGATTCAAGATTTGGCCTTGCCTGATCCTTGGTTCATTTTGCCAATCTTGATGCTCATCACGATGGCGCTCCAAACGTGGCTCAATCCAAAACCAGCCGACCCGATGCAAGAAAAAATGATGTGGATTATGCCGTTTATGTTCGCGTTCACCTTCTTCTTCTTCCCATCAGGTCTGGTGCTGTACTGGGTGGTGAGCAATATCTTCTCGATTGCCCAGCAGTGGGTGGTGACCAAGAAGTATGGACATTAAGTCACATAGGACTTAAACTGAAATCCTGTTGAGGCATCAACAGGATTTTTTATTGTGCTGATTAAAACTGAAATTTTAAATTTTTAATATTAATTTTTAACATTAACTATTGGGAGTGGGCATGGCCGATCATTCAAAAAACCTGTGGACAGGCGTGAGCGATGCAATTGGATTTGTGATGGGAGCGCTGACGGGCTATGGCGTGGCGCGATTTTTTAATTTAGACCCATTTGCTCAAGGCTATGACAATAAAAGCATCATCGCCATTGTTTTGATTGGTTTGGGCGGTGGCTTGGGCTTGAACGTTGCACGACGCTGGCAAAACCGCCACCTTAAATAATTGCTTCTAACTCGGTGTGGTGCTGTTGCTTCCACACCAGCAGCATCTGCGCAAAGATATGCGCCTGCTCTCGTGCATCGTCCAGCGCTATGTGGGTGTGTGGCTTGTCTTGAGGCAGCCACTGTGCTGGCAAGCGCGGTTTAATTGACTGTTTGAATGGCAGTCCAGTCAGTGCCATGGCGAAGGATTTCATGTCCAACGCCGACCATGAAAACGGCGAAGCATTGGTGTAGCGCTGTAAATACCAAAATACAAAAGTGAAGTCGAAGCCCGCTGGATAACCGACAAACACTGGCGCACTGTCCTTGCCCACGGTCTGCTGTATCCATTTGACAAAGGATTTCATTGCCAACTCAGGCGCTACGGGGTCGGTGCGGCAAGCCGCCCATGCTTCTGGCTCACTGCGCCAAAATGTCGCAGTGACGGGGTGTGCGCTGGCATCAGGCAGTACCTCCAGATTGATAGAAAACTCCCCTAAAGCTTCTCCTGCGTCATTGATGGCCACGCTGGCAAATGACAGCATGGAGTGCGGGCCTGGAATGGGGCCGTCGGTTTCGATGTCGGTGACGAAGTAGATTTCGGATTTTGCCATGGGGTATTTTGTGCTTAGGTGTTCAGGTGCATCGGTGCTTGAGCGTATGTGTTAGCTGGGATGGCTATGCGCTCAACACCAGCTCATCTGATTACTCCACCCGAGCAAGAATGGGTTTTCAGATGAACTGATTGAATATTCTCTTACTCGGTCGGATATAGCCTGCGGCTTATTCGGGTTGTATTTTGGCAATGATGCCGTCAAGCACATCCAGATTGGCAAAAGCGATGGTCATTTTGCCCTTGTTTTTTGCCCCCATTTTAATTTCTACTTGAGCGCCCAGCGCATCAGAGAGCTTGTCTTGCAGGGCTTTAATGTCGCCTGTGGTGGTGCGTTGCTTGCCATTGCGTGGGGCATGATCGCCCTCACCTTTTTGTACCTGCGCCACACGTTTTTCGGCATCGCGCACTGAGAGGCGTCTGTTGCTGATTTCTTGGGCGAGCATGATTTGTTGCGCGGCATCGAGCGAGAGCAAGGCTCGGGCGTGTCCCATCTCCACATCCCCCGCCAGCAGCATGGTTTGTACGGGTTCGGCTAAGTTCAAAAGACGCAATAGGTTAGACACCGCGCTGCGTGAGCGGCCGATGGCTTGAGCGCACGTTTCGTGGGTGTAGTCGAACTCGCGGATGAGGCGTTGCAGACCTTGCGCTTCTTCAATTGCATTGAGGTCTTCACGCTGGATGTTTTCTATCAATGCCAGTGACAGTGCATTGCGATCGTCCACTTGTTTAATCAGCACCGGCACTTCGGTCAGACCAGCGATGCCCGCCGCACGGAATCGGCGCTCGCCGGCGATGATTTCGTATCGGTCACTGCCGATGGAGCGCACGATGATGGGCTGCATCAAACCTTGCTCTTTAATGGATTCGGCCAGCTCGTTGAGCGCGGTTTCGTCCATGTGGCTGCGCGGCTGGTATTTGCCTGCTTGCATTTGGCTGCGGGCGAGCATGGTCAGCTGGCCTGCTGGGTTGTTCAGTCCTTGCTCGGCATCGAGCTGCGCATTGTGCGCATCGTGCAGTGCGTTCATGTTTTGTGAGCCGCCCAGCAATGCATCTATGCCTCGTCCCAAGCCTTTTTTGTTTTTGGTTGCCATGATGGGTCCTGTTTACAGTTTTTTATTGAGGAGCTCTTGTGCGAACTCGATATAGGCTTGCGCGCCGCGTGAGGCTGGGTCAAACACCACACCGGGAAGCCCATAGCTCGGCGCCTCGGCCAGACGCACATTGCGAGGAATCACAGTGTCAAACACTTTGTCGCCAAAGTGATTTTTCAATTGTTCGGACACCTGTTGCTGCAAGGTGGTGCGCGGATCGAACATCACGCGCAACAAGCAGATGATTTCCAGCTCTGGATTCAAGTTGCTGTGCAGGGCACGGATGGTGTTGACCAAATCTGACAGCCCCTCTAAGGCGAAATATTCACACTGCATCGGGATGAGTACCCCGTGAGCGCTGCACAGTCCGTTCAGAGTCAGCAATGACAGCGATGGCGGGCAGTCAATCAGTACATAGTCGTACTCTGCGGACACTTGGCTCAGCGCGTCTTTCAAGCGGTATTCGCGGCGCTCAAAATCGACCAACTCGACCTCGGCACCAGCCAAATCACGATTGGCTGCTAACAAAGAATAGCCCACTTCTGGTGGCTGCACGATGGCTTGAGCAATGTCTTTCAAGCCCAAGAGCACATGATAAATGGTCGAAGGCAGGCTGTGTTTGTCCACGCCGCTGCCCATGGTCGCGTTGCCTTGCGGATCCAAGTCGATGAGCAAGACGCGTTGCCCAATTTGCGCCAGTGCTGCGGCCAGATTAACGGTGGTGGTGGTTTTGCCGACGCCGCCCTTTTGGTTGGCGATGCAGAAAATTTTGGTCATGGTGGCTCTCTGTTTTTGCGGTGGTTTATTTCGTTGAGGGGTGAATGTTGATGAGGTGGCGCTCTGCATTCAATTGTGGCACATTCAGTGCGTCCGTTTGTGTGATTGCAAACTGCGGCATTAGCTGTGCGAATTCTTGAATTTCTTGTTCAGGCATCTGCCCTTTCATCGCCAAAAAGCATCCTGTTGGTTTGAGTGCTTTTTGTGACAAAGTCACAAAATCCACCAAGCTGGCAAAGGCGCGGCTGGTGATGATGTCAAAGCACTGTCCCTCGTCTAAATCCTCAACCTTGCCGTTGATGACGGTAAGATTGCTTAAGTTGAGCTGTGCTTTGACCTGAGTGAGAAATGCGGTTTTCTTCTGTACGGGGTCAATGAGTGTGAGCTGCCAATCGCTGTGCATGATTGCCAGCACCACGCCCGGTAGTCCGCCGCCTGTACCAACATCCAATATTAAAGGGTTCTTAGCCGACAGTGTGTGCTCACAAACGGCTTGTTCAAATGGCGTGAGGATGGCCAATGAGTCCAGCAGGTGGTGCGTGACCATTTTGTCGGTTTCGCGGATGGCGGTGAGGTTGTACACGGGATTCCACTTGCTCATCAGTTGCAAATAGGTGATGAGCTGCTCGGCTTGAGCTTGGCTTAAACTCAGCTGCATCTGGGCGCAACCCTCGAGCAGCTGGCTCAATGCGGCTGACGCATTGAAGAGTTGGCTGCGTGGTTTCATGGTGCGCTGGCTCCATCGGTGATGAGTGCTTGAGCCTTGGCTTGATTTTGGTTCAGGCGTTTGATGTGCACCAGTAACAAGGATATGGCCGCTGGGGTGATGCTGGAAATTCGAGCCGCCTGCCCGACCGTTTCGGGCGCGTGCTTGATGAGGCGTTGTTTGACTTCATTGGACAGCCCTTTGACTTCGTTGAAGTCCATCCCGACGGGGATGCGTGTGCTTTCATGATTGGACTGTTTGCGGATGTCTTCTTTTTGACGCTCGATGTAACCCGCGTATTTAATTGAAATCTCAACCTGCTCGGCGACGATGCCTGCGTTGATTGGGTCTTCTGCCAATACACTTGGCGGTGCAAAGCGTGTATTGTCGATTTGCATCAAGGCATCATAGCGTACTTCTGGACGGCGCAACAAATCGGCCAAACTGTACTCGCGTTCGATGGCTTTGCCCAATAATGGCGTGGCGATGTCCGCGGTGAAACTGTGCGGGCTGACCCATGTTGATTTTAGTCGTTCGGTTTCTTGGGCGATGCGCTCGATTTTGTCCTCAAAGTAGTGCCACTGTGTATCGCCGACCAAACCGAGTTCACGACCGATTGGGGTGAGGCGCGCATCTGCATTGTCCTCGCGCAGGCTCAGTCGGTATTCGGCACGGCTGGTGAACATGCGGTATGGTTCTGTCACGCCCTTGGTGATGAGGTCATCGACCATCACGCCAATGTAGGAGTCGTGACGCGCTGGGCGCCACTCATCTTGATTGCGCGCGCGCCGTGCTGCGTTGGTTCCTGCGAGCAGGCCTTGTGCTGCGGCTTCTTCGTAGCCCGTGGTGCCGTTGATTTGCCCTGCGAAGTACAGGTTGCTGATGACCTTATTCTCCAAGGTGGCCTTTAACCCGCGTGGGTCGTAGTAATCGTATTCAATCGCATAACCTGGGCGCAGCAGGTGTGCGTTTTCCAAACCCACCATCGAGCGCACCAAGGCGATTTGCACATCAAAGGGTAAGCTGGTCGAAATTCCGTTGGGGTAAAACTCATGCGTCAGCAAGCCTTCTGGCTCTAAGAAAATTTGATGCTGGTCTTTATCGGCAAAGCGATGGATTTTGTCTTCAATCGATGGGCAGTAGCGCGGACCGATTCCTTCAATCACACCTGTGTACATGGGCGAGCGCGACAGACAGCCGCGAATGATGTCGTGTGTTTGCGCGTTGGTGTGTGTGATCCAGCAGGGCACTTGGCGCGGGTGTTGTTCTGCGCGCCCCATGAATGAGAATACGGGCACAGGATCCAAGTCCCCCGGCTGCTCGCTGATGCGTGCAAAATCGATGCTACGGCCATCAATGCGTGGCGGCGTGCCGGTCTTTAATCTGCCCTGCCCCAAGTTCAATTCTTTGAGTCGATCGGCCAGCTTAATTGAAGCGGGGTCGCCCACACGGCCGCCGACTGTATTCTCCAAGCCCACATGAATCTTGCCACCCAAGAATGTACCTGCAGTGATGACCACACAGGTGGCGTTGATTTGTATCCCCATCTCGGTGATGACGGCGCGTACAACGTCGCCCTCGACGATCATGTCGTCGACAGCTTGCTGAAATATATCTAAGTTCTCTTGGTTTTCTAAGAAACCGCGCACCGCTTGTTTGTATAGAAGTCGGTCAGCTTGAGCGCGGGTTGCGCGCACTGCGGGGCCTTTGCTTGAGTTGAGAATGCGAAATTGGATGCCGCCCAAATCGGCCGCACGCGCCATTGCCCCACCCAGTGCATCGACTTCTTTGACCAAGTGCCCTTTGCCGATGCCACCAATCGAAGGATTGCAGCTCATTTGACCCAGGGTTTCGATGTTGTGTGTGATGAGTAGTGTTTGACAACCGATGCGCGCCGCGGCCAGTGCGGCTTCGGTGCCAGCGTGACCACCGCCGACAACGATGACATCATAGTGTTTTGGGTAAATCATGTTCTAAAATCTCGAGTGTGTTTTGAGCTGCTATTATAGCGCACATCGATTTTTATTCGAATTGATGTTTCACGTGAAACAATGATTTGTTGAAGATGTGTTGTATTTTGAGTTTTGTAATGTTTCACGTGAAACATTACATGAATGGACGCACCGTATCGTAAGCGAATTTGCTGATTGTCAGGCTGAGAACCACAATGAGGATTTTGCGAATCAATGGCGCGCCATGACGGGTCACGATGCGTGTGCCCACCAGTGCGCCGCAGATGTTGCTCGCGCCCATGAGCAGACCCACGCCCCAAAGTAAATAACCGTGCGGGATGAAAAAAGTCAATGCGGCAAAATTGGTGGTGAGGTTGATGATTTTAGAATGTGCGGTTGCCACCAAAAAATCATAGCCAAACAATTTGACAAAGGCAAAAGCCAAAAGTGACCCTGTCCCTGGGCCAAAAAAACCATCATAAAAGCCTATGGCCACCCCTAGGGCCAAACCAGCCCAAATTTCTCCATTTTGATTGAAGCGTGGCGCGTGGGTGTGACCCAAATCCTTTTTGTAAAAAGTGTAGACCACCATCGCCAGCATCAGCACCAACATAATCGGACGCAAATACTGAATTGGCATAAGTGGAATGATGCGCGCGCCCAAGGATGAAAAGATAAAGGCCATCGCAATCGTACCAAAGAGCATGCGCCAACGCAGTTGGACATGACGGGCGTATTGGCGAGTAGCCACTGCAGTGCCACAAAAACTCGACAATTTATTGGTGCCGTGCAGGGTGGATGCGGGGTGATTGGGGATGATGGTGAACACGCCCGGCAGCTGGATGAGGCCGCCGCCACCGACCGCTGAGTCTATCAGGCCTGCCAGAAATGCCAAGGGCAGTAGCAGCAACAGTTCAGGCGCAAAGCCGCTCATGATGCCGTGACCGAGTGGATGAGTTGTTTGAATCCATCGCGCAAGTGGGTGGTGCGGGCTGCGGTCGTGCCGCTGTCCATTTGACAGAGCAGCAATTGCGCCCAAATTCGGGCTTTGTGCGCGGGCAAGTCATGGGCGAAACACACACCAATTTTGGCCAAAGTTTGTCCGCCGCCGATGTAGCCGTAGTGTGGTTCGGCGCAGCCTTCCCAGCTGCGGGTGGCAATAATGACAGGTATATCACGTTGGATGGCCGATTCAATCGCTGTGTAAAGGATGGGATTAACGTTGCCAGCGCCCAGCGCTTGCACCACGATGGCTTGGGCGCCCGCCGCAATGCTGGCGTTGAACAAATCCGCATCTGCGCCCACAAAGGTCGGGATGATCGCGACTTTGGGCAAGTGGGCGCAATCGAGGCTGGGCGCAGCTGTGGGTGTGCGCGTCCAGCGGTCCGCAGCGATCCAGTCAATGTGACCCGTAGTGTCAATTTGACCGATGCGTGGGTGGTGCACCGAAGCGAAGGCATGAACGTCAGTGCTGTGGAATTTTTGTACGGCGCGAGCGCAATGGATTTCGCCCAACAATGTAGCCAGTACGGGGCTATTTTTGGGCGCTTGCCCTGCGATGCGAATCGCGTTGAGTAAATTGGTCGGCCCATCGGACTGCGGGTTGTCGGCATTGAGCATCGCGCCTGTGAGCACAATGGACTTGCCAAGGGTGTCGGCGTGACTCAAGGATGCATCCATGAAAAACGCGGTTTCCTCCAGACTGTCCGTTCCTTGAACCAACACCAACCCTGCCACTTCTGGGTCAGCGCAGGCGGTGATGATGGCGCGGCGGGTGTTCAACCAAATTTCAGAGGTCAAATGGGCTGACGCGATGTTGCACAACTGTTCGGTGCGAATGGCGCTGTCGCGCAGTTCGGGAATGGCCAAAAGCAATTCCTCGCCCGAACACGCAGGGACCAATAATCCGTTGGGGTCGGTGCGCATGGCGATGGTGCCACCCGTGAAAATGATGTGTATGAGGTTCATGGCAGAAACTTGGTGTTGTGGGGTTCAGGATGGGGTGTATTTTGCCATAGATGGCGGCGCGCGTGAGAGCGGTCTGCGCGTGTGCTGGCAATTGGATGCTGTGCGATTGGCACAACTAAATGCGATTATTTGCCAATACAGAAGCTGGAAAAAATGACGCCGAGTAAATCATCGGAGGTAAACTCGCCGGTGATGGCGTTGAGCTGTTCCTGTGCCAAGCGCAACTCTTCGGCGAATAAGTCAAGTTTTTGATTCTGAGTCAAGGCGTGCGCGTAGGCGGTTTGCAAGTGCTCATCCGTTGCGCGCAGTGCGGTGAGGTGGCGCTCACGGGCGATGAAGCTGTCCGATTGGGTGGTTTGAAAGCCCACGATGTCCAACAGGCGCGCACGCAGTTGAGCCAGCCCTGCCCCAGTTTTGGCGCTGATGTGCAAATCGTTGCTCGACTCGGCTGGATTGGCGTGGGTAGCGTCGAGCAAATCGACCTTGTTGTGTAAGGTCAGAAATGGCACCTGCTCATTCAGGCGGGCGTGCAATTGGGTCAATACATGCGCATCTCGCGCTTGTGCTTCGGCATCCACCTGCGCATCGACCAGATGCAGGACCACGTCGGCGCGCTCAATGGCAGCCCAAGTGCGCTCGATGCCGATTTTTTCGACCTCGTCATCGGTCTCGCGCAAGCCTGCGGTGTCAATGATGTTCAGCGGTACGCCTTCAATTTGGATGGCTTGGGTCACGGTGTCACGTGTGGTGCCTGCGATGGCGGTGACGATGGCCACATCTTGCCCTGAGAGCGCGTTGAGCAAAGAGGACTTGCCCACATTGGGTTGACCGACCAGCACCACGTTCACGCCATTGCGCAGCAGAGCGCCCTGCTTGGCGCTGGCCAAAACCTCACCCAATTGGTTCTGGATGCGTTCAAGTTGACCGAAGGCATCGGCCTTTTGTAGAAAATCAATTTCCTCTTCGGGGAAATCCAAAGTGGCTTCCACCAGCATCCGCAGGTGTATGACCTGTTTGACCAGTTGCTGGATGTGCTGGGAGAACACGCCCGTGAGCGAGCGTACCGCAGATTTGGCAGCGGACTCAGTGGCCGCTTCAATCAAATCGGCGACGCCTTCGGCTTGAGCCAGATCCATTTTGTCATTCAGAAAAGCGCGTTGGGTGAACTCGCCGGCGTGCGCCATGCGGATGTTGTTCACAGCGGACAGGCATCGACGCAGCAGCAGTTGCATGACCACAGGACCGCCATGACCTTGCAATTCGAGTACGTGCTCGCCAGTATACGAGTGCGGCGCGGGGAAATACAAGGCCAAACCATGATCGATGGTCGTGCCATCACTGTCTATGAATGCGCCATAATGTGCGAGACGCGGCGTGAGTGTGCGCTCACACACAGCCTGAGTCAGTGCCAAAATGGTGGCGGCGTCACCAGAGGCGCGAATCACACCCACGCCGCCTCGTCCCGATGCGGTGGCAATCGCGATGATGGTGTCGGTAGTGGTTGCGACGGCTGTGGTGGACATGGGCGGGAGGCTCGTTTATAGTGTTGCATTCGAATTTAGGGCGGATTCGTGTGGACTCACAGCGTTTGTGGCGCAGGCGAATCAGACCCATCAACAGGTATTTTATCATGCTCACATGGACAGACGGCGCACTATTTGCTTTGTGCGCCACGACTTCGGCGATTACCTCGGCTCTGGGTGTGGGCGGCGGCATGCTGCTGCTGGTGTTTTTGTCCAATCTATTGGCGCCCAATTTGGTCGTGCCGATTCATGGAGCGACACAATTGGTGAGCAATGTGTCGCGCTTGGCGCTGGACTGGCGACTGGTGCCTTGGCGCAAAATGATGCTGCCTTTTATACCTGGTGCGCTGGTGGGGGCGGTCTTGGGCTACTTCACTTTGGGTTGGTTCTCGTTCAAATACCTGCCGTTGATACTCGGGGTGTTTATCCTATTGATTACGTGGACGCGCTTGATTCACGCCTTGGGGGTGATGTTCAACAGAATGCTTGTGCTCGGCGCATGGATGACGGGTACTTCGCTGTTCATTGGGTCGATGGGATTGATGTTGCCGCCCATACTGCTGCACAAGGGGCTGAAAAAAGATGAGGTGATTCTGACCCAATCTGCCATGATGGGCATGATGCACGCATTGAAAGTCGCCACCTATGTGGCCACGGGCTTTGCCTTTTTCTCCTACGGACAAATGATGGCATTGATGTTGACAGGCTCGTTGTGCGGCACATATGCGGGCAAATTCATGCGTGGGCGCATCAATGAGCAGCGCGGGGTGTGGATACTCAAATGGGTGACCACATTGGCGGCGATACAGTTGGTGCTGACTGCACTGTATCGGTATATTGGCAATTGATTTCGAATACCGCCTCTAAACAGCACACCAAGGGTCGCTCTCGCGATAACATAGCCCATGCTCGCTGCTCATGGTCTCCCCATGACGGTTCACTACTGTAGGCGATGCGACAAAGACAGTAACGAACAAATGGAGCTGCAACGCAAACAAAATACCTAAGGAGAGCAAGATGAGTTCATGGATTAAGCAGGTCGTATGCATTGTAACTATCCTGTACGCTTCAGTTTGTCATGCGAACACCGTTTATAAAATCAGTCATTTTTCAGATGACTACCACGCCACGGTGACGCTGATTGATGGCGATCGGGATGCTCAGGAGAGTGGCTATCTGTCACAAGAAGGCTATGTGTCGGTGTACAACAAAAAAGGCAAGCGCATCATCAAAGGCGCTACAGGACACCTCACACTGGATGTGGACGAGCAGCAGCAAGTCATGCCCAATGTGCTCGAGCTGCCCTACGGCACACAAAGCGTGCTGATTTTTGATGACTTCAATTTTGATGGCACAAAGGATTTGGCACTGATGGACGGACAGAACTCCTGCTACGGCGGCCCATCGTTTCAAGTGTATTTGGGGCGCGCCAATGGCTTTGTACACGATGTCGATTTGACCGATCTGGCGGAAAACTACTGCGGGATGTTCAATTGGAGTGCGCAGGACAAGCAAATCAGCACCATGACCAAAAGCGGCTGTTGCTGGCACGAGTTCAATACCTACGCGTACATCAAGCGCAAACTGACCCTAACGAAGTCGGTCATTGAAAGCCTGCTCAATGGCCCCACCCACCTGATGAGTTACACCTCAAAAGTGCGCACAGGCGCGAATCAATACAAAACCGAAGTCTGGCATGAACTGATGATTGAGGATGAGCCGACGTCTAAAAATATCATCATGCGCATGAACTTGGCACCGAAGACCGCAAATGCAGCGCAGGAGCAAGAGTCAAAAGAGACGCAAGAGCCATTACCCGAAGTGCTCACGCTGTACCGCAGCGATTATGGACAATTGGATTACCTATTGACCGACGCACACAACCGCGTGGCGTATAGTTATTTGCTGGATGCCGAAGGCGGCTTGCAGCGAAAGCGCACATTCGAGCCGAGTTTCACCTACTACCAAGCGCAAGACACCTTGGATTTCAGCACACCCGAAGCGCTCTATCGAATTTCAGATAACGCCGAGCAAACGGGCATCACTGTGATGACCAAAAGCAAATCAGGCAAACAACTGTACCGAGCTGGGCGCAGCGAGAGCAAGCAAGGTGGATTGTCAGCGCTGACACAAAAACAAGAAAACGGTGATGTCAATGAATCCAATGTGTTGGTGATGCCATAAGTGTGGACAATCAACGGAAGCGAAAAATACGAAACGCCGAGCAAACACTCGCCGTTTTTGCAACCGCAATCGATGTACGCAGAGCGACAGATATGGCATCAATCGCATAAAAGCCGCTGGAAATGGCGGTCATGCTTGCATCCATGCCAAGAACACAGGTATTATGGGCGCAATTGAGACAACCCACGTAATTGAAGCTGTGCCAGTCGTGGGTTTTGTTTATCCCATGGGTAAATACAAGCGTCCACCACCCTCACCGCGCATCACCCAAAGCGGTACAAACAGTTGCGCGAGCCAACAAAAACAAGGCCAATTTATGAGCAAAACGCTGATTATCGCGGAAAAACCATCGGTAGCGAACGACATAGCACGCGCCATCGGCGGCTGCGTGAAAAAAGACGATCACCACGAGAACGATGAATTTGTGATTGGTGCAGCGGTCGGTCATTTGCTCGAGCTGTGTGTGCCCGAAGAATACGACATCAAGCGCGGCAAATGGAGCTTCACGCACCTGCCCCACATCCCGCCGCATTTCGACTTGCGCCCAATCGTCAAATCTGAAGCGCGTCTAAAATCTCTGGCCAAACTCATCCGCCGCAAAGACATTGACCACGTCATCAACGCCTGTGATGCGGGGCGCGAAGGCGAATTGATTTTCCGCTACATCATGCAGTACACCAAGGCCAAGCAACCTTCTCAACGTCTGTGGTTGCAGAGTATGACGCCACAGGCCATCCGCGATGGGCTGGCGCACTTGCGCACCGACGCACAGATGCTCAATCTGGCCGATGCGGCGCGCTCGCGCTCTGAGGCCGACTGGCTGGTGGGGATTAACGGCACGCGTGCGATGACCGCGTTCAACTCACGCGATGGTGGTTTTTTCTTGACCACCGTCGGGCGCGTGCAAAC
Source organism: uncultured Hydromonas sp. (assembly GCA_964506355.1). Classification (GTDB taxonomy): domain Bacteria; phylum Pseudomonadota; class Gammaproteobacteria; order Burkholderiales; family Burkholderiaceae; genus CTSOIL-112. The sequence goes on from CAZDLD010000006.1 coordinate 19,715, forward strand.
GCCGACATTGACCGTCGTGGTCGAGCGCGAAGAAGCCATCCGCAAATTCATCTCGCGTGACTACTGGGAAGTGCACGCCGAATTCATCGCCGCGCAAGGGATTTATAAAGGCCGCTGGTTCGATCCCAAGTTTGACAAAGATGCCAAAGAAAACGTCGGCGACGCCGAACGCAAGGACAACCGTCTGTGGAGCAAAGCCGCTGCAGACACCGTGGTCATGGCCTGCAAAGGTCAGAACGGCAGCGTGACCGAAGAGTCCAAGCCAACCACGCAGATGGCGCCAGCGCTGTTTGATTTGACCAGTTTGCAGCGCGAGGCCAATGCACGCTTTGGTTTCTCCGCGAAAAACACCTTGGGATTGGCGCAGGCCTTGTACGAGAAACACAAAGTCCTGACCTACCCGCGTACCGATTCAAAAGCCCTGCCCGAGGACTACGTGCCCACGGTCAAGCAAACGGTTGAAATGCTCAAAGAGCAGAACAACTACACCCGCTTTGCGCAGCAGATCGAAAAAAATGCATGGGTCGACAAGCACAAGAACAACAAACGAATTTTTGACAACAGCAAAATCTCAGATCACTTCGCCATCATTCCGACTTTGCAAGCACCGAAGAACCTGTCAGAACCAGAACAAAAACTCTATGACTTGGTGGTCAAACGCTTTATGGCGGTGTTCTTCCCAGCCGCAGAATTCATGGTCACCACCCGCATCACCAAAGTCACGGGACATCACTTCAAAACCGAAGGCCGCGTGCTCACCAATGCAGGTTGGTTGGCGATATATGGTCGTGAATTGCAAAAAGAAGACGACTTACTCATCGCCGTATCGGCAGATGAAAAGGTCAAAACCGACAGCGTCGAGCCCAAAGGCCTGCAAACACGCCCACCAGCGCGCTACTCAGAGGCCACGCTGCTCTCAGCGATGGAAGGCGCGGGCAAACTGCTCGATGACGAAGAGCTCAAATCCGCCATGAGTGGCAAAGGACTGGGCACGCCTGCCACCCGTGCGGCGATTATTGAGGGCCTGCTGTCTGAAAAATACTTGGTGCGTGAAGGCCGAGAAATCATCCCCACCGCCAAAGCGTTTCAACTCTTGACCCTGCTGCGCGGATTGGGCGTGGAAGAATTGACCTCGCCCGAATTGACTGGCAACTGGGAAAGTAAATTGGCACAGATGGAGCGCGGCGAGCTCAAGCGCGATGCGTTCATGCGCGAAATCGCACAAATGACCCAAATCATCGTCAAGCGCGCCAAAGAGTTCCAAGCCGACACCGTGCCGGGCGACTACAGCACCCTGAGCACGCCCTGCCCGAATTGCGGCGGCGTGATTAAAGAGAACTACCGCCGCTTTGCCTGCACCCAGTGCGAATTCAATATGAGCAAAACCCCTGGTGGGCGCACCTTTGAAATTCCAGAGGTTGAAGATTTGCTGAAAACACGCGAGACACCATTGCTTCAAGGCTTTCGCAGCAAGATGGGTCGCCCCTTCGCGGCGATATTGCGCATCGTTGAGGACGCTGAGCTGCCTGCGAAATTCAAGATGGAATTTGACTTTGGACAGTCGCGCGACGACGAAGAAGCCCCCGACTTCACGGGCAAAACCAGCTTGGGCAAATGCCCGAAATGTGGCGGTAATGTCTATGACCACGGACTGAGCTACTATTGCGAGCGCGCAGTGGGGCCTGAGAAAAATTGTGATTTCCGCTCTGGGCAAGTCATCTTGCAACAGATCATCGAGCCTGAGCAAATGAGCAAACTATTGACCGTAGGACGCACCGACTTGCTCACCAATTTCAAGTCGGCGCGTACGGGACGATTGTTCAAAGCCTACTTGGTGTGGGATAAAAAAGCGGGAAAAACCGTGTTTGAATTCGAAGCCAAGGCCGAGAAAGCACCAGCGAAAACAAGCGCCAAAGTCGCAGCTAAATCTGCAGACGAGGACAGCGAAGCGGTGGCGGACAAAAAACCGGCCAAAGCTGTGAAAAAACCAGCGGCAAAGGCAAGCAAGACCACCAAGACCACCAAAGCCAGCACAGTAACCAGCGCAGCCAAACCCAAGGCAGCAAGCAAAGCCAAAAAAGCCGATGCCCTGCCCGTTGATGACGCGCCGCCGTTGTCGGCTTATGACGATGAGCCACCTTTTTAAAGAGCCGGCAAAATGCACGATATTTTACGAAGTAAAATCGTTTGTGTATCGACATTGTATTTATTAGCGATGCTGGGATTGCCAGCAGCGCACGCCGCCAGTTTTGACTGCGACAAAGCCCAAACTAAAAATGAACATTTAATATGCAATGACGAGTCATTGTCTGCTGCGGATGATCGATTGGGTGCTTTATATCGTGAGGCCATGCGCGTCACGCATAACAAGCAGCAATTGATTCGAGATACCCGAAGTGCAGTGCGACGGCGAGAAAACTCCTGCACGGACGGATATACGTCGAACAGAGATTGTATCGAGGCGTGGTATCAAGAGCGTGAAAAAGCGTTGATCAAAGTGCTACATCCCGATGGCTCAGCGCACGATTACCCCAACTCAACTCTGATATCAGCATCAGCTGGCAACGCTTTTGGCACACTTAGCTTTTACTCCCCCAATCATGGCAAAATAATAAGCGCCCTTTGTAAGTCAGATGAATGCGACTGGTATGACTGGCCCGATGGTGGTGAAGCAAAGCCCATCAAAAACACCATAGCAAATATCACAGTGCGCTCGGTTTGGGATAGCGACATCTCAGGATACATAGAACAAATCACAAAATTGCGCATCATCAAACCCAAAACCCCAGTGGTTCCAGAAAACGAGGTTTTGTATGAATAAGCGATTCACCAACCCGTTAAAAACCGTCATTGCGCTGACTCTGTGTACGAGTGTAATCGCGCACGCCAAGCCACAGATGTTTGAATGGAAAGACGATATGTGTTTCGCACGAGCGACTTTTGATGATAAAAAAGTCAGCTTGCATCAACTGAGATCGACACTCGCGCTGTTAGAAGACCGCCTTACATTTATCTACGAAGACACAATTGACGCGCAACAAAACGCGGAAAAAAACATGCATGCTCAGGATTTTTTAGGCGGCACAGCCAACTTTATCCACCATCCAGCGATTGAAGTGGTGCGTGCACGCATGATAGAGCGCGACAATTTTTTTTATGAAACTTATATCTTAGAAGAAGCGGCAAAGCGGTCAAAAAGCTACTATTTATTAGACGATTTTAAGCCAGCACAAATACCTGAGTGCCAAGAGATTGCACAAGTGATCCAAAGCCCGCCCTCTGAGCAAAAGAGATCGGCCGCCAGACTGATATTGGGCAATGAGAGCCAAGGGAGCAGCGACCCGAATGCTTACTTTGCCAGCACATGGGCGCGTTGGTCACAATCTGACGAGCAAATGAATACGGAATTGTTGAGTCATCATTGGCACAATTGCGTCAATAAGCAGCAACCTGATATAACGAGTGAAGAGCGAAAAACGGCTCGCAAAGTCTTTGAAATGAGTATGGGTAATATTCATCGCTTTGAATGCGAAGAGGATGCTCAATCTGAATAACGATATGCTTGATTGACGAAGCCTGAATGAGAGCAAAAAAATTAGGATGCAAAGTATATGAAAATAGTTCAAAAATTATTAGCGACGACAGGCGCGTTGTTGTGCATCAATGCCGCGCTTGCCAATGATTCGACAGGAACGGTCTCAACGAGCGGCATTGAGTATTTAAAAAGCAAAGACATCCGCATGGTGTCTGAGGATTTGTACATCAGTGAGAAAATCATCAGGGTGGAATATGAGTTCCATAACGACACCGACCATGATGTGACGGAAACCATTTTGTTTCCACTGCCCGCCATTCCCCCGCAGGTTGACGGCGATTTCGCACACACGGAGGATTTGATTAAAACATTTCATGTTTGGACGAATGGGCAAGAAGTACAAACACAGGCGCACTCGTTTGGTTTTTGGCAAGGTAAAGACGTGACACATGCATTGCTGGGTTGCGATTTATCACAGCAAGAGATAGCTTATGCCTATTACTATGGGGTTAACCCATACAATTCAGATCGAGAAAAACGATTTGATGAGTGCACTCAAAAACTGCTGGCGGACAAAGCCCTAAAAAGCCAACCCGAAACATTATGGGATTCTCAAGTTGTTTACAGCTGGCAACAGACCTTTCCCGCACATACCAGCATTAAAGTCAAACACGAGTACCAACCATTGCTCGGCGGCAGTGTCGCTGGGATTATGCGAGATGATAAATATGGCCTTGGAAATGAGTTGCAAAAAACGTATTGCTTTGACAAAACTTTTTGGAAAAAAATGTCAGCGACCGAAAACATCTACTACCCATACTACCTTAATTTGGGTTATATCTTAACCACAGGCGCAAACTGGGCAAAACCGATAGAGAGGTTTCATCTCACAATCGAAAAACCCAAGGATGCACTGATGTCGCTGTGTTGGGATGAGAGTCTAATCAAAAAATCGGATACGAGATTTGAAGCGGTTAAAAACAATTTCACACCCAAACGAGATATTGAAATCATTTTTGCAATGCCGTCGCGTTATGAATAATCTGCTCGCACATGAATCCGCACATGCAACGCACAAGAAAGTGCACAGCGATTAATCAAAATACCGATATAATAAGGCCGATGACGGCAACGGCGTGATGCGCCAGTGCGCTGGCGTACGCCCAACCAATGCGAAAACCGCCACAGTCGATGTAAAGAGACCAAAGACAAAAACCCACCAAAGCCGTAAAAAAACCTGCGACAAAGGTAAAACAAGACCACTAAGGTCGGCAAAGCAACCGGCGCAGCCAAACCCAAAGGCGCAAGCAAAGCCAAGAACCGACACCCAGCGCGTCGATGACGCGCTGGCGGTGTCGGCTTATGGCGACGAGCCACCGTTTTGAAGATACTGCACGAAGGTCGAACCCGATGGGGCAAGTGATGAAAAAAACCAACAAAATACGCATTCAAGTATTGAGCGCAATTTCAGCAGCATGTCTGGCGAGTACCGCAAACACAGCCCATGCGCAAGAAACCATCGATTTTTCAGGCATATACACCTTGGTCGATGCCAATCTAAAGCCACGGGACACGGCCCCTGCTTTTCGAATCGATGCGTTTGTTAAAGGTGCGCCAGACGATGAAGCGCTCTTGGCCAATTTCACCCAGCGTAAATTGGCAGATAAAACAGACGAGCCGAGTACATGGGTGGTGCGTTATACCCAAAAATCAGACAATGAATTGATGCAGGATCAAATTGCGGTCAAAGTGACGGATACATTGGCACAAACGTTTTTACCCGATCTCGCACCGAAAATGACCCGTGAATGCCTCCTCATGAGTTACGGCATGTTGTGTTCTTCGAAATTTTTTGCGGATATTGTGAACAAAACCGGCGACCGTGAAAAAGCGGCCAACCCGATTTTTCAAGCGCCCAACGGGTTTGTTTTCGGTGGCATGCACACAGAGGTGTATTTTGTGAAACAGCCCAAACGCCAGACCAACCAATAAACAGACCATCAACACAGCCATCATTTAACATCACAACAAGGAGTGCACCATGCTCTATTTATCCCTACCCGAACTCATCGCAGAAGCAGGCGCGCTGGTGCCTGCGATTAAATCAGCAGGAACCACCGCCACCTCTGAGCGTCTGAACCAGATTCAGGACAGCAAAATCGTGGTCAAATACGGCGGTAATGCGATGACCGATGAAACTTTACAACAGCAGTTTGCGCAGGACGTTGCCCTTTTGACCGCCATGGGTGTGGATATCGTGGTGGTGCACGGTGGTGGACCGCAGATTGACGCCATGCTCAAGCGCGTGGGCATCGAAGGCCAATTCATACAGGGGATGCGCGTGACCGATGCCGACACCATGGCCATCGTCGATGGGGTGCTGTGCGGTAATGTGCAGGGGCAAATCGTCAATTTAATCAACCAAGCAGGCAAAAGCTATGGCGTGCGCGCCATCGGACTGAGCGGTAAAGACGGTCGCATGGTGCGGGTGAAAAAATTATTGCTGCCCGATGTGCAAGACGCGAGCATTCAGCACGACATTGGCTTGGTGGGCGATGTGATTGGTGTGGACGCTGCGCCCGTGGATGCTTTGCTCGCGGGTGAATTTGTGCCGGTGATTTCGCCTGTGGCGGCCGATGACAACGGTGTGACCCACAATGTGAATGCCGACGTGGCAGCGGGTGAAATTGCCTGCGCTCTGCGCGCACGCAAGCTGATGCTGTTGACCAATATTAAAGGCGTGCTGGACAAACAAGGTGAGCTGATTACCGACATCGATTCAGCCAGTGCCGCTGCGCTCAAGGCGGACGGCACCTTGTACGGCGGTATGTTGCCGAAAATTGATTCTGCACTGGACGCGGCCAGCCGTGGCGTGGGCGCGGTGCACATCGTTGATGGGCGCGAGCCGCATGTGCTGCTGCAATGTCTGTTGACCGATGCGGCCGTGGGCACGAAAATCAGCGTGTGAATGAATAAATTTAACTAAAAGATGAATCATATGATTGGGACAACTATGAACTGGGAACAATGGGACAAAGTCAAGCAGGCGGGCTGCGAGCTGTGCGAGCAAGCAGGCGGCGAGCTGATTTGGCAAAACGAGCAACTGCGCGTGGTGCTGGTCAATGACAAGCATTTTACGGGCTTCACCCGTGTGATTTGGCAAGAGCATGTGAGTGAAATGACGGATTTGAAACCAGAAGAGCGCAGCCAGCTGATGAAAACCGTGTTCTTGGTTGAGACCATACAGCGCGAAGTGCTCAAGCCGACCAAGGTCAACGTCGCCAGTCTGGGCAACATCACGCCGCACATACACTGGCACGTGATTCCGCGCTTTGAGCAAGATGCCGCCTACCCGAACCCCGTTTGGGCGCTGTCGCCAGAAGACGCGAAAAAAGCCAAAAGCAATGGGGTAAAAAAAGAATTGCTCGACGAATACGTGCGCGCACTCAAAATCGCCCTGTGGGGTTAAGCCACAGCGCGGATTGAACCTGTTTCAAAATCATCAAATTTAGCAGTATCTGCAAGATTGCAACACACTGAAAGAACACAATGCCTCAAGTATTTGACGTCGTCATCATTGGTAGTGGTTTGGCAGGCATGAGCTGCGCTCTGTCCTTAGACCCAAAGTATAAAATCGCCCTGATTTCTAAGGGTGCGCTCATCAGCGGCTCATCCGACTATGCCCAAGGCGGGATTTCGGCGGTGATGGATGCGGACGACAATTTTGACAACCATGTGCGCGACACGTTTGTCGCGGGCGCTGAGCTTGGTGAGCTTGAAGCCATCAAATACATCATCACCAATGCGCCCCACTCCATCGATTGGCTGATGGAACAAGGTGTGAAATTCAATATGGAAAACGGCGCCCTGCATTTGACCCGTGAAGGCGGACACAGCCACCGCCGCGTGGTGCACGTCGATGATTTCACAGGCCATGCGGTGCAAATGACGCTGGCCGATCGCGTGCGTGCGCGTGAGAACATTCAGGTGTTTGAGCACAACATCGCGGTGGACTTGATTACCGACAAACACACCCGCGCCATCGCACAGCAGAGCAAAGACGCACGATGCTACGGCGTGTATTTGCAAAACATCCAAACCCGTGAAATCAGCTCGATTAAAGCCAAGTTCACCGTGATTGCCACGGGCGGCGCGGGTAAAGTCTACAAAGTCACCACCAACCCAGACGGCAATTCGGGCGATGGCATCGCGATGGCGTGGCGTGCGGGCTGCCGCGTGGTCAATATGGAATTCATGCAGTTTCACCCGACCTGTTTGTACCACCCACATGCCAAATCATTCCTCATCAGCGAAGCGCTGCGCGGCGAAGGCGGCATACTGCGCTTGCCGAGCAAAGACGGCAAAGAAGGCCATCGATTCATGTTTGACCACGACGAGCGTGGCGAGCTCGCACCGCGTGACATCGTCGCCCGTGCGATTGACTTTGAGATGAAAAAGAACGGGATAGACTGCGTGCACTTGGACATGACCCACTTGCCTGAGACCTTTCTGCGCGAGCATTTTCCGAACATCTATGCCAAATGCACCGAGCTGGGCATCGACATGAGCCGTCAGCCCATCCCTGTTGCACCTGGCGCGCACTACACCTGCGGCGGCGTGGCCACCAATTTAGAGGGCAAGACCGATGTGCAGCACCTCTATGCGATTGGCGAAGTGGCGTATACGGGATTGCACGGCGCGAACCGCTTGGCATCGAACTCCCTACTCGAATGTGTGGTCATGGGGCAGTCGGTGGCACGCAACATTGAAGAACTCTCGATGACCGAAATCGACTACCAAGTGCCCGAATTGTTTGAGTGGGACGCCTCGCGTGTCATCCCAGCCGATGAAGCGGTGATGATTACCCACAGCTGGGACGCACTGCGTCAAGCGATGTGGAACTACGTGGGCATTGTGCGCTCGAACAAGCGCCTAGAATGGGCGGACAAACGCATCCGCCTGCTCACCGCCGAGGTCAACGACTACTACCAACAGTACCAAATCACACCCGACTTGGTCGAGTTGCGCAACCTGCTGACTTGCGCGGAGTTGATCGTCAACAGCGCGAGCTTCAGACACGAGTCACGTGGGCTGCACTATAGCTTGGACTATCAGCGCGAATTGCCAAAGGCCTTGCCGACGATAATGACGCCTAAAAATTGAGCAAAATCCAAGCGGTAAAGCCAAGGACATCAGGCACAGGCAAACATAAAAAGTAGGTCACTTTCGTGACCTACTTTTTTTATCTTTATAAACAGTATGTTATTTCCAAATTCTTCACTTACAAACCCAAAGATTGAACCCGGAAAAGTGCACTTCTGTAACAAATGTTACAAATCCATACATACACAAATGAGTAAATATTCCGATAACTGATTGAAAAACATGATGAAATTAATCTGACAAGCATAAAAGTTATGAATGCACACACCCCTACAAACCGTTACAACAGATGGACACAACATGGACATAACACGGACACAACGCAGACAAAGGTGACGAAATAGCTCTGTACTATTCGTCTTGTCATGATTCAACACGCAAACAG
>CAZDLD010000007.1:0-27532 GCA_964506355.1 uncultured Hydromonas sp.
GATGGGGTGTTGCTGGATTTGGGCGTGAGCTCGCCGCAGATTGATGAGGCGGATCGAGGATTTAGTTTTCGCCAAGATGGTCCGCTGGATATGCGCATGGACAATACGCGTGGATTGACAGCGGCGCAGTGGGTCAATCAAACGAGTGAAGTCGAAATGGCGCGGGTGATTAAAGAATACGGCGAAGAGCGATTTGCCAAATTCATTGCTCGAGCCATCGTGGCGCGGCGCGAGACACGGGCCTTTGAGCGCACTTTGGATTTGGCTGCGGTAATCGCCAGTCAGGTGCGTGGTTACGAAAAAGGGCAGAACCCTGCGACGCGGACATTTCAGGCCATACGCATCGCGGTCAACAGCGAACTGCAGGATTTGAACGAAGTGTTGGTGTCGGTGTTGGGCTTGCTCAAACCCAAAGGACGATTGGCAGTGATTAGCTTTCATTCCTTAGAGGATCGCCCTGTGAAGCAGTTTATTGCGCAGCACAGTCAGCACTCTGAGCAGTATGCACGGATGCCGCTGACGCAGGCGCAGTTGCCCAAGTTGGTGTTGAGTGATTTGGGGCGAATCAAGCCCTCAAAGGCCGAAGTGGCCAGCAACCCACGCTCTCGATCGGCGATGCTGAGGGTCGCAGAAAAAAATAGTTAAGTCATTGCAATAATAAAGTAGTCAAAACAAAAAAATTCATAGCGGGTAGGTTCAGTGGTGACCGCCCCGCGATGTTCAAGCGTAAAGCGAAAGAGTGTGTCTATGTGGCGTAAATCGATGGTCTTGTTAATTGCAGTCATTGCTTCGGCGATGGCGGTGATTAACGTACGCTATCAGGTGCGCACACTCACTGTGCAGCTAGAAAAGGCGCGAGACCAAGAGCAGCAACTCCAAGTCGAATGGAGTGCGCGCCAAGTGCAACAAGTCAGTGCAACAAAGAACGACCGCATCGCTGAGATGGTTGCACAGCAAGGTATGCAGCGCGTAGACCCAAGCGTCACCTACTACATGACGCCGAAATCAGCGGACAACGCACAAGCGCCCATGACCGCAGTCGCGCCATCGGGGGCCAAGCCATGAACCGCGCCGTGAATCTACAATCCGCTCGAGTGAACAAAGCCTTTCCGCTGGAAGCATGGCGTTCTCGCGTGGCCTTGCTGGGGATTATGCTGGGCATGGGCGCCTTGGTGCTGTGGGCGATTAAACTACAATTGGTGGACAACGATTTTCTGCAGAGCAAGGGCGATGCACGATACTCGCGCCTGTTAGAAATACCAGCGCCGCGCGGTAAAATTTACGACCGCAATGGTGTTGTGCTCGCGTCCAATGTGCCCGTGCGTGCGATTTGGGTGATTCCGGAAGATGTGGTGATGTCAGCGCAACAAGAGAGCAAACTGGCCGGCCTGCTGGGTATGCCAGTGGCTGAGTTGCGCAAAAAAATAGCGCGTGATGACAAGCGATTTGTGTACCTTAAGCGTCAAGTGCCGCAAGAGACAGCCGATCAAATCAAAGAAATGAAAATCGCAGGCGTTTACAGCCAAAAAGAAGTCAAGCGCGATTACCCACAAGCAGAAGTGTTCGCGCATTTGACAGGCTTTACCAATATTGAGGGGCAAGGGCAAGAGGGTTTAGAGCTGGTCTATGACAACGAAATTCAAGGTCAGCCGGGCAAACGCAAAGTGATTAAAGACCGTCTGGGTAATGTGATTGAAGACGAGGGCGTGATGGTTGAAGCGCATCCTGGTAAGGATGTGTATTTGTCGTTGGACGCGCGCGTTCAATACATTGTGTACACGGCATTGCGCGATGCGGTCAATTACCACGGCGCCAAGAGCGCATCGGCCATGGTGGTGGATACACGCACCGGTGAAATATTGGCATTGTCCAACTATCCGTCGTACGATCCCAATCACCGCGTCAATATGGACATCGAAGCCTTGCGTAACCGCGCAGTGACCGATATTTTTGAACCAGGTTCGACCTTAAAACCATTCACCGTTGCATTGGCATTGGAAAAAGGCAAAATCACACCACAAAGTGTGATTGATGCTGGCGATGGGCAGATTCAAATCGGCGACGCGCTCATCAACGACTCACATCCGAATGGCCGCATCACCGTGCAGCAGGTGATACAACGCTCATCGAACATCGGCACGAGCAAAATCTCATTCATGCTCAGCCCGCAGGATATGTGGACGGTGTTCGACGAAGTGGGATTTGGGCGGCAATACAAAATTGGATTCCCCGGGGTGGCCGCAGGTCTACTCAGGCCGTATAAAAACTGGCAACGGATCGAACAAGCGACCATGTCCTACGGACATGGTATTGCCATGTCATTGCTACAACTCACGCACGGTTATACCGTGTTTGCACGCGATGGCGAGCTGATCGATTTGACCTTGATTAAAAAAGACAATGCAGAAGCGGCATCTGGTAAGCGGGTATTTTCGGCGCAAACCGCGCAAGAAATGCGCACCATGATGCACATGGCCACCGAGCCGGGCGGCACTGCGCCCAAAGCACAAGTGGTGGGCTACACCGTGGCGGGCAAAACAGGCACAGCATACACAGTTGAAGGCAATGGCTACAACAAAGAAAAATACGTGGCGACATTTGCAGGATTGGCGCCGATGAATCAGCCGCGCATCGTGGTCACAGTGATGGTGGACAATCCATCGAAAAATGGTCACTTCGGCGGCGAAGTCGCCGCGCCCGTGTTCAGCAATATTGTTTCAGAAACTTTGCGCACCTTGTCCGTTGCGCCCGACGCTCCGTACAAAACATCGATTAACCACACTGCCACTGAGGAGTCCATGTGATGGGCGCGACAGAAAACAACATGACAGTGAACAACGTATTGAACGCCGAGCAAGCATTGGCAGTCGAGCAGATTGTGGCGAAAATTGGTCGCCACGATAGTCAAAACAGCCACTTAGTCAGTGACAGCCGCAAGGTGAGGGCGGGCGATGTGTTCGTCGCGTATCCGTTCGACCCGCTGGCAACGAACGCTGCGCAACACGATGGGCGCAGTTATGCGGACGTGGCAGTGAAAAATGGCGCACGCGCCATGCTCTGGCACCGCAGTGATGACATGCAGGCCAATGCGTCTATACCGACGGGAGTGGTGAAAAACCTCAACCAATTGGCAGGGCATATTTCCAGCGCCTATTATGGCAAGCCATCCGAGCACATGCGCGTGGTGGCGGTGACAGGAACCAATGGCAAGACCTCATGCGCGCAGTGGTTGGCGCAGATTTTGGGCGAACATGACTTGCGTTGCGGCATCATGGGCACGCTTGGCGTGGGCTTTCCCGAAGCGATGGTGGAAACTGGATTTACCACGCCACAGGCAGTTGAAGTACATCGTTACCTGAACGACATGCGAGCGCAAGGCGCGCAGGCCATGGTGATGGAAGTGTCTTCGCACGCTTTGGAGCAAGGGCGCGTCAATGGCGTGGCATTTGAGGTGGCGTTGTTTACGAATTTGTCGCGAGATCATTTGGACTACCACGGCAGTATGGGCGCCTACGAGCAAGCCAAGGCGCGCTTGTTCAGCTGGAACACACTCAAAACTGCGGTGGTGAACACCGATGATGAAGTGGGTGTGCGCTTCGCGCAATTGGCGAGCAGCCATGGTATCGCTGTGATTGGCTACGGTTTGAACGAGTCGCCAGCAGGTGTGGGCACATACCTGCGCGGCAGCCAGATTGACCAATCGGGCGCGTTGACCACATTTCAATTGGACGTGGCCGGTCAAACGCACACAGTAAGCTCGCATCTGGTCGGGCAGTTCAATGTGATGAACTCCTTGGGCGTGCTCGGTGTGTGCATGGCATTGGGTTTGGACGTGGCGCAGTGTGTGCGCGACTGTGCGCAAATTGCCTCAGCGCCAGGTCGCATGCAGCGTTTTGGTGGGGTTGAGCAGCCTTTGGTGGTGGTGGATTTTGCGCACACGCCCGACGCATTGGAAAAAACCTTGTTGGCACTGCAGCCGATATCCCTGCAACGCGGCGGAAAATTGAGCTGTGTGTTCGGCTGCGGCGGTGATCGTGACGCGGGCAAGCGTCCGCAAATGGGCGCCATCGCACAGCGCATCGCTGATGCTGTGGTGGTGACTTCGGACAATCCGCGTACCGAGCAGCCTGAGGCGATTGTGCAAGACATCTTGGCGGGCATGGATGTGAGTAGCGCTGCGGTGCAAGTTCAGGTCAATCGCGCAGAAGCGATAGCAAAAGCGGTGCAGCAGGCATCCGCGAATGACGTCGTGCTGATTGCGGGTAAAGGTCATGAAGCATATCAAGACATCATGGGTGTGAAACACCCGTACTCGGACTTGGAACAGGTGGCGTTGGCTCTCGCCTCATGGGTGGCGCCGACTGCAACTGCGGTTGAATTGGCGCCTGTGAGCGAAGCGACGAACCCATCCAGCACAAACAATGAACCAACAAATCAAAAACCTAATCAAAAACCTAATCAAAAACCGAATGAAACAATAAATACAAAAACGAACCAAGACTTTATGAACGACATACAACAAACAGGGGCATGGATGAACGCCCTGAGCGTGCATGGACAAGCCCAGTTCAAACGGGTGAGCACCGACACGCGAGCACTGCAGGCGGATGATTTGTTCATCGCGCTTAAGGGCGAGCGCTTTGACGCGCATGATTTTTTACCTCAACTGAACGTGGGGCAGGTTGCGGCGGTGGTGGCTGAGCATGTGCCTGAGGGTTTTGCCTTGCCTTATATTTTGGTCAAAGACACGCGCGTTGCCTTGCAAGATTTTGCCAAAAACTGGCGCAATCAGTTCGATATTCCAGTGGTGGTGGTGACCGGTAGCAATGGCAAAACCACGGTTAAAGAAATGCTCGCGGCCATCATGCAGGTGGCGTTTGAAGGTGGTTATTTGGCCACGCGTGGAAACTTCAACAACGACATTGGTTTGCCATTGACCTTGCTCAATTTAGACGCGACGCACCATGCGGCGGTGATTGAATTGGGCATGAATCATCCTGGCGAGACCGCGCAGTTGGCGCCAATTGCGCAGCCCAACGTGGCGATTATCAACAACGCACAGCGCGAACATCAAGAATTCATGCAAACCGTCGAGGCTGTGGCGCTCGAACACGCGGACGTAATTGACCACGTGACCGTGGGCGGCTCTGTGGTGTTTCCTGCGGACGACGCCTATGCAGAGATTTGGCGCACACGCGCAACCGAGCGTGGCTTGAATATTCACGACTTCAGTATAGACGAAGCCGTCAGCGCTGCCTACACCGCACGCTATGAGCTGGGCTTGTACGCGTCCACAGTGCAGCTCATCACACCGATGGGGCAATGCACCACCCAAATCAATATTCCGGGCGTGCACAATGTGCACAACGCCTTGGCCGCCTGCGCAGCAGTGACCGCTATGGGGTTGCCGCTGGATGTGGTGTCCAAAGGTTTGGCCAATTTTGTCCCGGCCAAAGGCCGTTTGCAAACCTATAAGCTGAGTGAAGAAATCATCTTGATTGACGACACCTACAACGCCAATCCCGATTCAGTATTGGCAGCGATTGAAGTGCTGGTCAATTCCACAGGTCGCAAAATCTTGGTGCTGGGCGACATGGGCGAAGTGGGCGAAGACGGCGGCAAATACCACGCAGAGATAGGCGCTCATGCGGCCAAGCGTGGGGTCAATGTGCTGCTGGCAACAGGCGAGATGATGCGTCAAGCGGCTCAGGCCTTCGGTACTGGGGCACAACATTTTAATGAAGTAGCGGGCATCGCCGATGTGGTGCGCGCGCATTTACAAACAGGTCCAAACACCATCTTGGTCAAAGGCTCGCGTTTCATGGGTATGGAACGTGTGGTCGAAGCACTCTTGGTGGATAACAACGGACACACTCAAAAGGATGCAAGCGATGCTACTTGAACTGGCGAAATGGCTTTCACAGGACATTCGATTTTTTTCGGTGTTCAACTACCTCACTTTGCGCGCCTTGCTGGCGATGGCGACCGCGCTCATCATCGGGCTGGTGGCAGGGCCTCGCGTGATTCGTCGCTTGGCTGAAATGAAGTTCGGTCAAGCGGTGCGCACGGATGGTCCGCAAACCCATTTGATTAAACAAGGCACACCGACCATGGGTGGCGTATTGATTTTGATTGGAATTGCGATTTCAGTGTTGTTGTGGGCGGACTTGAGCAACCGATTCATTTGGATTTTGATGCTCGTGACCATGGGCTTTGGCTGGGTGGGCTGGGCAGATGACTATCGCAAAATTGTGAATCGCGACCCCAACGGCATGCCCTCACGCGAAAAATACATGTGGCAGACCATCATTGGTGTGATTGCCGCAGTCGGTTTGGCCTTCTCGGTGTCGGCTGGATCTGAGTCGCAGACCTTTGGCTTGTTCTGGCAGTGGCTCAAAAGTGGCGCCACCATGCCCTTGCCGAACAAAGCGGATTTGATTGTGCCGTTTTTCAAGACCGTGTCGATGCCTTTGGGCGTAGCTGGCTTCATGATTTTGGCCTACTTCGTGATTGTTGGCACCAGCAACGCGGTGAATTTGACCGATGGCTTGGATGGCTTGGCGATTATGCCCACGGTGATGGTCGGTATGGCCTTAGGGATTTTTGCCTACGTTGAAGGCAACTTTAAATACTCGAACTACCTGCTGCTGCCGCACATCAAAGGCGCAGGCGAGGTGCTGGTGTTCTGCTGTGCGATGGCGGGGGCGGGGCTGGCGTTCTTGTGGTTCAACGCGTATCCCGCGCAGGTGTTTATGGGTGATGTCGGTGCTTTGGCTCTGGGCGGTGCTCTTGGCACCATCGCAGTCATCGTGCGTCAAGAATTGGTGTTGTTCATCATGGGCGGCGTGTTTGTGGTGGAAACCTTATCGGTCGCAGCACAAGTGCTGTACTTTAAGTACACCAAGAAGCGCTATGGCCAAGGCCGTCGCATCTTGCTGATGGCGCCGCTGCACCACCATTATGAACAAAAAGGTTGGCGCGAAACTCAAGTGGTGGTGCGCTTTTGGATCATCACCATTATGTTGGTTTTGATAGGTTTGGCCAGTTTGAAAATTCGTTAATCAAGATAGAACAAAATAGGTATCGCAATGACACACAAGCAATTGGTGATTGGAATGGGTGAATCGGGCATGGCGTTGGTACGCCATGCTGTGCGCACCTCTGTGCCTGTGAGTGTCTATGACTCTCGTCAGGCACCCGCCCAATTGAGCGTGTTGCAAGAAAAATACCCGAGTGTGAGCGCCCACTGCGGCGCGTTTGACCCTGCGTATTTAGACGGAGTGTCCGAAGTGGTGCTCAGCCCTGGCTTGAGCCCGCACGCTGAGCCGCTCAAAGGGATTTTGAGCGCGGCCAATGAGCGTGATATTCCTGTGATGGGCGAGTTGGCGGTATTCATGCGCGCCTTGGCGCAATTGCAGCAATCACAGGGCTATGCGGCAAAAGTGTTGGCGGTAACCGGCACCAATGGCAAAACCACGGTGACTTCTTTGACGCGTCACCTGTGTTTGTCGGTCGGTGTGCACGCGGTTGCTGCGGGCAACATCAGCCCCTCGATGCTGGACGCCTTGTGCGATGCATTGGATGCGGATGCTTTGCCCGTGGTTTGGGTGCTGGAGCTCTCGAGTTTTCAGCTACAGTTCGCGCAGGAGTTCAATCCTGATGCCGCAACTGTTCTGAATCTGTCGCAAGACCACCTCGACTGGCATGCGGACATGGCTGAATACGTACAGGCCAAAGCAAATGTGTTTGGTCGCGACACTGTGCGTGTGCTCAATCGAGACGATGCGCTTGTTTACGCCATGCAGTCATATTCAGCGCCAACGGTGAGCTTCGGCATTCATGCGCCGAGCGCTTTGGGCGAGTATGGCTTGTGGCGCGAGGGCAATGCGGGCGCGATGGATTGGCTCAGCGTGGCCAGTAGTGACGATGTGATGCCTGAGAAGAAAAAACGCGGCCAAGCCGAGGTCGCAGCAGATGTGAGCGTGCAACGCTTGATGCCCGCCGATGCGTTGAAAATACGCGGTCGTCACAATGCCATGAATGCCTTGGCGGCTTTGGCCTTGTGCCGTGCGATTGGCTTGCCATTGGCCAAGCTGCTGCATGGTTTGAGTCAATACGCAGGCGAGCCGCACCGTGTGCAGTGGATACAAAACGTCAATGGGGTGGATTTTTATGACGACTCCAAAGGCACGAATGTTGGCGCAAGTTTGGCAGCGATTGAAGGATTGGGTCAGCCCATTGTGTTGATTGCGGGCGGCGAAGGCAAAGGGCAAGATTTTGCCCCCATGGTTGAGGCGATTAAAGCCCACGTGGTGCATGTGTGTTTAATCGGCAAAGACGCCGCGACGATGGCGCAAGCGTGGCAAGACTGCGGCGTGCCACTGCAACAATTTGACACATTGCAGGCGGCGACGGTGGCGGCAGCGGATGTGGCGCAAGCAGGTCAAGCGGTGTTGCTCTCGCCGGCGTGTGCCAGCTTGGATATGTTTAAGAATTACGCGGAGCGTGCGCAGGTGTTTGTTGAGGCGGTGCGTGAGTGGGCTATGGATCGTGGGCAGCTGTGATGCGCGGCATCACGGGTAATCATCAATTGGAATCAATATGCGAATTTTGAAATGGATCGGCATCGAATCAGACAGTCAAGAGACTGGCTGGAGCGGTGCGTCCAAACTCAATCAGCGCAGCACCGCGTGGCAGGATGTGGATCCTGTGTTGATTTGGGTGCCGATTTTGTTGATGATTTTCGGATTGATTATGGTGTATTCGGCCAGTATTGCGCTGCCCGATTCGCCCAAGTACCGCAACTATTCGCGCTATGCCTTTTTGATGAAGCACGCCATTAGCATCGCCATCGGATTTGGGGTGGCGTGGTTTGGCATCCGCACCTCGACCGAAACATGGCAAAAATTAGCCCCTGTGGGCTTGCTACTGGCCATGGTGTTGTTGGTGATTGTGTTGGTGCCGCACGTCGGTTTACGCGTGAATGGCGCCCGCCGTTGGTTGCCCTTGGGGATTATGAATTTTCAGCCATCTGAGCTGATGAAATTGGCGGCGTGCTTTTATGCGGCGGATTTTTGTGTGCGCAAAGAAGAAAACATCCGCTACATCACCAAAGGAATTATGCCGATGGTGGTGGTCTTGGGTGTGATGTCGATTTTGCTGCTGCTTGAGCCTGACATGGGCGCGCTGATGGTGGTGGCGATGATTGTGCTGGGCGTGTTGTTCCTCGGTGGCGTGAATTACAAAGTCTTTGGTGCGTTGTTCGCGGTGATGGTGGGTGCATTCGCCATGCTGGTGGTGCTCACGCCGTGGCGTGCCAAACGGGTGTTTGCTTATTTGAACCCATGGACGGACGAAAACGCGCAGGGCGGCGCGTATCAATTGACTCAATCGTTGATTGCCTTTGGTCGCGGTGAGTTGTGGGGGCAAGGATTGGGTGGTTCGGTGCAAAAAATGTTTTATTTGCCGGAAGCGCACACTGATTTCATTATGGCGGTCATCGGCGAAGAGTTCGGACTGTTGGGCGTGTGGGCAGTGATTGGTGCCTTTACATGGTTGGTGTACAAGATTTTTATGGTGGCGCGCGAGTGCATGGCATTTGAGCGCAACTTTCAAGCATTGGCGGTACAAGGGGTGGCGATTTGGTTGGGTGTGCAAAGCTTCATCAATATTGGGGTGAACATGGGCATGCTGCCGACCAAAGGGCTAACCCTGCCATTCGTGAGTTATGGCGGGAGCGCACTGCTGTTCAATTGCTTGGCAATGGCATTTGTGGTGCGGGTGGATTATGAAAATCGCTGCATCAAACGCGGTGATTATGAGCGCAAAGGCGCGCGACGGGGACATACAGTATGAACGGTATGAGTAAAAATTCTTCTAAAACCATATTGATTATGGCGGGCGGCACGGGTGGACACATCATGCCTGGTTTGGCCGTGGCGCAGAACTTGAGCGCGGCAGGTCATCGCGTGGTGTGGCTCGGTGGCGCGGGTGCGAGCATGGAGTCGCGCTTGGTGCCGCAGCATGGCATCGAGTTTCATGCGGTTGAGTTCGGTGGTGTGCGTGGCAAGGGTTTGAAAACCAAATTACTTGCGCCACTGCGCTTGCTCAAGGCCATTGCGCAAACGCGAAGAGTGTACCAAACAGTACGCCCGAACGTGGTGCTGGGCATGGGTGGCTACATCACCGTACCAGGTGGTTTGACCGCGAAGCTGACAGGAATTCCGATTGTGTTGCACGAGCAAAATTCAATCGCGGGGATGTCTAATAAATTACTGGCCAAAATGGCGCGCCGCGTGCTGACAGGTTTTCCTGAAGTGTTTGAGCAGGGCGAATGGGTGGGCAATCCCGTGAAATCAACCATCGCGAATTTGCCAGAGCCGCAAACACGCTTTGACGGCCGAACAGGTCCACTCAAAGTGGCGGTGATTGGCGGCAGCTTGGGCGCGCAGGCTTTGAACTCAGTGGTGCCAGCAGCGTTGGCGTTGATGAGCGAGCACGAGCGCCCACAGGTGACGCATCAGTCGGGCGAAAAACAAATTGAGCAGTTGCGCGCCAACTACGCGCAGGCAGGCGTGGATGGCGAGTGCGTGGCCTTCATCGACGATATGGCGAATGTTTATGCCAACGCCGATGTGTTGATTTGCCGCTCGGGTGCAATGACCGTGGCGGAATTGGCTGCGGTGGGTGTGGCCAGCGTGTTGGTGCCGTTTCCACACGCGGTGGACGATCATCAAACCACCAATGCCCAGTGGTTGGTCAAAGTCGGTGCGGCGCAGTTGTTTGCCCAAGCGGATTTGGATGCAAAAAAATTAGCAGATTATTTACGCGGCATCAGTCGCGAAACCTTATTGAAACAGGCCACAAATGCGCGCATGGTGGCCAAACCAAATGCAACTGCGGATGTGGCGCGGGTGTGCTTGGAAGTCGCTGGTGTGAAACCTTAGAAAGTTAATATGAAACATAAAATCGAGAACATTCATTTCGTGGGCATTGGCGGCGCAGGCATGAGCGGCATTGCAGAGGTATTGCTCAACTTGGATTACCAAGTCACTGGTTCTGACGCTAGTGAGAGCGCGAATGTAAAACGCTTGCGCAGCTTGGGTGCGACCGTGGCCATCGGTCACGCAGCAGAAAATGTTCAGAACGCAGATGTTCTTGTGGTGTCCACCGCGATTGATGAAGCTAATCCCGAGCTGTTGGCGGCACGCGAACGCAGAATCCCGATTGTGCCCCGTGCGGTGATGTTGGCGGAATTGATGCGCTTTAAACGCGGCATCGGCATTGCAGGCACGCACGGCAAGACCACCACCACCTCATTGGTGGCCAGTGTGATGGGCGAAGGCGGATTGGATCCGACCTTTGTGATTGGCGGCAAGTTGAACAGTGCGGGTGTGAATGCGCGTCTGGGTAAAGGCGACTACATCGTGGCAGAGGCCGATGAGTCAGATGCCTCGTTCTTACACCTGTCGGTGACGATTGCAGTGATTACCAATATTGACCAAGACCACTTGGACACCTATGACCATGATTTCAACAAGCTCAAGGACGCCTTTGTGTCGTTCACGCGCTCGTTGCCATTTTATGGTGCTGCCATTGTCTGTGTGGACGATGCGAATGTGCGCGAGATTATTCCGAAACTGTCCAAAACCGTGATTACCTATGGTCTTTCGGACGATGCGAATGTACGTGCCTACGATGTTCAGGACGCGAACGGACAGATGAAATTTAAAGTCAGCCGCACGGGTTTTGGCGAAGATTTGCCTGATTTGGATGTGACCTTGAATTTGCCGGGTTTGCACAATGTGCGCAATGCGCTGGCTGCGATTGCGGTGGGTACAGAAGTGGACGTGGATGACGCGGCGATTTGCAAAGCATTGGCTGAGTTTAACGGCGTGGGCCGTCGCTTCCAACGTTATGGACAGGTCAAGGTCAGCGAGGCGCATGGCGGTGGACAATTCACCTTGATTGATGACTATGGTCACCACCCTGTAGAAATGGCGGCAACGCTGTCGGCAGCACGTGGCGCGTTCCCGAATCAACGCATTGTGCTCGCGTTTCAGCCGCACCGCTACACGCGCACGCGTGATTGTTTCGAGGACTTCGTGGGCGTGCTTTCGGGTGCGGATGGCGTATTGCTGACTGAGGTGTACGCGGCTTCTGAGTCGCCGATAGTGGCGGCAGACGGTCGCTCGTTGGCGCGTGCATTGCGCGTGGCAGGCAAGGTTGAGCCGGTGTTTGTTGAGGATGTGGCGGGTTTGCCGCAAGCGATATCAGACTATGTGCGCGATGGCGATGTGGTCATCTGCATGGGTGCAGGCTCGATTGGTTCGGTCGCGGGCAAAACGGTTGAATTGATGGGTCAAGCTTGAGCAATCTCGCTGACAGAAGAACCAAGTTAAAAAATACGGCAGTAATAAAGAGAACGACATGACAGAACACACTCAAAACTTTGGCAAAGTGGCCGTACTCTACGGCGGCATCTCCGCTGAGCGCGAGGTCTCGCTCAAATCAGGCGCGATGGTCCATGCGGCTTTGGTCGCGCAGGGCGTGGACGCGCATTTGTTCGATACGGCGCAGCAGGATGTGTTGACCTTGAAGGCGCAAGGCTTTGAGCGTGCGTATATTGCGCTGCATGGTCGCTTTGGCGAGGACGGTACGGTACAAGGGGCGCTGGAATTGATGGGCATTCCTTATACCGGCAGCGGCGTGATGGCCAGTTCATTGGCGATGGATAAAGTGCGTACCAAACAAATTTGGTTACAAGCAGGCTTACAAACACCGCAATACGTGGTTCTGGCGCGTGGTGCGCAGGTGGATGTGGACGCCATCGTGGCGCAATTGGGTATGCCCTTGTTTGTCAAACCGCCACTGGAAGGCTCATCGGTGGGCGCAGGTAAAGTCAGCGCGCCAGAGCAGTTGCAAGCAGCCTGCGAGTTGGCTTGGAAATACGACACCCATGCATTGATTGAGCAGTGCATCGAAGGGCGTGAGACCACATGCGCAGTGCTCGGCTCGAGCGTTAGCGCGCATGCATTGCCTTTGGTGGAAATCATTGCGCCAGATGGCAACTATGACTTTGAACACAAATATTTAACCAACGACACGGTGTATGAGTGTCCTGCACAATTGCCCGATGACTTGGGTGCGCGCATTCAAAAAATGGTGGTCGACGCCTACCGTGTCTTGGGTTGTGCGGGCTGGGGTCGAGCTGAAGTGTTGGTGCGCAATTCGGACAACGAGCCGTTTTTGTTGGAGATGAACACCTCGCCGGGCATGACCGATCATTCCTTGGTACCGATGGCGGCGCGTGCGGTGGGCATGAGTTACGAGCAGTTGGTGATGACGATTTTGAGCGACGCACGCGTGCATGTGCAGCGCACGCCATCGCGTCAAGGCTGATGAATGAATCACACTCACGAATGAGTTAGGGACAAACGATGCAAGGTTTTTGGGATGATGTAGGTTTAATGCAGGCTGTCACGCGCATGATGCTCGCGGCGGCTATGGCATTGCTCATCATCGCTGCGGTGGGTTGGGGTTTGCAACGTCCGTATTTTGAGATTCGCCAGTTTCGCTTTATGGGCGATGTGGGGCAGTTGGAAGTCAAGCCCACGCATGATTTGATTGCGCAAGAGTTGGGGCAGGGTTTGTCAGGTGGGTTTTTCTCGATGAATTTGCGCCAAGTGCAAAGCAGCTTGCAAACCTTGAGCTGGGTCAAAACCACCTCGGTGCGCAAAGTCTGGCCGCACGCGATTGAGATTAACATCGTGCAGCACACGCCTTTGGCGATATGGAAAGATCGATATCTAAGTCCAGAAGGACAGATTTTTACCAATCGATTGAGTGATGTGCAGCGCGCAAAATTGATTGAAGCCGAGGGTCCTGATGCGGCATCGCAACTGGTGGCGGGACAAATCCCAGTGATGCAGCAGTGGTTCACCCCCTTGGGTTGGACAGTTAAAAAAGTGGTTTTGTCGGAGCGATACAGCTGGCGTGTGCTGTTTACCAATGGTGTGGTGGTTGAATTGGGGCGCGCAGACACGCCAACTGCATTGGAAGAGCGGGTGCGCCGTTTGATTAAATCGGCTGAGTTTGTGCAACAAAATGTGGGAAGTACGGGGGCGTATATTGATTTGCGCTATCCCAATGGGTTTGCGATGCGTTCGCAACAGCTACATCGAGTGAAAACGAGTGTGGAAACAACGATGAATACAGGTGGAAAAAATGAATGATACGACTAAAGACTTGATTGTGGCTTTGGATATCGGCACGTCTAAAGTGGTTGCGATGATTGCGGAGGTTAAGCCGAACAACGCTTTTAACGTCATTGGCATCGGTCATCATCCATCGAAGGGGATGCGTCGTGGCATGGTGGTCAATATCGAAGAAACCATCCAAACCATCCAGTACGCAATTAAAGAAGCCGAGCTTCGCGCAGGGTTCAACGTGCGCAGTGTGTGCACGGGGATTGCGGGCAGCCACATTCACAGCTTTAACTCCAGCGGCATGGTGGCGGTGAAAGAGTCAGAAATCACCCAGAACGACATCGACCGTGTGTTGGACACAGCGCGTGCGGTGAGCATCCCTGCGGATCAACAGATCCTGCACGTGTTGCCGCAAGAATACAAGGTCAATGACCAAGACGGCATTCGCACCCCCATCGGCATGAACGGGATGCGTTTGGAAGTCAAAGTCCACATCATCACGGGTTCAGTATCTGCGGCACAAAATATTGTGAAATGCATCCGCCGTTGTGGTTTGGAAGTCTCAGATGTGCGCTTGCAGCCTTTGGCATCAGCGACCGCGACATTGACGCAAGACGAGCAAGAAATCGGCGTGGCCTTGGTCGACATTGGTGGGGGCACGACCGACATTGCGGTGTTTACTGAAGGCGCGATTCGCCACACAGCGGTGATTCCGATTGCGGGCGATCAAGTGACCAACGACATCGCGATGGCGCTGCGCACACCAACAGCGGAAGCGGAAGAATTGAAATTGCGCTACGGCGTGGCCAAGCAGGGCATGGTGCCATCAGAGTCGGTGATTGAAATTCCGGGCGTGGGCGATCGTGCGGCACGCCGTGTGAAACGTCAGTCATTGGCAGCAGTGATTGAGCCACGCTTGGAAGAATTGTTTGTGTTGGTGCAGCGCAATTTGCAAGAAGCGGGCTTTGATCACCTGATTGCATCGGGCGTGGTGCTGACGGGGGGCACGAGTTTGTTGCCCGGGATGATTGAGTTGGCCGAAGAGGTATTTATGAAGCCTGTTCGCATCGCCCAGCCGATTTATGAAGGCAACTTGGCAGACTTGGTGTGCAACCCTCGTTACTCAACGGTGATGGGTTTGTTGATGTCAGAGCGTGCAAAGAAAAGTGATGTGAATGCAGGACGTGGCACCAACCATGAAGCCCCTTCGAGAGGCTTTGGTCGGAAGAATAAAGCAGACGCTACTCACGCTGGGGATGATAAATCAATGTTCAAGTCGATGCGCGATTGGTTCATTAAAACGTTTTAAGCAGTTTAGGTATAGCTGTTCAATATATTTAGTTAAGTAGTCAGTGGTATATATGTCGAATTCGACATTTATTAAAGGGGAAAAATATGAGCTTTGAAATGTTAAATGATGTGCCAGAGGGCACCATCATCAAGGTAGTGGGCGTAGGCGGCGCAGGTGGTAATGCGATTGCCCACATGATTAAAAAAGGCGTTCAAGGCGTGGAATTCATCTGCGCGAACACCGATGCGCAAGCGTTGAAACACGCCACCGCAATTCACAAATTGCAATTGGGGGAGAGCGGTTTGGGCGCAGGTGCCAAGCCTGAAGTTGGTCGTGCAGCGGCAGAAGAAAACCGCGAGCGCATCGTCGACTTGTTGCGCGGCGCGAATATGGTGTTTATCACCGCAGGTATGGGCGGCGGCACAGGCACGGGCGCAGCACCCGTGATTGCCGAAGTGGCGAAAGAATTGGGTATTTTGACCGTGGCCGTGGTGTCAAAACCATTTGAATACGAAGGTCCACGTCGCATGCGCGTGGCTGAAGAAGGTTTGCGTCAGTTGGAACAACAAGTGGATTCTTTAATCATCATCTTGAATGAAAAATTAGAAGAAATCATGGGCGACGACGTGAGCATGGAAGAGGCATTTGAAGCGGCTGATGATGTGTTGAACAACGCAGTCGCAGGCATTGCCGAAATCATCAACGTCGATGGCCACATCAACGTCGACTTTAACGATGTCAAAACCGTGATGGGCGAGCAAGGTCGCGCCATGATGGGTACGGCCATGGCCTCGGGCCCTGAGCGTGCGCGCATTGCAGCAGAAGAAG
The DNA here is from genome assembly GCA_964506355.1 of uncultured Hydromonas sp. GTDB lineage: Bacteria > Pseudomonadota > Gammaproteobacteria > Burkholderiales > Burkholderiaceae > CTSOIL-112. The sequence goes on from CAZDLD010000007.1 coordinate 16,327, forward strand.
CAGTATCCAGCCCATTGTTGGACGGCGTTGAATTGTCTGGCGCACGCGGTATCTTGATCAATATTTCTGCATCACACGACACACTCAAAGCGCGCGAAACACGTCAAGTGGTGAGCGTGATTCGTGAAAATGCATCTGAAGATGCGACTGTGATTTATGGTTTTGTGTATGACGACACCTTGGGTGACAAAATGCGCGTGACCGTGGTCGCAACTGGCTTGGGCGGTGTGCGCAGTGTGGTCACGGACAACGTGGCAACGCGTGTGACGGCAGTACCGACGGCACCTGTACAAACAATGCCTGTTGAAATTTATGTTGAGCCTAATCCTGTAAACACGACCCCTGTGACGCCAGCAGGTACAGTGCAAACAGGAAATGTTGTGCAAATGCCTGAGCCAGCACCGCGTCGCCCTGCAGCTGCACCGACATTTGGCGACTACAATGAATTGGACGTGCCGACATTCGAGCGCCGTGCCCAGCAGCAAGTGGCACAACGCACAATGAATGGCGAGAACTTCATTGAAGATTTGGATGTGCCTGCGTTTTTGCGTCGTCAAGCGGATTGATTCGCAACAGCGGCCAAGCTCGAATGCGGCGCCACTGCGTCCCCTTTCGCAGGGCATCACTGCGTTTGAGCTTGACCTGAAATAAATATGAATTTGTGTTGAACACACACATCAATACACATGAACACACATCACCAGTTCCAATAACAACTAATGTAGGACAGGCTTTGCGCCAATTGAGTTGTTTGACAACTTTGGCCCTGCTGCTCGCAAGAGCGGTGGGGTTTCTTTTTTTACGGTATCATATTGATTCTTAAGAATTCATAGATTTGGATCGCACGATGAAACAGACCAAACACACCCCGATTTATCAAAAAACCCTTGCCCAAGAAGTGCACACCACAGGTATAGGCCTGCACTCAGGACGCAAAGTGAACCTGACTTTGCGCCCAGCGCCAGCCAATACGGGCGTGGTGTTTCGTCGCATGGATTTGGATGCGCAACTGGATATTCTCACCGCACCTGAGAACGTCATCGACACGCGCATGGCGACGACCTTGGCCAATTTGAGCAACACTGCTGTACGTGTGCTCACCATCGAGCATTTGATGTCGGCATTGGCGGGACTGGGCGTGGACAATGTCATTGTCGAAGTCAACGCACCCGAAATTCCGATTATGGATGGCAGCGCGACCAGCTTTGTCTACCTCATCAGCACGGCGGGCTTGGTGGCGCAGAATGAGCTGCGCCAGTACATCCGCATCAAGCAATCGGTCGAAGTCACCGAGGGTGACAAAGTGGCGCGTCTTGACCCCTACTTCGGCTTTAAAACCAAGTTCGACATTGAGTTTGATCACCCTGCGATTGATGACACGGGTACGCATTGTGAAGTGGACTTTACTGCGGACGCCTATGTGCGACAAATTTCACGCGCTCGCACCTTTGGGTTTATTCAAGACGTAGAGGCACTGCGTGGCTTGGGTTTGGCGCAGGGCGGTAACCTTGCGAACGCGATTGTGCTCGATGAGTACAAAATTCTCAATCCCGAAGGCTTGCGCTACAACGATGAATTTGTGCGCCATAAAATTTTGGACGCGATTGGCGACTTGTACGTGATTGGCCATCCAATTTTGGGCGCGTACAGTGCGTACAAATCAGGTCACGCACTGAACAACGTGTTGATACGCGCTGTACTGGCGGATGCCAACAACTACGAAATGGTGAGCTTTGACCACACCCGCGCTGCACCGAGCTTCACGCAGGTGCATGGTGATGCGCTCGCCAGCGCGGTGGCCTAACGCAGCGCACCGCATCACGTTGCATCACAATAAATCAAGCTGCCCCACATCCTCGGGTGCGCGCAAACGGACACCCAGCCCGATGAGGCGCACGCCGCCCATGTTTCTCTGACACGCTGAGCGCAACAGCTGCTCAAACTGCCGCATCGAGGTATCGCGCTCGTTGACTTCGAGGGTGCGGACTTTAAAATCATCCATACGCAATTTGACAAAGGTTTTTTGAATCAAAGCCTGTGCGTGATTGCGCTCAATACGCCCGATTAAATCCGCGTGTAGCTCAGGCAGCTGCCGCACACAGTCCTCAAAGCCAAACAAATCATGCGCAAATGTGGTCTCCACGCTGATGGATTTGCGCACGTGGTTGTTGCGCACCATGCGCGTGTCGATGCCACGTGCGGATTGGTACAGCGCAGTGCCCAGCTTGCCAAATTGCGCCCGCAGAAATGGCAAATCCCGTGTGCGGATGTCCGCGCAGGTGAATAGTTTTAGGCGGTGCAGTTTCTCAGCCGTGCGCGGCCCCACCCCAAATAATTTCTCTACGGGCAACTGTGCGACAAAGGCATCCACATCCTGTGGGCGAATCACAAACAGCCCGTCGGGCTTGTGCCAATCGCTGGCGATTTTGGCGAGGAACTTATTGGGCGCAGCGCCTGCCGAGACCACCAGCCCTGTTTCTGCTTTGACGCGGGCGCGAATTTCTTGCGCGATGCGCGTGGCGCTGCCGCTGTGGACGGAGCAAGCGCTCACATCGACATAAGCCTCATCCAAAGACAGCGGCTCAATCAACTCAGAATATTCACGGTAAATGCTGAAGATGGCTTGCGATGCGACCTTGTAGCGGGCGAAGTCTGGCATGACCACCTGCAACTGCGGGCAGAGCTTGAGCGCATGACGGGTCGGCATGGCCGAGCGCACACCGAAAGCACGCGCCTCATAATTGCAGGTGGCAACGACGCCGCGCCTATCGGCAGGACCGCCAACGGCCAACGGAATGCCACGTAGTGCAGGGTTGTCACGCATTTCCACCGCTGCATAGAAGCAATCGGCATCGAAATGAATGATTTTGCGCGGATGCAGCGCCACCGTGGTGGGGCTGAAGGCTGCGGGTGGCGAATCACTCATTAGCTTAGCCACGCAAAATGACATCGGGCACATTGGTAAACACCCCATCGACCCCGATGGCAAATAAACTGCGCGCCAGCGCCGCGTCATTGACCGTCCACACATTGACCTTGAGCCCCTGAGCGTGGGCTTGGGCGACGCGCTCGGCGCTCACTTCATGCTTGTCCAGATGGACCGCAGACAGGTGCACGTGACTCATGGCGCGCATCAGCGGCTCAGTGTTCCAATACACATCAGGGCTGTGCAAATACGCCAGCGCCACCTCAGGACAGTGCGCGGCAAACACCTCGATGGCCACAGGGTGAAAACTGGACACAATCAAATGCGCCAATAAGTCGGGGATTTCACGCGCCAGAGCCAGCACCACCTCGGCGGTGCGCTGAGCGACGCGTCGCGCTTCTTGCTCAACCATGCCCTCGGGCTCGCGCACCAGTTCGGGTTGTCCCTCAGTGGCACGCAGCGCCATCTGCTCGGGCGTGGCGTCGAGCAGTTCGGTCTTGATTTCAATATTCACCCAAGTGCCTACAGGGCGCAGACGCAAGACCTGAGCCAGCGTCGGGATGTGCTCGCTCGCGTACTCGGGGGCGAAATGCGAACCAGCGTCCAGTTGCAGCACCTGCGCAAGACTCATATCCCGCAGATGCCCCGTACCGTGGGTCAATGCATCCACGGTGTCGTCGTGAAACACCACCACTTCGCCCTCACGGGTGCACTGCACATCCAACTCGATGGCGCGTGCGCCCATCTCCCAAGCCAGTTGAAACGAGGGTAGGGTGTTTTGTGGGCGGTAGGCCATCGCGCCACGATGGGCAAAAATCACGGGGTGCAAATAGGGCGTAGGCGTGGAGGTGGGGCGAGTTGTATTCATGAGGTGATTGTACAGATTTGTATATGGGTATGCTTGAATGTGCACACAGAGTTTCGGAACGGTTTAAAAGAACAACTTGTAAATATATATACGCGTAAAGTACACCCCAGTACAATGCGGCAACAGACTTCCCCACCAACGCGAGGCTATTATGGAAGCGCTCTACCACGCAGTATTGATTATCGTTTGTTTCAGTGTGTTTTTTTTGACCGCGATGTGGGTCGAGGCAAAGGTCTTGATTCGTCAAGGCAAAGAGCCCTACGACCGCGCTGAAACCTTTGCCAATATCCTCAGTGCGATTTTGTACAAAAGCACCGATGCATTGTTTATCGTTGTGTTTGCTGGCGGCTCTGCTGTGTGGCTGCACGCGCATGGTCTCAAATGGGACTTCGTCAATCATTGGGAGAGCTACGTACTGATATTTGTCGTGCAAGATTTGTTCTTCTGGCTGCATCACTACATCGGTCATAAGCTGCGATTCGCATGGGTCTGGCATAAAATTCACCACAGCTCAACGCATTTTAATTTCGGTGTGGCGCTGCGTCAGTCGGTCTTGGCACCGCTCCCCATCCTTGGCATCAATTTTGTGCTGTGGGCGCCTTTCGTGCTCTTGGGTGCCGATGTGCGGGTGGTGGCATTTCTTTTCGAGATGAATTTGTTTTATCAATTTTGGGTACACACGCGCACCATAGAGCGCCTACCGAACTGGATTGAGGCCGTGTTCAACACCCCATCGCACCACCGTGTCCACCACGGCTATGGAGAGAAACAAATTGATTGCAATTTCGCAGGGGTATTCATCATCTGGGATCGGCTGTTCGGCACATTTGTCGATGAGCGCGATGCGGGCACCATTTTGTACGGAGTTAAAACCCGCCCAGAGAACAGCACCCGAGTGAGCGTGATGATGTTTGAAGAGCTCAATGATTTGCTCAAAACCATCTGGAGAACGAAAGACCTACGCTACTGGTGGCACGGGCCTGATTGGACACCTGAGCCAAGCGAGCGCTCAAAACGCATATCGAAGGCCGATTAAAAAATAGAACTGGCGGTGTAGGTCGTGAGCAATTCCAGCGCCGCGATACCGCGCACCGAGTTACCCTTGGCATTGAGCGCAGGGCTCCACGCTGCGACGCTGTATTGCTCGGGGCGCACCGCCACCACACCACCGCCGACCCCGCTCTTGCCGGGCAGACCTACACGGAAACTGTAGTCCCCCGACTCATCGTAAAAACCGCAGGTTTGCATGATGGCGTTCAGACGCTGGGTCTGACTAAAGGTCAATATACGCAGCTCGCCATCGGGCAGCTTGCCACAGTTGGCAAAGGTCAAGAACGCCCGCGCCAGCTCCGCTGTCGTCAGCTCGAGCGAACACATATTGAAATAAAAATCCAACACCACATCCACAGGGTTGTGCAGATTGCCAAAGGACTTCATCAGGTTCGCCAGAGCCGCGTTGCGATAGCCATGCATCGCCTCCGAGCGCGCCACCTGCAGGTTAAAATCCACGCGAGTGTGACCGACCAGCTGCTGCACGAAATTCAAAAAAGCCATTTTCGGATTGACCCAATGACTGACCAAAATATCCGCGATGACCAGCGCACCAGAATTGATGAATGGATTGCGCGGGATGCCGTTCTCAGACTCGAGCTGCGCGAGCGAGTTGAACGGATCGCCTGACGGCTCGACCCCCAAACGCGACCACAAGGACTCGCCCAAGCGCCCATAGACCATCGCCAATGAAAATACCTTGGCAATCGACTGCACCGAGAATTTGACCTCGGTCTCGCCATAGCTGTGGCAGGACGCATCACTGACGTGGTACAGCGCGAGCGCAAAGTGCTCGGGATCGACCTTCGCCAGCTCGGGGATGTACTGCGCCACCGTGCCCGTGGCCGGCTGGGCGCAGACCTGCTCGCCGATGCGCTGCAACACTTGAGAAAAATCGAGGGGCATGAGTTGCGAGAGGTCTTGGTTCATGGTGGTGGGCATGTGTGGTTGCGTGAATGTAATTATTGTTGTGTGCTCTAAGCAGTTGTCATCATAGCAGAATGGGGTGGTGCTGCAGGTGTGATGTTGCGCTTGTGATGCTGTGCTTGTGAAAAGCCCCTCGCCCACGAAGGGAGACGGTGCGTAGGGGCGATTCTCGAATCGCCCTGCGTGCAAATGTATTGCGGTGTTTATATGGACGCTTTGTGCATAACATAGGGGCGATTAGCGCCAGCGTAATCGCCCGATTTTATCCGCTCAATACCCAGCCGCATCAGGAATCGGCTCGGTCAAAATTGCCGTACCCGCACCATCCACATAGACACACAGCAGATTCACCACATCCGTGCGCCAGTACTGCACCCCAGCATCCGCCGCCTGCTGACAAAACGTCGGGAAATCCGTCTGCCCCTGCTGATGAATCGCTATGGTGTGGCGCAAGGCCGCTGCGTCGCCAATCGCAGCCACCGCTAAAGGCGCGTACTTGGCCGCCGCGTCCAGACGCTCGCCCGTGGTGGCGACATACTCGCTGTGACCGTCGGCGACATAGAAATCATAATACGCCAGCCCCAATCCTTTGAGCGCCTGCACATAGCGCGGAAAATCCGCACCCGATTTGACTTGGGCGTGGGCGGCGGCAATTTGTTCGAGAGTAAACATAAATAACTTTCGTGATTTTATTGAGTATTTAAGGGTGTTTTATTGAAGAAATAATTTTGGAAATTTGCTCTACGCCATCAAAGGTTGAGGGGATTTGTTCTTCATTAGATGCAATTCCGCTAAAAATAAGCGTTTCAAACTTATCTAGCGATATTTCGTGAGTGTCCTTTAAATCTTTGGCGTACTCAGCATAACCTTGAATAACTTCGCATAGAGATTTCCGAAAATCGATCTGCAATAGTTGTGCCTTAATTGAACGGTATTGCTGCAAAAGTACTCTGAAGAAATACAATAGTAAAACCTCCATAGTAGTACATGCAAAAAGAAATGCTATGTTACTTCCTTGCATGGCTTGCGACAGAACCAATCGCCAGCATGGAGAGTTTGGAGTGCATGTGGGTGGAGAGAGATGAGTGAAAATTAAAATGAATGGTATCAATACCAATAAAATTCCGATTGCAATTAAAGGTGCAAGCGCCCACTCAAATTCTTTCTTTTTTTGGACTTGCAATTTTTCAAAAGCGGCATTTAGTTTAATAAAAGTAGCTTTGGATTTGTTGTCGTCAAGTGTTTTTGACAAGTCGTTTACTTGCTGAAATTTTTTGTTGTAAGCTGCCTCTAACTCAGCCTCTCTTGTTTCAAGTTCATTAACGCTCAATGCCAGCTTTTCTATAGCTGGAAACTTGCTTAATTTTTCATCCATAATATACGCGGGCATCAGATATCTTGCCCAGTTTATGGACTCGCGTAATGAATCGAAATGTGGCAATATTTCATCAATTTCAAAGCTGATGTTTCGGCCATCCGAACGAAAAGTAGCGCCACCTTTCAGTTGTATAGAAAAGTTTACTTCCTGAAAAAAACGATAACAGATTAAGAGGGCTCTTTCGAGATGTGAATGACTAAATACTTCATGTCGAATTAAATCTATAAAACTATCGCCAACTGAATCAATGTTGTATTGCGCTAAATCATAACGTTTAGGTGATGCACGCATGTCTTTCAGAATTGCGATAATAATGTCGCATAACTTCTTAGCTGCATCATCTTGTAGTTTGCTTTTCATTGTTGAAATTTGAAGTTCAAAGCGCTCGAGCTCAATGAGTCGACTGTTTTGTGAGAAAAAATTTTCAATAGCCATTAAATTCCTTTTTGATAGGAGAAAAACCCCCACAAGTATATACCTGTGGGGGTTTTGTTTGAGTCTGAGCCGTTTATTTTTTCTTCACAGGCGGCACATCGGTACAATGCCCATCCGCCACTTCTGCCGCCATGCCGATGGACTCGCCCAGTGTCGGGTGTGGGTGTATGGTTTTGCCGATGTCCACGCTGTCCGCGCCCATTTCGATGGCCAGACACACTTCACTGATGAGGTCACCCGCGCCCGTGCCGACGATGCCGCCGCCGAGGATGCGCCCTGTTTCTGCGTCGAATATGAGTTTGGAGAATCCTTCATCACGCCCGTTGGCGATGGCGCGGCCTGAGGCTTGCCATGGGAACACGCCTTTTTTAATCGCGATGCCTTGGGCTTTGGCCTGCTCTTCGGTCAGGCCTGCCCATGCGACTTCGGGGTCGGTGTAGGCGACCGATGGAATTTGACGCACGTCAAAGAATGCTTTTTCTCCGTGCGCGGCTTCGGCGGCGACGTGGCCCTCGTGCACAGCTTTGTGCGCGAGCATGGGTTGACCGACGATGTCGCCGATGGCAAAGATGTGCTGCACGTTGGTGCGCATTTGCGCGTCCACGTTGATGAATCCGCGCTCAGTCACCGCCACGCCAGCCTTGTCCGCGGCGATGAGTCCGCCGTTCGGGGCGCGTCCGACCGCGACCAACACCATGTCGTAGCGTTGTGGTTCACTCGGCGCGGTGGATGCGTCGTTGGCCTTTTCGAAACGCACATAGATGCCGTCGTCTTTGGCTTCTACCGCCACGGTTTTGGTGTTCACATAGATGTTGTCGAATCGGTGGGTGTTGTGCTTTTGCCAGACTTTGACGAGGTCACGATCGGCGCCCTGCATCAGCCCGTCCATCATTTCGACCACATCCAAGCGTGCGCCGAGCGATGAGTAGACCGTGCCCATTTCCAGACCAATGATGCCACCTCCCAGAATCAGCATTTTATTCGGTACTTGGCGCAACTCGAGCGCGCCTGTGCTGTCGACGATGCGTGGGTCGCTCGGGATGAATGGCAGGTTGACCACGCGTGAGCCTGCGGCGATGATGGCTTGCTTGAAACGAATCACTTGACTGGTACCGTCCGCTGCGGTGACTTGCAGGTGGTGCGCGTCGATGAACTGTCCCACGCCTTGTACCACGTTGACCTTGCGCATTTTCGCCATGCCTGCCAGACCCGTGGTGAGTTTGCTCACAACGGAGTCTTTGTAGCCACGCAGTTTATCGATGTCGATGACGGGTTCGGCAAAGCTGATGCCGTGCGCGCTCAGATGCTTGGCCTCGTCCATGATGGCGACTGAGTGCAGCAGGGCTTTTGACGGGATGCAGCCGACATTTAGGCAGACACCGCCGAGGGTGCTGTAGCGTTCGACCAGAACCACATCCATGCCCACATCCGCAGCGCGAAATGCTGCCGAGTAGCCACCGGGCCCAGCGCCGAGTACCAGCATCTCGCAGGCGAGGTCGTGCGCGCTGTCGCTCATGGGGATGGGGGCAGATGCAGGCGCTGCATCAGACTTGGCTGGCGCAGCGGCTGGTGCGGCTTCGGCTTTGCTTGCTGCAGGTGCTGTGCTCGCTTTGGTCGGCACTTCGGCGGCGGCGCTGTCGCTGACTTCGAGTGACACCACCACAGCGCCCTCAGAAATTTTGTCGCCGACTTTGACTTTGATTGCTTTAATCACGCCCGCGTGCGAGCTGGGCACGTCCAGCGTGGCTTTGTCCGACTCGAGGGTGAGCAGCGAGTCTTCAACCGCCACGGTGTCACCGACTTTGACAAAAATTTCGATGACGGGGATGTTTTTGTAGTCGCCGATGTCGGGGACTGTGATGTCGATGAGTTTGCTCATGGTGATTCCTGAATGTTTATCCGTCGCGTATGCTGTGACGGCCAAGATGATGGGTTACAACGCCGCGCCGTCATAGGCGACGACTTTAACGCTGGTTAAATCCAAGGGCACATCCAAACAGCGCACATTGATGGCCACGCTTTGCGTACCGTCAGGACGCGTGCCGATGCCGAATGGCGCGCAGCCGCAGACCTTGCAAAAATGGTGGGCGATGACGTGTTTGTTAAACGTGTAAGTGCTGTAGCCATCGGTTGGTAGCGTAATGTGCGTTTGTTCCTTGGGCATGAAGGTCAGTAAAAAACCTTTTTTGCGGCAGTGCGAGCAGTTGCAATCGACCACATGGTCGATGGTGCTTTCAAACGAGATGCTCAACTGGCCGCAGTGGCATGAGGCGGAGTGGTTCATGGTGGTCCTTCAATCTAATTTTGTATGTCGTCCGCGCAACTCAATGTGTTGAGTGCGCTGACGAAGCGAGCAAATATTTAAATGCTTACGTCGATTAAACCGTCACACGGCGAAAATCCGCCAACAACTGCCCCAAGTACGCATTGAACCGCGCCGCCGCCGCGCCATCAATCACTCGGTGATCGTACGAGAGCGAGAGCGGACACATCAGACGCGGCACAAACTCGCTGCCGTTCCACACGGGTTGCATCGATGAGCGTGACACGCCCAAAATTGCCACTTCAGGTGCGTTGATAATCGGGGTGAAATCTGTACCGCCAATGCCGCCCAGTGACGATATCGAGAAACAGCCGCCTTGCATATCGGTGGGCTTGAGTTTGCCCTCGCGTGCGTTCTGCGCCAACTCGCTCATTTCGATGGCGATTTGGGTGATGGTTTTTTGATCCGCGCCTTTAATCACAGGCACGACCAGACCGTTCGGGGTGTCCGCCGCAAAGCCGATGTTGAAGTATTTTTTGTAGACCAAATTGTCGCCATCGAGCGAGGCGTTGAACTCTGGGAATTTCTTGAGCGCTTGCACGCAGGCCTTGATGAGGAAGGCGAGCAGGGTGAATTTGACCCCTTGTTTTTCATGCTCTTTGTTCAGCGTCACGCGGAAGGCTTCGAGCTCAGTAATGTCGGCCAAGTCGTTGTTGGTGACGTGGGGAATCATCGCCCAGTTGCGCGAGAGGTTTTGACCTGAGATTTTTTTGATGCGTGAGAGCGGTTGCGCATCGATTTCGCCGAACTTGGCAAAGTCGATTTGCGGCCACGGCAATAAGTCCAATCCGCCGCCCAAGCTGCCCACAGCAGCTGCACCGACATTCGGTGTTGGGCAAGAGGCTTGACCGTTCATCACTGCCTTGATGTAGGCGCGCACGTCGTCCTGAGTGATGCGGTTTTTGGGGCCAGTGCCGCTGACGTTGTCCAGATTCACCGCCAACTCGCGGGCGAACTGGCGCACCGAGGGTGAGGCGTAGGCGGATTTGGACGCGGCGGGCTGCGGGTAGACAGCGGCATCGAGAATGGGTAGGGCGAGCAGCTGGCTCTCCAAAATAACGGGTGCTGGCGTTGCCGCAGCAGGCGCAGGTGCAGGTGCCGCTGCAGGTGCAGTGGCTTCAGCTTTGGTTTCAGTCACGGCGACAGCTTGGGCAACTTCGAGCATCAGCACCACGCTGCCCTCGGAGACTTTGTCGCCCACTGAGAGTGTGATTTCTTTGACCACACCTGCGTGCGAGCTGGGCACGTCCAGCGTGGCTTTGTCCGACTCGAGCGAGACCAAGGTGTCTTCGACGGCGA
>CAZDLD010000008.1:0-13941 GCA_964506355.1 uncultured Hydromonas sp.
CTTGGTGACCACATTGTTTTGCGTCAGAAACTTGGTTTTCGATTTGGATACAGCATGCACCCGCTTCAATCATCTTTTTAGACAACAAGTAAGTTGCTTCTGGGTTACCAAAACCAGCGTCGATGTCGGCAATAATCGGTACGATATGCGTTTCGAAGTTGTCGATTTTCGCTTGGATGGCAGCAGTGTCTTCGCCTTTGGCTTGTGCAGTTTCCAACGCGCGGAACAAATCATTCATTTCTTTTGCATCAGCTTGACGCAAGAATGTGTACAGCTCTTCAATCAAAGCAGGTACTGATGTTTTTTCGTGCATTGATTGGTCAGGCAAAGGACCGAATTCTGAGCGCAATGCAGCAACCATCCAGCCAGACAAATACAAATAACGTTTGCTGGTTGTGCCGTGGTGTTTTTTAACCGCGATCATTTTTTGTTGACCCACAAAACCATGCCAGCAGCCCAAAGATTGTGTGTAGTTTGAAGTGTCTTTGTCAAAGTCAGCCATGTCTTTACGCATGATGGCTGCAGTGTACTTAGCAATGTCCAAGCCAGTTTTGAATTGGTTTTGAACAACCATGCGAGCTGCGTGCTCTGGGTTGATTGCACTCCAAGAATTGCCGTGTTTGGCTTTCAATTCTTGTACTACTTGTAAAGCTGAGGTGTAAACGCTCATGGTATTGCTCCTAAGTCAAAGTGAGGGAAAAGTGTTTTATGTCTTATATAAGACATAAGTTAAGCTGAATCATACTCAAGCAGCCCCACTTACGCAAGGGCTTTTGTACAACAAATCGCAGAAATATGTGAATTTTCAGCCTTTTATCACATTGCGGTAAATTTGTTCCATATAATGAAATGCGGATATTGAGCGATATTTATTATCTAATGAAAAAACCCTCAAAATTGAGGGTTTTAGCGGTTTTGGATGTAAGCACCCAATTATTTTTTAGACATCGATTCGGTCAATGTTTTTGAAATTGGCTTGGTGATGTATGACAACACCGTGCGTTTGTCACCCAACAAGTCAACCGAAGCCGTCATACCTGGCCTCACTTGAATTTCTTCGCCTGTTTTGGATTTTAAATCCGCCCCCTCAATTTTCACACGTATGCGGTAATAAATCGGCGGTTGTCCTTGACGTTGCTGTGCTGGCTCTAACTCTAGCGCATCTGGACTAATGTATATCACTTTTCCGTCCATGGTGCCAAAAATCGAATAGTCATAAGCATCCAGCTTTACACGTGCCTCCATATTAGGAACAATACTAGCCATGTCTGCTGGCATGACCTTTGCCTCAACGACTAAAGCGCTCGTAGTTGGTAAAATTTCCATCACTTCTTCACCTTGACGCAAAACTCCGCCTAAGGTAGTAACTTTTATGTTCTTAACAATTCCTGTCTCTGGCGCCACCAACTCTGTATGGGATAGTAGCTGCCCTCTATCAGCCAGAGTTTGTTCTTGGGTACTCAATTCTTCGCTAGCTTTATTTAGCTCTTGATTGGCATCCTGTTTGTATTTGTTCTGTGCATTTGTAATCTGTAGTTGAATCTCATTTACTTGACGGCGCATACGCAAAATTTCGCTCTGCGCCACATCGCCAGCCCGCATCAATGGCTCATTCATTTTCAACTCTTCATTTGCCAGCGCCATACTGGTTTTTAGTTGAGATACTTGTTGATTCAAACTCAACCGACGCTGTTTATACAAGGACATCTGTACAGAAGCCAAATCTGGATAATCTTGTGCCAACTTGGGATCAATAACAAAGGAACGATCCAAAACCTCTGCTTGCAAACGCGCCACCGTGATACGCAACGCACTCACTTTACCCAAAGCATCGGTATAGCTTGCCTGTGCGCGTTCCTTCTCAAGAACGGCGACAATCTGACCTTTCTCAACTTTGTCACCTTCTTTTACGCGAAGTTCCATCAAGACACCGCCATCAGCACTTTGAACAACCTGAGTTCTGTCACTGGCAATCACTTGACCCTGAGCCGTAATCGTTTTATCAATTTCTGTAAAATAAGCCCATAACATAAACGCTATAAATGCAATTAGCGATAAACGTAATACCACTCTAGCATTTCTTAAGGAGCCATTAGAATCAGCACCTAACAGACTAAGTAACCTATTCATTACAAGTCCCCTTTATTATTAATATCCGCTTGACGGCTCTGCTCAATTTCTTTGCTCTCTTCACGACTGTCTTGCATTTTTGCCTCAGCTGAAATCGAGTCATTATCTGACTTTTTAGCACCTGCACCTGCACTTGTTCCCGATGGTTGAGCATTTTGGCCAGTTCGCAAGCGCTCTATTACTTCATCTCTCGAGCCATCCATAACAACGCGATTATTTGCAACGACAATTAAGCGAGTAACAAATGATAATAGCTGTAAATTGTGCGTCACTAGAACCAGCGTATGCTCTGGTTGAATCGCTTGCTTGAGCGCACCCATGCATCGATCAGCCGTTTGCTGATCCATTGAAGCAGTGGGCTCGTCAAGCAACCAAACGGAAGGTTTGCTAATCAATAAACGAGTTAATGCAGTCAATTGCTTCTGACCTCCTGACAAACCTCGCCCACCCTCCATAATCGGCAGCTCTAGCCCTTTAGGATGATTTGAAATTACCGCAGCCAACCCAGTCCGCTCTGCTGCTTGTTTAATTACCTCATCACCTGGGTCTAAGGTACCTATCAGTAAATTTTCACGCAACGTGCCGTTGAATAAGCGATGATCTTGCTGCAAATAACCTATTTTCTCGCTCAGCACTTGCCGTGATATATGGCCAATATCAACGTTGTCGATTAATATTTTACCTGTCAATGGCTGATACATGCCTGAAAGTAAGCGTAACAAAGTTGATTTTCCTGAACCAATCGCACCTAAAACCCCTACTTTTTCGCCCGCATTAATCACCAAATTTGGTATGTGAATGCTCCGCGGTGCATTTTGATATGAAAAGCGCACATCCTCTAGCTGGTATTTACCTTCTAAATTTTCTAGCAGAATAACTCGCTCTGCATCATGGTTATCCATTTTTAATTTGTACATCTCCTCAATGCCATCCAATGCTCCTTTAGCACCACCATAGCGCAACAACAACTGATAAAGCATCGCTACTGGAGCAGTCACTCGCGAACTCAAAATAGTCGTCGCAATCAAACTACCCATCGTCATATGACCTTCAGTTATCAAATATGCTCCAATTGCTACAACAGCGATGTATGTAAATTGCTGTAATGAACCAATGATGTGAGTTCCTAGCTCAGTTACCTTTCGCAATTCAACCTCTTGCTTTATTGTCTCTTCATTCAAATCTATCCATTTAGACAACATATTCCAAGCACCACCGCCAGCCTTGATTGTTTCAGCACCCTCGATTGTTTCAACCAATTGCCCCATTTTTAAATTTGAAGACATCATGGAACTTTTGGAAAGATATTCCACTTTATCTTTGGTAACAAAGCCCATGAAAATACCGATAATAAAAAACAGTACGATAGGCAAAACAACCCAAGGTGATGCAATCAGAGAAATTAAAATCAAAAAAACAACACCAAAAGGGAAGTCCACCAGAAAATACAACGTGCTTGACGACATAAACGCCCGGATACTTTCATAACCGCGAATTTGCGCACTAAGAGAACCTAGAGAGTTCGGCATTTGATCTAAACGCACTTTCAACAATCGTGAATAAATTTCTCGCGACAACTTACTATCCATATCCACCACGTTCTCTTCCGACAAAAGCGATCTTGCATGCTTTAGAACAAAGTCAAAAATCATGAATATAAATACACCTACAGTTAGCACACCAAGTGTTGAAAAAGCCTTAGTGGGAATTACACGATCGTATATTTGCATCGAATACATAGAAGTCGCTACAGCCACCAAACTGATTAGAATAGTAGCTATGCTCGCTTCGTAAAATGGCTTACGATGCGCCCAAAAGACTTCCTTAAATAGTTGATATGCTGGCTTGTCAGACATCTTATCGCGCTCGCTCGGGAAATGCATGCGAACACAGTTTATCTCAACATCCTTGGGAATTTCAGACCATTGTTCTTGGTAATTTTGTGCTTGCCAATTACCGTTAAATGATTGATTTCGAATTAAAATCCAACCCTGATCTTTATGCCAAACCACCGCCGGCAATCGTGCTTGATCAGGATAAGCGGTAGGCGCATCGAGTCGTACATCAATGTCTTCACATACATTTTCCAGAACTTTTTGCCATTCAAACAAACCCGTCTCAACATTGTCAATTTCAGTCAGATGTTCTGTGATGCTAGCGTGTAATTGCAAACGATCAACTTCCGTCCCCTGATAACGAGCGGCTTGTGCAATAGCCCACATTAATGAATTCTTTTGGTCTATCTTAGGTGCAACGGGAGTCTCCGCCTTTAAAACCCCATCATCGTAAGAAGCATTTTGAACCATTTCACCCTCTTCGGAATTCGGTTTTTGTGTCACATTAGTTGACTCTATCATTTAACATCCTCATCTGAACCCTGCAAGGTCGTGTATATTTTTAATCTGCGACTGGTCGCCAACAAAGTAACCTCAACGTCTGCCAAGCCAGTCAATGTTTGGGTGCGCTCACGCACAGAGTTGAGTAGATCCAACCATGATTTTTTTCCAACGCGAAACAATCGATCGTATGACTCGCTAACACTTTGAGTTAATGAAACCGTTTTCTCGAGAGACTTTTTACGTACTTTAGCAAACTCATACTCACTCACATCCTGATTGATTTGTACCACAACATCCCTCCTTGCTGTATCAACATCCAACAAGGCTGCACGATATAAGTCTTCAGCGGCACTTCCTCTGGCAATCGACGCAAAACCATTACTGCTGCTATATTCAGCCACTACACCAACAGTAGTAGATGTAGCTGTTGTTTCGCTACTTGGATTGGTCCCTCCTCTGGTTTGTTGAGCTTGCAAGACCAATTGAGGATAGGCTTGAGCCTTAGTAACTCCAGCCTGATGTTCTGCCACTTGCGCGGCAAATTCAAGTCTGTGTATGGTTGGACTCACTGCCAATGCCTGACTTATGACATCATTGGGAAGTTTCACTTCTTCCAAAGCGCCTTTTATTAACGCATCGCGACTTAATTGCCGTCCAACCAATTGATTCAACGACACCAAAGCCGTAAACTCTGCAGAACGATAACTGGCCTGTTCGGCTTTTGCTTGCGCCAAGCGTGAAGCACTTTGATTCACTTCACTCTCAGTAGAAACACCAGATGTCATGCGACGAGTAATTAAATCAGTAAATTTTTCATGCGCAACAACACTTTCATTGGCTGCCTCTAGTTTTTTGTGCGCACCATACCACTGAGCATAAGCATTAATCACTCGAACCGCCACATCTCTGCGAGCCTCTTCAACCGACCAATCTTCAACTTATTTCTTCGCTTTAGTCATTTTTAAGTTCTAATAAAGACCGCCACCAATCAATGGCTGCTTTACCGTAATAACAGTATAAGGTCCAGCACTCGCACCATTGTAGTAGCCATAATTTTTTGTGAACGGCTGTGCAGAAACACTCAAAGTAGGTAGAAAATTTAATTTTGCCGCCAAAATTTCTTTATCGGCAGAATTTTGCGCCATTTGTTTTGATTTGATTGATGGGTAATTATGATAAGCATCATCGATTAAATCATCAACGATATCGGCAGATGCCACACACGCAAAAAAAACCAACACGCCCGCTAGAGTGGTTTTTTTCCATACATTCTTTACAATTCTTAGCATATTTTTTTGACCCCTCTGAACGCAAATTAGCGCCGTCAAAATACACCGCTTCCACACAGGAAAGAAGTCAATTTTCATCATGGACATTGACCCCACTTTGCATAGCTCGACTCGACTCAGTATCATTATTTGTTTTATTGAGTTTTATGTCAGTATTTTCATGTTCAACCGTTGAGCCATTTTGAAACAGTTTTTCATACCAAGATTTATTCACCACTTTCTTAGATGACCCCACAATGTTAAATTCTTTTTTGACCAAAAATTTCCCATCCGCATACAAATCAGCACGCACAACGCCTTTACCCAATTGCGCACTACTTATCCAAAACCAAGCATGATGGGGCTTACGAGCATAATCAATCTTGTTCATTTTTGAACCCACCTCTTCGCCTTTGGCATTGTACCATTTCACTTCGGCTTGCTTTATTTGCTGAACATCACTCCAACCGATAGAGACGTAGAGATACACCATTTCACCCAGCACAAATTTAGTCTTCTTTTGTCCCGGCACAGAACCATCTACACCTTCAACTATTGAAACACGCACCTTACCTGGCAGCAAGTCCTTTTCACTTCTCACGCTTGAGCACGCGCCAATCGCCAACACCAGACACAACATCACAATAGACACAAGCAATTGCTTAGTGCGCAAGTAAACTCCAGTTGTTTGATTTTGGGATAAATACATCATTTATTTTTGACCTTCCAGCCATTGACACACTTCAATCTGTTAATTTTGAACGTGTTATCTCTAGCTAACTTATATTTAGTTTAATTCTAGCATTAAAAAAATCAACGGGTTAGAGTATTTTTGTAGAATATTCTTTAACAAGTTTGACTTGTTGCTTCTTTCTCACATTTTCATTCAATCTCAATAAAAATGCTTGCGAAGCATTGATATTTCACATTTTTTACTGGTCAACACAAATTTCATGCACCGAACTGAATACATTTTTTACATAAATTCATTTGCCATAAAAAATGACCGCGAAGGGTCACTAAGCGGTCGTTTTTTATCTTATTGCCAATCACCATACATTGCATCTATCTTAGAGCATCACATCCGACCCACCAAATCACGAACCACAGCCTTTAGGTTAACGCGCACATGGCAATCACTGGGCATGTCCGCATCGACATAAGTTTCCCCACCCTTACCCGTCAACACCAGATAAGGCTGACAGCCCGCAGCGTGCGCAGCCAACATGTCATTGAGCGTATCGCCCACATAGACTACATCTTTGAGTCGCACATTGAATCGATCCGCAATGTCATTGAGCATGGTCGGTGAAGGCTTGCGGCACGCACACTTGGCCTCTGGCGTGTGCGGACAAAAGAATATCGCTTCCAATTGACCACCCGCCGCGACGATTTCATCGTCCATTTTTTGATGCACGGCATTCAATTGCGACACTGTGAGCAGCCCCTGCATGATGTTGGGCTGATTGGTGGCCACCACGATGCGAAAGCCCGCACGATGCAGTTTGGCCAAGGCATCCAAGCTGCCCTCAATCGGCACCCAGTCATCTGGATCCGCAATGACAGGACGATACTCATTGATCACCCCATCGCGCGATAGGATGATGAGTTTTTCATGCTTGTCTTTGAGTTCTACCATCTTGCATGCCTCTGTTATATTGGGTTATCAACACCACATGGCGTTAGCGCTTAGGATGCCGCCAACTGAGAAATGTCCGCCACACCGTTCATCAATTGCGCCAAATCATGCAGCAATTTCAATCGATTCGCTCGCACTGCCGCATCTTCTGCCATCACCATCACGTCAGTGAAAAATGCATCCACAGGCTCACGCAGTTTGGCCAATGCTTGCAATGCGCCCGCATAATCACGCTGCGCTATCGCTTGATTGACCTGTGGCGCAACCACTTGCAAGCTCTGGGCCAATGATTGCTCTGCGACTTCGCTCAACAACTCTGTACGCACGCTCTGTGCAATGGGTTCAGATTTTTCTTGGGCTTTACGCAGAATATTGACACAACGTTTATTGGCCGCGGCCAAGTCTGCCGCTTCAGGCAACGCTGCAAACGCTTGAACCGCTTGCAATTTACTCGACACCTCGGACAAATCATCTGGGTTGTTCGCCAACACCGCTTCAATTTGCGCGGGAACAAATCCTTGATCCTTGAGCAGACCACGCAGACGATCGACCATAAAGGCTTGAATTTCAATCACACTGTTTTTTACCTGTGGATTGCCTGCGAACTGAGCTTGCGCATGACTGAGCATGGCATTCAGCGACAATGGCAATTGTTTCTCAAGCAACATACGCACCACACCCAAGGCGTGACGGCGCAAGGCAAACGGGTCTTTTTCACCCGTCGGTTGCAGGCCTATGCCCCAGATGCCAACCAGTGTTTCGAGCTTGTCCGCAATCGCACTGATTAAACCGATTTGACTCGCAGGCAAGGCATCGCCCGCAAAACGCGGTTGATAGTGCTCAGCACAAGCCGCAGCAACATCTGCTTTTTCACCATGATGTACCGCGTAGTAGCGCCCCATCACGCCTTGCAATTCAGGGAACTCGCCCACCATATCACTGACCAAATCAGCTTTGGTGATGAACGACGCACGTTGTGCATCCAGCACGTTTGCACCCAACTGCTCGGCCAAATAGCTTGAAATCGCTTGCACGCGACCCACGCGCTCGCCTTGCGAGCCCAATTTGTTGTGATAAACCACGGTTTGCAGCTTGGCCACCATCTCGTCCAAACTGCGCTTTTTGTCCTGCTCGAAGAAAAATTGCGCATCGGCCAAACGTGGACGCACCACGCGGGCATTGCCCTCGATAATCTGCTCTGGCGTGTCGGTCAGAATATTCGACACCACTAAAAACTCATTAACCAATGCACCGTTCGCATCGGTCATCGCGAAGTATTTTTGATTGGTTTGCATGGTCAGAATCAGACATTCTTGCGGCACCGCCAAAAACTCAGGCTCAAACGCCGCTTTGTAGACCACGGGCCACTCGGTCAATGAATTGACCTCATCGAGCAAAGCGTCGGGCATGATCACTTGAAGTGCGCCCGCCTTGTTAATCAACTGCTCATAAATGCTCTCGCGGCGGATTTGATAATCAGGTTCAACCTGCCCCTCGTTACGCAGCACCTGTGCGTACTCATGCGCGTTCGGAATATTGATGCCTGTGCGACCCAAGAAACGATGACCATCGGTCACGCGATCGGCCTTGACGCCGAACGCAGTAACGGGCAATACATCTGCACCAAAGAGCACCACCAAGCGTTTGACAGGGCGGACAAATTGCACGTCTTGCTCGGCCGTGGTGCCTGCGTGAATTTGATAAGTCATGACTTTTGGAATTGGCAGTTTGGCCGCGGCTTCGTTCAATACATTTTGCAAGACATCAGCCAGTACCGCGCCTGTTTGGGTATATGAGAGGAAAAACACGTCTTGCTTGCCATCATTCTCAATTTCCAAATCGGCCAAGGCTTTGTCCGCAAAGCCCATGGCCGTGAGTTTTTTAGCCAAAGAGGGACTGGCCGACCCGTCGGCTTGACGTCCGACCGATACGGGCAACACTTTTTCACGGCGTTTGTGATGGTCTGGCGTTGAACGCAGGTTTTCTATCAACAGGGCCAAGCGGCGGGTGGTGGCGTATGGATGAACCTTCACCTGTGCATCGGCCAAACCCAACTTCACCAACCCCGCAAGCACCCCATCGGCAAAAGCGCTGGAGAGTTTGCCCAAGGCCTTGGGTGGGAGTTCTTCGGTCAATAATTCAATTAACAAGGGAGCGGACATAGCAGGCTTTCTCTTTGAGTTCGGCAATCATTCAGGTATATAAACACACGGATTCAAACATCGATACAAACATTGTTCGAAATAAAGTTCACACATGAATTCCATATTTTCAGAACCCGTCAAGCGCGGATTCATCACAGTCGGGCATTTTAACAGATGCCCGCCCTGCTTTGGGCTAAAATACCATACTAACTTTCGCCGCGACTGCGGCACCCCATTCTTTGAAAGCCTTTATGCGTTCTCGATTTTACTGCCCAGCACCGTGGTCCACAGACACCGAATTCACGCTCAACCCTGACGTGTTTCACCACGCCATCACAGTATTGCGCATGCGCGTGGGCGATGTGTGCGATTTATTTGACGGACAGGGCAATATTGCCAGCGCGAGCATCACCCAAATCGAAAAAAAATCCGCACAGGCACAATGGAGCACGAGCGCCAGCCGCGCAACCGCCAATGAATCGCCACTGCACATCAGCTTAGCGCAGTGCCTCTCAAGTGCGGACAAAATGGACTGGACCATAGAGAAAGCTGTCGAGCTGGGCGTCACTGAAATTGTGCCGCTGTTCTCCACGCGCAGCCAAGTCAAACTCTCACCTGAACGCATCGCGAAAAAACTCGAACATTGGCAACGCATTATTATTGCCGCATGCGCGCAATCGGGGCGCAACGTTTGCCCGCGCCTTCACAGCGCTCAACCCATACAGACTTGGTTGAGCAGCCAGCAGAACACGAATGATTACAAAATCATATTTCACCCAGACGAGAATCTCAGCGCACCCCAGCGCCTTAAGGAATTGACCGCCCCCCATGCCGCACAAGCGATACAGCTTTTGGTGGGTCCTGAATCTGGCTTTGATGCACGCGAAATTGACTCAGCTCAAAAATGCGGATTTCGCCCCAAGGTTTTGGGGCAGCGAGTGTTGCGCACCGAGACCGCTGGATTGGCCGCCATCGCTGCATTACAGGCACTTTGGGGCGATTTTTAGTCTGTTTCTGGTCACTGCGACTGCCTAAGCGCTAAAAAACCCGTGTTTTACCTCACCCTACGAAAATTTCGTGCTAACATAATCTTCGTAAGGGCTACACAGTCGTGGCTCTTCGTTCTCACACTGTAAAGGAAACATCATGGGATTAGTGGACGGTTTATTAGGCGCAGCATTGGGTGGTAACGCTGGCGGCGGCATTCAAGGCGCGTTGCTCAACGCAGTACTCAAACAAGTTTTGGGTGGCAATCAAGGCGGCGCAGGCGGCCTGGCTGGCATGGTCGGCTCTATGCTCGGCGGCGGCCAACAACAAGGTGGCGGCTTGGGCGGTATGCTCGGCGGCTTATTGGGCGGTGGCCAACAACAAGGCGGCGCTGGTGGTTTGGGCGACATCTTGGGTGGCTTGCTCGGCGGTGGTCAAGCACAAGAAGCGCACGCACAAGTGGCTGGCGGCTTGGGCGGTTTAACAGAAATGTTGAGCAAAGCAGGCTTGGGTGACCAAGTCAATTCATGGATTGGCACTGGCGAAAACCAACCTGTATCTCCAGAGCAAATACAAGCGTCATTGGGCCAAAACGGCACTTTGGGTCAAATTGCTCAAGATGCAGGCGTGTCTGAAGGCGAAGCAGCTGGCGGTTTGGCTCAACTCCTGCCAGGTTTGATTAACAAACTCACACCAAACGGTCAAATCAATGCCAACGACATTGGTTCTGTATTGGGCAGCTTATTGGGCGGTAACAAGTAATTTACCCCCTATAAATCGTCATTCACAACAAATTTGACGAACCAGACAGGCGGCTATTTAGCCGCCTGTCTGGTTTTTTAGGCGCTAATTTCAATCACATACCGCCACGCGCAAAGCCCCATCTGCCGCCCACAATCACGGTACAATAGCGTATCTTTCATCCAAACTTTGAACCTATGCTTTTCAATCCCACCCTACAAGAAGTGCGCCAGTTTTTTTACCACGCATGGCACAAGTCTCAACGCCAACAAGTCCTTGCCCCAATTGAGCGCATGGCTGTGCACTGGATGAACCTGCACCCCGAATACCACGCTGTATTGAACGGCCCGATTGAAGCACTCGAAGCGGCGCAGTTCCCTCCCGAAGCAGGACAGACCAACCCTTTTTTGCACCTGTCCATGCATCTGTCCATCAGCGAGCAGCTGTCCATCGACCAACCCCATGGCATTCGCAATGCCTACGAGCGACTGTGTCAAAAGCACGACGACGAGCACAGTGCGGCACATCAGGTGATGGAATGTTTGGGGCAAATACTGTGGCAAGCGCAACGCGACCAGCGCGAGCCCGACAGCCAGCTGTACATTGAAATGATTTTACAAGCCGCCAGTTAAGCACGATTTCAACACATTCACTTTTTAGGAGTTCACATGAGTTTATTCAAAACCAGTAGCGTCTTTGCCGAGAATTTGGAGCAGTTCCCAGACATCAGCACCGTTGAAGCCATCGAAATTTCACAGGACGGTCAAGTCCTGTCGACCATCGGCAACTTGGACGGACAACGTGGCTCTTTGGCGCTGTATTATTATTTATTCAAAACCATGGGCGAGCTGGACATCTACGCGGCCAAACGTGGATTGGAATTGTATGCTGAGCACACCGCTGACGCGCACGCCAATCCGGGCAAACACCCCAATATCGATCGCTTGGTGTTGATTGAAGCCTCGCGCAAACCGATGCAAATGCGAGTGATCTATGCAGCAGGAGAAGCGCCGAATAACTGGGACGACAAACTTGATGATGAGTGAGTGGGCCTGACACCCAACGCGGCTCCATGAAAGTTCTAACAAAAAGACGCAGAAAATATCTGCGTCTTTTTGTTTGTGCGATCTAACGAACTGAGCTTACATATTGCCGTAGTTCGGGCCGCCTGAGCCTTCTGGCGTGACCCAAACGATGTTTTGTGTCGGGTCTTTGATGTCGCAGGTCTTGCAGTGTACGCAGTTCTGCGCGTTGATTTGCAAACGCTGACCATGCGCTGCTGCTGCATCCTCGACAAACTCATACACCCCTGCCGGACAATAACGCGCTTCAGGCCCAGCAAACTGTACCCAGTTCACATCCACAGGCACGTTGGCATCCTTAAGGGTCAAATGCGCGGGCTGATTTTCCTCGTGGTTGGTGTTCGAAATAAACACCGACGAGAGTCGATCAAAGCTCAATTCATTGTCAGGCTTGGGATAATCAATCGGCGTGCACTGCGCTGCGGGCAACATGCATTCGTAGTCCGCTTTCTTGCGATGGATGGTCCACGGAATGCGCCCGCCCAATAGTTTTTGCTCAACGCCCGTCATGAGCGTGCCCACAGTACGGCCTTTTTTGAACCATTGTTTGAAATTGCGCGACTTCCACAGCTCAGCTTTGAGCCACGAGTCGTGGAAGGCTGCTTCGTACTCAGCCAACTCGTCGCGCTCGCGCCCTGCGCTCAATGCACTGGCAATTGATTCGGCGGCCAACATACCTGTCTTGATTGCGGCGTGTGAGCCTTTAATGCGCGAGGCGTTGAGCGTGCCCGCTTCACAACCGACCAAAACCCCACCTTTAAAATACATCTGCGGCAAGGACAGTATCCCACCCGCAGTGATGGCACGTGCACCGTAGCTGACGCGTTTGCCACCCTTGAGGTATTTGGCAATCGCGGGGTGGGTTTTGTAGCGCTGGAACTCCTCAAATGGCGACAGGTAGGGATTGGCATAGTCCAAACCAACCACCATGCCCAAGGCAATTTGATTGTCCCCCATGTGGTACAAAAATGAGCCGCCATAGGTGTGCGCATCCAATGGCCAGCCTGCCGTGTGTACCACCAGACCTTCTTGATGCTGCTCGGCGGGCACCTGCCACACCTCTTTCAAACCAATGCCGTAGGCCTGTGGGTCACGCCCAGCATCGAGTGAAAAGCGCTCGATCAATCGCTTGCCCAAGTGGCCACGCGCACCTTCTGCAAACACGGTGTATTTGGCGTGCAGCTCCATACCGGGTTGATACTGCGCTGTGGGCTGACCATCTTTACCGATGCCCACATCGCCCGTCACCACGCCTTTAACCGCGCCTTGCTCGTCGTACAACACATCGGCTGCGGCAAAGCCAGGGTAAATTTCAACCCCTGCCGCTTCAGCCTTCTCACCCATCCAGCGCACCACATTGGCCAAGCTGACGATGTAGTTGCCTTGATTGTGAAACACACTCGGCAGCATCCATTGTGGTGTGGCTTTTGCCCCAGTCTCAGACAGAAACAAAAATTCATCGTGGGTGACCGCCACATTCAATGGCGCGCCCAATTCTTTCCAATTGGGGAACAACTCGGTCAATGCTTTGGGATCCATGATCGCGCCCGACAAGATGTGGGCACCTGGCTCGCCGCCTTTTTCGAGGACGACAACTGATACATCCTTGCC
>CAZDLD010000008.1:13951-27365 GCA_964506355.1 uncultured Hydromonas sp.
GTGACGGGCTGGTTCAGTGGCGCGCCGCGCTCTTTCCAGTCGGGGAACAGCTCGTTCATCGCAATCGGATCCATGACCGCACCCGAGAGAATGTGCGCACCCAGCTCAGAACCTTTATCAATCAAGCAGACATTGATTTGATCGTTCTGTTGCTTGAGGCGAATCGCCGTGGCCAGACCCGCAGGACCACCACCCACCACCAACACATCATATTCCATCACATCGCGCTCGATGTTGTCCATGCGACTCTCCTCATAGTGTGCATACTGCTCAAATAGTTTTGTCCCGAAGCGACCTTGTGCCTCGCTTCGTGGTATCTTATCATAACTGAAAATGGTTAATAAAAGAACGGTCGTTCATTTATTGTTGTAATTTTCCAATTTCGAACACTTTTATGGCGCGAAATGCGCTGTGCTAAGCTAAATCAATATTGACATGCTGTTGCATGACTTTGAAAAATTCAGCTTAACAAAAAACCCCTCAACATGATTGTTGAGGGGTCTATGAATTGGTGCCCAGGAGAGAACTCGAATCTCCACAGTAGAGCAACCACCAGGACCTGAACCTGGCGCGTCTACCAATTTCGCCACCTGGGCTTTGAAACACAACACATCACTTAGATAGTCATACGAATGACATGGTTTTCATGTATTGTATGAGCTATTCCTTAATGCGGTTCGCATTATAACGCGTTTGCCAATTTTCGGCATCCTCTTTGTCATTTATTTGTACTCAATGAAATCAAACTCTAAAAAATCAAACTCAAAACCCGTTTCAGCTGACACCCGTTCAGCACCCAGCGCCGCTTCATCGCCCAAAAAAACCAAGCAATCAGCCGCCTTACTCACGCCGCGCAGCGCGCCTACAGTTCAAGCTGCGCCGCCTCCTGCACCCAAACCTTTGGGCACACGCATCGATAAAATGGCAGGCTTGCCCAGCAAATCTGCTGTATTCGACGTGATTTTCACCCACGCCTCGGTCTATAAACGCCCTCTGAACACATTGGTCCTCGCTCAAGAACTCGATGTGCCGCCCGCGAAAGTATCGGGTTTACAAAACCTCATCGATCAACTCGCCGCTGCAGGCGACATCAAAATTTCACCCAAAGGTCTATTGCAACCAAACAGCGATCAAAATTTAGTCAGCGGTGTGTTGCAAACGCACAAAGACGGTTACGGCTTTGTCAACAACCCCGAAGGCGAAGACGTCTTTATCAATGAGCGCAATATGAATGGCGCTTGGCACGGCGACAAAGTCACCGTGCGCATAATCGGCACCGCACGCAACGGCAAACGCGAGGGCGATGTGGTCGAAGTGCTTGAGCGTCGCTTCGCACAAGTGGTCGGTCATCTGATTCGTGAGAATGGCGTGTGGCTGGTCAGCCCCGATGACGTGCGTCTGCGCACCGACATCATGGTCGATGAAGCGGACTTAAAAGGCGCTACGGTCAACCAAATTGTGGTGGTCGCACTCATCGAGTACGGCAATCAATACAGCATGCCCACAGGGCGCGTGGTTGAAGTATTGGGCAACGCCGACGATGCGGGCATGGAAATCGAAATTGCCGTGCGCAAATTCGACATCCCGCATGAATTTTCGGCCGCCACCGAGCGCCAAACCGCTCAATTGCCTGACACCGTCCTTGAGAGTGATTTGCAGGGGCGTGTCGATTTGCGCGACGTGCCCTTGGTCACCATTGATGGCGAAGATGCGCGCGACTTCGATGATGCGGTGTATTGCGAACCGATTAAAGTGGGGCGCAAGCTCACGGGCTATCGACTGTTGGTGGCGATTGCCGATGTCAGCCACTATGTAAAGGATAAGACCGCACTGAACGAAGACGCCATCTTGCGCTCGACCAGTGTGTATTTTCCGCGCCGCGTCATACCGATGTTGCCCGAAAAACTATCCAACGGATTGTGCTCGCTCAATCCGCACGTCGATCGCCTGTGTATGGTCGCGGACATGGTGTTGGATTTAGAAGGCCACGTCACGGCCTACCAATTCTACCCCGCGGTGATGCACTCCGCCGCGCGCCTGACCTACAATCAAGTGTGGGAATACCTCTCGGAGGGCACGGGTGTGCTCAGCGCCGAGCACCAAGCGGTCGCCCCACACATTCAGAACCTGTATGCGCTGTTCCACCTGCAGCTACAAGCTCGCGACGTGCGTGGCGCAATGGAATTTGAAACCACCGAGACCTACATCGTTTCGGATGAAAACGGCAAAATCAAAGAAATTTTGCCACGCACCCGCAACGATGCCCACCGCGTCATTGAGGAGTGCATGTTGTGCGCCAATGTCTGCGCCGCCGAATTCATCGCACAGTGCGAACGCCCCAGCTTGTATCGTGTGCACGAAGGCCCAACGCCTGAAAAACTCGAAACCCTGCGCAAAAATCTACAGCTCGCAGGTCTGCGCATGGGTGGTGGCGACAAACCGACCCCACAAGACTACGCCGAAGTCATGCGCCAAGTCGCAGGACGTCCTGACGCCCAAACCTTACAGACCTTATTGCTGCGCTCGATGCAGCAAGCGGTCTACGCGCCCGATAATCTGGGTCACTTTGGCTTGGCGTACTCGGCATACACGCATTTCACATCGCCGATTCGCCGCTACCCTGACTTGCTGATTCACCGCACCATCAAATCGATTTTATTGGGACAGCGCTATACGCCACTGACCGATGGATTGACCTTGCTTGAAGACACACGCAAAAAAGTCACCGTCGTCGATGCGGCATTTAAAAACACGGAAAAAACCAAAGCCAAGCCCGACCCAAACCAACTCACTTGGCAGCGTTTGGGCGAGCACACCTCCATGTGTGAGCGCCGTGCGGACGAAGCCTCACGCGATGTCACGGCATGGCTCAAGTGTGAATACATGAAGCAATTTATTGGCGAAGTCATGGCAGGCACGATTTCTGCGGTCACTCAGTTTGGCGCGTTTGTGACCTTGACCGATGTGTTTGTCGATGGCTTGATTCACATCTCAGAACTGGGTCAAGATTATTTCGAGTTCGATGAAGCGAGCTTCAGTCTAAAGGGGCGCACCTCGGGCATGAGCTACCGTCTGGGGGACGCGGTGCAAGTGCGCATCGCGGCAGTGGACTCGGACACGCGCAAAATTGACTTTGTGCTGGAAAATGCGGTGAAAAAATCTGGACAGAAATCTGGCTCCACACGTGGTAAAAAGCCAGACAACAACAGCAGCAGCGGCAAGAAAACCATGGATAAACCCACGGACAAACCCAGTCGCAGCGCAGCGCGCAAGTCCTCACGCAAAAAGTAAACCAAAGTAGTCAATGGACAACAAAAATGGGTGCATGTGCACCCATTTTCACCTCCAAAAAGCCCCTCCCCCAAGTGGGGGAGGGGTTGGGGAGAGGGATGAAGGGCGAGCAACTTCGGAATATTTAAAGAGTTGTGCCATCACCCTCTCGCGACCTCAGGAAGTGGGAAGCATTTTTCAACAATCAAAAATGGGTGCATCTGCACCCATTTTTTAATTTAGACTCGACAGTTCAATCCGCTATCCATGCCATCATTTAAGCAATTGATTTAAGCTGCTCTGATCCCATTCCCCCGCCGCAGGATTGAGCACCAAAAAGCCCGTATTGACCTGCGCTGATTGCTCGTAACGATGTCCGTCCAACACGATGTCAAAGGGCTGCCCCTTCGCGGCCGTGGCCTCCATGGTCTGCGTACCCTTGTCATTGAGCACGATCAATAAATACGATTTAGCCGCCGCATTGCGGCCCAAGTGAAACGAGTGCACCATGGTTTTGTCCACGACCACCGAATTGCGTTCGCTCGCCGCTGGCAGCGTTTGACACGCGCTCAAGCTCAATCCCAACGCCAACACACACGCCATTATCCATTGTTTCATAGTCATATCCTTGGGCAATGCCCTTTAGTGTGGGTGAGCTTAAGCCGGCACGGTCAACAAAGAGTGGCAATTATAAGCCGCCAATTTATCCCGACCGCCCAGCCCCGCCAACTCAATTAAAAAACTCAATCCGACCACCTCGCCCCCCATCTGTTTGACCAGCTCGGTACACGCATGTGCCGTGCCGCCTGTGGCGAGCAAATCATCAACGATGAGCACTCGATCGCCTGCTTTAATCGCATCGGTGTGCATTTCCAAGCGGTCGCTGCCATACTCAAGTGCATAGTCATAACCGATGCACTGCGCAGGGAGTTTATTCGGTTTGCGTACGGGGATAAAGCCCGCACCCAGCTCGTATGCGATTGTGGGTGCAAATATAAAGCCGCGCGCCTCAGTCCCCACCACTTTATCAATGTTCAAGCCAGCGCAGTGCGCCAACATCCCTTGAATAATCGCACGCAAGCCTTGCGGGTCTTGCAGCGCTGTGGTGATGTCGTAGAACAAAATCCCCTCTTTGGGGTAATCGGGGATTTTGCGGATGAGTTCGAGCAGTTGTTCAGTCGTCATAGCGGGCATCAATGGTGTTCGGGAATTTCGTCAATCAGCGCATCGGCATTGTGGAATTTTCGATTATACAAATACCACACGTAGAACAAGGCCATCAGCACTGTAATCAACACGATGAAAATCACAATCGATTGGTGCAAAGTCATGCCCGCGCTCTTGAGCAGATAGTACACGCCCAACATCACCAAAATACTCAGATTTTCATTGAAGTTCTGCACCGCAATCGAGTGTCCAGCCGAGAGCAAGGTATAACCACGGTGCTGCAACATGGCGTTCATCGGCACAAGGAAAAACCCTGCGAGCGCGCCAATGCCTATCATCAATGGAAAGGCCAACCACACCGAGCGTATCCACAGCATACTGATGAGCGAAATACCCACAAACATCCCAATCGGTATCACGCGAGTGGCTTTGCGCATCGAGATGTATCGAGCCGCCAGCACCGCGCCCAAAGTACTGCCGACCCCTACAAAGGCCTGCATGTAGGAAGCTTCTTTCAAATTTTTGCCCAAATCAATTTGCGCCCAATCGAGCACAATAAACTGCATCACCGCTGCTACACCCCACAGCAAGGTGGTGATGGCCAGCGTGATTTGACCGAGTTTATCCGTCCACAAAATTTTTGAGCTGGTGATGAAGTCTTTAATCAACAACATCGGATGAATGTGCTGATCGCGATAGCGCTTGCCCGTGTCGGGAATCAATTTATTCAAAATCGCCGCAATACCATACACGCCACAAATTAATGTGACCGCAGTCAATGCAGGCGAGAGCTTCCAAGCGGGGTTGACCGACAACACCCACTGATGCAGACCCGTTGAGGACAAAAAGCCTCCAAGCACCGTACCAAAAATAATCGACAACACGGTCAGCGCTTCTATCCAACCATTGGCCGCGACCAATTGATTGGCGGGCACCAGTTCGGTGACGATGCCGTATTTGGCTGGCGAGTATGCCGCCGCACCGAGTCCGACAATGACCATCGCCATCAAAGGCGACACGCCGACCAGCATGGTGGCGCAGCCTGCGACCTTAATCAGGTTGGTGATGAACATCACCGTGCCTTTGGGGCGCGAATCGGCAAACGCACCGACAAAGGGTGCGAGCACCACATAAGCGACGGTAAAAAAGAATTTGAGTAAAGGTTCACTCTCGCCAGGGGTGTTGCTGTTCAACGCTTCACGCAGCAAAGCAATACTGGCAAGTATCAGTGCGTTATCGGCCAAAGAGGAGAAAAATTGAGCTGCCAGAACTGTGTAGAAAGAACGCTTCATAATGGATAATCGCAACGCCGCAGGCCGCCGTACTCGCCCAACAGACGCTTAAAAGCTTATAGTTGTCATTACTTGCTTTATAACATATTCCATCTTTATAAGCCAATACTTTAGCCAGTTAAGGCCGAGTTGAACACCCTTGCACGTCATTGCACGTCATCGTACGTCATTGCACTTCATTGCATGGCTTGAATACAGTTCAGCAACGCGCCTGCGCATGGATTTTTCGCTCAAACCACTCTACAATACGACTTTAGCCTGAGTTGCAGTCCAAACAACAGCACATCACTGCTCAAGCACGCCCAATCGAGACCCCCATGCCCCGCCCCATACTTGCCACCATAGACTCTGCCGCCATTGCCCACAACCTTGAGCGCGCACGCAGCGCCACGCGTGATGCGAACGCACGTCTGTGGGCGGTCATCAAGGCCAATGCCTATGGCCACGGCATCGAGCGCATTTATGCAGGCTTGAGCGGCGCCGATGGTTTGGCCATGCTGGATTTTGACGAGGCGTTGCGCGTGCGTGCTTTGGGCTGGACCCAACCCATTTTGATGCTCGAGGGCTGCTTCGGTGTGGACGATTACGCCACAGTGTTTGCGCACAATCTCACGGTGGTCATCCACCAGTTTGAACAAATTGACTGGCTGCGCAGCGCAGTCAGCCAATTTGGTTACACAGGTCGGGTGGATGTTTACCTCAAACTCAATACCGACATGAACCGCGTGGGTCTTAGTGCCACTGATTTTGCCAGCGCCCACGAGCAATTACTGAACATGCCCGTGGTGGCGCACATCAGCTTGATGACCCACTTTGCCAATGCAGACCTCGAAGCAGGAGCTGACTCGGCATGGCGTCAGTTTGGACAAGTCAGCGCGCCCATCCTCGAGTGTCAACCACAGACTGAATGCTGTTTGTCCAACTCGGCGGCCGTTTTGAGCGCGCCTGTCACGCACGGCCAATGGGTTCGCCCTGGGATTATGATTTATGGTGGTTCGCCCTTTGCGGATAAAAGCGCCGCTGACTGTGGCCTGCGCCCAGCCATGACTCTGAGCACGCGTGTGATTGCCACGCGCAGCATTGCCGCAGGTCAAGCCATCGGTTATGGTTCGAGCTTTGTCGCGCCGCACGACATGCGCATCGGCGTGATTGCCTGCGGCTATGCCGATGGCTATCCGCGACACGCCCCAGATGGCACGCCAATTGTGGTGGCTGGTGTGCGCACGCGGCTGATTGGCCGTGTGTCCATGGACATGATGATGGTTGATTTAACCCCTATTCCTAATGCGCAGATTGGCACCGAGGTTGAGTTGTGGGGCGCACAACTGCCCATCGATGAAGTTGCACAAGCAGCTGGCACCATCGGTTACGAGTTAATGTGCGCGCTGTCCAACCGTGTGCCTGTTCAGGTTTTGCCCCTTTAATCTGGGTTGTTCGCTGAGATTAGCCGTATTTATCTGCATTTAACCCAGCTCAACTGATCTGTTCAGTACACCTGCTCACTATTTAACCGTTGTTTCACCGATTGCCCGCCATGCGCATCTTAAATTTCATTTCCCACCATTCCGCATTGTTCATGATTTTGGCCACCCTGCTCGGATTTGCTTTTCCCAGTTGGGCCGACCATGTGCTGCCGTATTTACCCATGGTGTTGTTTTTCTTGATGTTTTTTACCTTGATGGCCATCAACCAAGGTCAATTGATACAAGCACTCTCACAAGCATCGGTCTGGCGCTACGCGCTCTTGCACACCGTGGGTATGTCGGTTTTGTTCATTGGGGTGTCTTATGCATTGGGAATACGCGGCGAGCTGCTGCTCGCCGTCGCTGCCATCATGGCCACGGGTTCGCTATTTGCCACTCCTGCCATCGTGCGCTCCATTGGCTTTGAGCCTTTGTACGCCATGGCGCTGACCATCGCATCGACTTTAGTCATGCCCGTCGTGCTGTTCATCAATTTGTGGTGGTTCCAAACAGGGCATGTGTCGCTGGATATGGTGCTGTATGTCAAACGCCTGTTGATTTTCATCGTTGGCCCGATGTTGGTGTCGGCCTTGGTGCATCGTTGGGTGGCTGAATCGGTTTTGCTCAAAGTGCACAAACAGCTCTCCAAAGTCACCCTGCTGTTGGTGATGAGTTTTCCTTTTGGTTTGATTGGTGGGTATCGTAAAGTGTTTGACACCGACCCCATCCACGCAGGGTATTTGTTGGTGCTGGCGGCGGCTTTGGTGACAGGCTTGTTTTGGCTCAATTACTATATTTATCGCAAGCACCCGATGGCGCAATCCATATCAGCGGCAGTGGCCTCTGGTGGGCGCAATGTACTGCTGACTTTCACCATTGCTGCGCCGTTTTTGGGGCATCAATACCTGCCCTTGATTGGCGCGATGCAGTTCCCCATCTATGCCCTGCCCTTGGTGTCGCGCGCTTGGATGCGCTGGCAGGCTCGCATTGCGCACTCTGAAACACCTCATGAGATGAGCGACGAGGACGATATTGTCTTGTAATGACTGCACGTTCGTTGGATTTAGACGCGTTATTTGGTGTTGTTGAAATGATTGCCGTAATTGCGTTGATTGCCCAACTCGCGTGTGCCTTGCGGCGCGGCGTCGGAGTAATCGACGTGCAGCTTGCCACTCACGCCCATAATCGCATACTCAATCGCTTCTAATCCAGATTGAAACAAGGGCTTGACCGCACGACCTGCGTAGTACAGTTTGACCTGCACATCATCATCCTGTGCGTCTGCGTACAGCAGCCAAAATAAATCATTGTTGTGAAACAAACGTTCAGCCTCAGCCTTATGCGCCTCGGGCACTTGCGCGAGCGCTTCTCGGGTTAACTCATTCACCATATTCTCCAATACTTGAAAAAGCACCTCATCACTACAGATGTGGATTCATCATACTCTTGAATTTTGATAAATGTATCAAACAGACGGTAATTTATTGCAAAGTCCATGATATGCACAGTTAAACTGTGTTTCGCAGTGCTATAATTGCGCCTCTCAAAACACCGTCGCTGTAGCTCAGTGGACAGAGCATCTCCCTCCTAAGGAGAGGGTCGCACGTTCGATTCGTGCCAGCGACGCCATAAAAAAACCACAGCAGATGCTGTGGTTTTGTCGATTAAGCCAGTGCTGATTAGCTCGTCGCAATCGCTTTGGACGGCTGTACAATCGCATAACTGGCTATCGCCGCAATCAGCGCCAAGGCCGCATCCGCCCACCACATCCAATCAAAACTGTGGGTGTACTGCACAGCCAAACCGCCCAAATACGCGCCCAAAAATGCGCCAATTTGATGCGAGAACATGGTCAAGCCAAACAAGGTGCTGATGTTGCGCAAACCAAACAAGCCGCCAACCAAGCCTGCCGTGGGCGGCACCGTCGCCAACCAAGTCATGCCCAACAGACCTGCAAAGATATACCACGTAACATCGGTTTTCGGTGCAACCATATAAAACAATATCGCCAACACACGGATGAGGTACAAACTACCCAAAACCTTGGGCATGGAGAATTTTTGACAAATTTGTCCGACGGCCAAACTGCCCAACACATTGGTAAAGCCAATCACAGCCAGAGCCGTACTCGCCACAGTCGTTGGCAGACCACACATGGACACCGCACCAGGCAAATGCGTGACCAAAAATGCGATGTGAAAACCACAAGTGAAAAAACCCAAATGCAACAGACGATAATTGCGCGAACTCCACGCATGGCGAAAACCCACTTTCGCAACGGGTACAGGTGCAGACACACCGCAACAGACCGAAGCGGGGTCAGATGAGTCAGATGTGTCCACACTTTGCTTGGGCGCTTGAGCATGAATCACGCGCCCAGTGAGCCAAAACAACAGCGGTAAACTCGCAAACGCGATTAAGCCTAAACTCGCCGCCGCCGTGGTCCACGTCCAAATACTGAGGAAAAACGACACCAGCGGTGCAAAAATAAACTGCCCCAACGAGCTGGATGCATTGATTAAACCTGAGACCAAGCCTGTGCGGTGCTCAGGCACGAGCTGTACCGCAGCCCCGATGAATAAAGAAATACTGGCAAAGCCTGCACCCACCGCCGATAAAATCCCAAAGGTGGCAAACACGCCCGTGGCGTTGTGCCACAAAGGCACCGTACCCAAGCCCACACCTATGAACAACAGGCCCAGCATCGCCACCACGCGCACACCATAGCGCTCGGCGAGCATCCCTGCGATGGGCTGAGAAAAGCCCCAAAGCACCTGCCCCACAGCCATGGCCAAACTGACCAAGGCAATCGACATGCCTGTGTTGAGCACGATGGGCTGAACAAACAGTCCGAGCGACTGACGGATGCCCATCGTCACCAGCAAGATTAAGCACGCCGCCGCGATAAACGCGGTGTAGGTCTTCGCAGCGGGGGTGTTTGCTGCGCTGGGCACTGGTGCAGCCGAGTTAGAAACCTGAGTCATAGGGACATTTCGTGATGGTGTGATGGATGTGTAAGGCGTGAGGATTGTGAGAGCCGTGGATTTACGGCTCAGGGGTAATGGCAATCACGACGGGATTTTTGGCCGAGCCTTTGGCTTTGGCAGCTGCTGCGGCGGCTTGCGCTTGGGTGTCAAACAATCCCAGACGCACACGGGTTTTGCTCACGCCATCCACCACCACGGTTTTGAGCTGAGGTTCGACACCCGCTGCACGCAACTTGGTCAATAAAGTGTCCAGCTCTTTGCCATCGGTCACCAGACCGATGTGCACCGCGTATTTTTGTACTGGCTTGGCCGCTGGCGCTGGTTCCACTGGTTTGGGCGGTGTGGTTTCTGGTTTGGTCGTTGCCGCTTTGGGCGGGGTCACCTGCGCGGGGGCGCTATTGGCTTGCGGCGGGTAGAGCAAATCATTCGGCGCGACGGGCTTGGCGGCTGATTTATCTGTGGCTGATTTATCTGTGGCTGATTTATCCGCAGCCGCCTTGTCTGCCGCAGCTTTGAGGCTGTCATCGGTGGCGCGTGGATTTTTCACATCAAATTGAACATTTTTATCGGGCACGACCACTGAGACCTGAGATGCGGTCTGTTTGCGTTGGTCATCAAACACCCATGGCAATATAATAAACGCCGCCGTGAGCAACACCGCCGCACCAATCAGGCGACGACGGGCGCGCACTTTCAAATCATGCAAACGCACCTCTTCGTCATACACCGCGGCGGCTTCTGGGTGCATCACACTGCCAGCGCTCGGATTGACCTTGTTCGGGCGTATGCGCACAGCCGACTGACCATCGGACTGCAAGCCCAATTCGCTGCGCATGTCCGTGCTCGGCGGGCGCACCGAAGCGGTCGCATCGCGTTCTGACTCGGTGTTTTTGCCATGAATTAAGTTATTGAGCCACTTCATCGTTCAATCTTTCCAAAAATTATTGTGCACCAAGTCCACCGTGCGGACTTCAGGCGCGCGGCATACCCAGCAAAGCCTGCTCAACCGTCACAAATGAACCAAATATGACTATTCTATCACTGGGCGGCACTTGTGTGGACAATTGCAGCAAAGCCTGTTGCACCGATTCATGGGTGTGCACGCTGTGCTCGGCATCAACGACAAAGCCTGTGTTCATCAGACTGGCTTGCAATTGCTCAGGCGTGGCTGCACGCGAACTGGGCAAGGCGCACAAATGCCAGTGATCCACAGCGTCCTTCATGGCGCGCATGACCGCCTCGATGTCTTTGTCCGCCATCGCACCAAACACCGCGTGGGTGTAAGGTGCAAAGCCCATTTGATTGATGTTTTTGGCCAAAGCCCGCGCCGCATGCGCGTTGTGCGCCACGTCCAGAACCGTAATCGGTTGACCGGGTAGGACTTGGAATCGACCCCGCACCACCGCGTTGGACACGCCCGTGCGCACCGCCTGCTGCGGCACGTGCAAACGCTCACGCAGCGCATCGAGCGCGGCCAGCGCAGCTGAGGCATTGGCGAGCTGATAGTCGCCACGCATCGCAGGCATGGCCAAGGAATTGCGCGTGCTGTGCTCGCCGACAAAGCGCCATTGTTTGCGCTGATCGTCCTGCACCACTTGGTAACGAAAATCACGGTTGATGAGTTTCAAATGCGCACCAATGGCGTGCGCATGGTCAATCAAGGATTGCGGTGGATTCGGATCGGCACAGACTGCGGTCTTTCCCGAGCGGAAAATCCCAGCTTTCTCAAAGCCTATCGCCTCGCGCGTATCGCCCAAAAAGCCCACATGGTCGATGTCCACCGAAGTCACAATCGACACCTCAGGGTCGAACACATTGCACGCATCCAAGCGTCCGCCCAAGCCGACTTCGAGCACCACCA
Source organism: uncultured Hydromonas sp. (assembly GCA_964506355.1). GTDB lineage: Bacteria > Pseudomonadota > Gammaproteobacteria > Burkholderiales > Burkholderiaceae > CTSOIL-112. The sequence continues at coordinate 25,992 of CAZDLD010000008.1, forward strand.
CATCCGGCTGCTGCGCACCGAACCAGCACATGATGGCGAGCAAGGTGAATTCAAAATAGGTCAAAGAAATTTCAGGCGCTTGCAGACGCACCGCTTCGAGCGCATGAAAATGTGGCAACAACTGCACTTCGTTCGCATCCTGCCCTGCCCAACGCGCACGCTCGGTGAATTCGAGCACATGCGGCGAGGTGTGGCAACCCACTTTATAGCCCGCCGCCAGCAAAATTTGCTCCAGATAAGCACAGGTGGAGCCTTTGCCATTCGTACCAGCCACCGTGATGATGGGATAATTCAGTTTGAGTAGCCCTGCCGCTTGCAAGCGCTGCTTCATCTCGCCCACACGTTCCAAGCCCAAATCAATGGCCGATTTGTGCACCGTTTCCAAGTGCGCCAGCCAGTCGTTCAGATTATCAAATACCATCGTCTATCCCAAATAACAAATAAAAATACCGCAATGAAACCATTGCGGTATTGTACACAAAGCGGTCAAATCAAGGCTCACGCGCTTGGAATTTCACCTTGATTGCGCAACAAAGTAATCAAACGCGCCAATTCTTCACGCATTTGTTTGCGGTGAACAATCATGTCAATCGCGCCGTGCTCCAACAAAAATTCAGAACGTTGAAAGCCTTCAGGCAAGGTTTCGCGCACTGTTTGTTCAATCACGCGAGGACCTGCAAAGCCAATCAAAGCGTTGGGTTCTGCCACCACCACGTCACCAATAAAGGCAAAGCTCGCCGATACACCGCCCATGGTCGGGTCGGTCAACAATGAAATATACGGTAATTTTTTCTCAGCCAACAAGGTCAATGCCGCTGTGGTTTTCGCCATCTGCATCAAAGACAACAAGGCCTCTTGCATACGCGCGCCACCAGACGCTGAAATACTGATGAATGCTGAATTGGTTTCGATGGCATGACGCACACCGCGCACAAAACGCTCGCCGACCACAGAGCCCATAGAGCCACCCATGAAGTCGAATTCAAACGCCGCGATGACCGCTGGCTGCTCCAAAATCGTACCTGCTTGCACCACCAACGCTTCGGTTTCACCCGTGTTTTGCACGGCTTCGGTCAAACGGTCGGTGTATTTGCGGCTGTCTTTGAATTTCAAACTGTCAACAGGTTTGACTTCCTGCGCCAGTTCCACGCGATTGTCCGCGTCCAATAATTGTTCAATACGCGCACGTGCTTTCACACGCAGGTGATGATCACATTTCGGGCATACGTGCTGATTGGCTTCTAAATCAGACTTATATAAAACTTCCTCGCACTTAGGACACTTCATCCACAGACCATCGGGCATTTCTGGTTTTTTTGCCTGTGTCGTTTGCATCCGTGGGGGTAAAATTTTATCTAACCAACTCATATTATC